>NZ_KB898899.1:0-131562 GCF_000377925.1 Thioalkalivibrio sp. AKL12
CCATTTGGAAACCGTTTGCATCGACACCTTGTGCCGGGTCGCGATTTCACGCCCGGGAAGGCCTTCGGAACTGTCCAGGATCAGCTCCGCGCGTTGCTTCTCGGCCGCTGGCGTTTTGCGGCGCCGTACCCACTGCTGCAGCTCGGCACGCTCAGAATCCGACAGGTCCAGCTTGATCGGTTTGCGACCACGTTGAGCCATTACGCCCCCTCTCAAACGGAGATCAACCCATGGCCTATATTATATAATGAACTATTGTTAAAGGACACTAGTGGGCCCCGGTCTGCATCATCATCTGCCGTTGGCGGCGGTCGCTGACGGCGGCCACGCCGCCTGGTGACAGACGCTGGTCCACGTAGTCGGCGAGCATCCACATCATCCGTTCGACCCGGTGGGTGCGTTGTAGCACCTGGTCCAGGGCGCCGCCGGGCGCTGGATCGGCCTTGAGATACCGGGCTCGGAGGTCGTCGAAGCGTGCCCGTTGGTTGCGCGAGAGTTCCTGCAACCATTCGAAGTCTTCCCGTTCGCCGCTTTCCACCGCCATGCTGACGGTGTCCAGCAGGCTGCGCAGGCCCTCGGATACTCGGGTCTCCAGTTCGCCGGCCTCTTCCGCATCCGGTAGAGCGTCGGCGATCGGCATACGCAGGTGGTCATAGAGTTGCTGCTCCAGCGCGCGCAGTGTCTCGAACCGGGCGCGTAGGTTTTGATAGCGCATGACCGTGGACTCGAACAGCGGTTCTCCGGCCAGAGCGGTGAATTCTGTCTGCCAGGGCTCCAGGGCATAGCCGAAGTCCTTGTGCAGGGATTCCAGGCGTCTCGGGTCGACACCGCGGGCACGGCCGGTCTCGCTTTCTTCCAGGTAGGTCGACAGGCGCTGCCACAGGGCAGGTTCCGCCGCTTCCAGGGCATCCAGACGACGTTCCGGCAGGGTATGCGGGTCGCCCATCTGTAATGGGTTTACCCAGCCTGACCACAACACCAGAAGCCGCGCCACGAACAGGCTCACGATGACGCCGTTGGTGACCATCAGGATGTAGAACATCGAGAGTTCCACGGGCGGCCAGAGGAGCAGGAGCGAGTAAGCAATGCCGCCGACGATCGCGATCTCGGCGAAGGAGTCGCGCTTGAGCATGTCGATGTTGAAGTCCGAGCGAACCACGTCGCGCATGATCACGCCGAAGGATGCCGTGACCACGGCCATCACCGGGCCCCAGAGCCATAGCGGGCTGGCGTGGGCTTCTACGGCCACGCCCACGCCGATCACGGTGAACGCGGCCACCGCCCAGGCATCCAGGCCGTGCTGCACATTGCCGACCATGCGCCCGCCGAGGCCCGCGCGCTGACGCGCCAACAGTCGCTGTGCGGGGGCGAGATGCACGAGCCAGTGGTCATGCAGCTTGTAGAGCGCGAAGCCGCCCAGCACCACCGCCAGTGGCAGTAACAGGAATTCGGGCGTTTCGAAGATGAATATCGGATCGCGTCCCAGCAGCAGGTCACGAAGCACACCGCCGCCGATGGCTGGAAGCGTGGCCAGTATCAGGGCGCCGAACAGGTTGTAGCGCTCGCGGCGCGCCAGCATCACGCCGGAGGCGGAGAAGGCGAGGATGCCCATCAGTGTCAGTACGTTGAACCAGCCTTCGCTGGTGGTCATGGCCAGAAACGCGGGTAGCAGGTGTTCTACTTCGAGGTTGGCGATCCGGCGGCTGTCCCCCAGAGCCTGCAGCTCGGCATCGAAGGCCTCGACGAATTCGCGTGGAACGGTCGCGCGGCTGAACATGACCCGTACGCCTACCGAGCCGAGATCGAGGCGGGCGCGGCGGACCTCGTTGGTCTGTCCGCTTTGTGCCAGGAACAGGTCGAGGATCACCGGGTCGGCGATAAACCCGTCGATACGGCCCTCCACCAGGGCGGCTACGTTCGCCGCATCGCTGTCAGTCTCCAGGATTTGGGCTGCATCGCCTGGGTCCCGAACGAGGCGCGCGACCTCGGGATCGGCGAAGGCGTAACCCCGTGTGATGCCCAGGCGAAACGCGCCGGCTTCCACCGCCTCCAGGAACTCGTCGCGGTTGGTCAGGCGGATGTCGCCGTCATCGCGCAGGTAGAGTGCGTTGCGTTCCTCGCGATAGGGCCGCGAGTAGTGGACGTAACTCAGGCGCGCGGGTTCATAGTACGTCCCGACGACCAGATCGAGAGTGCCTTGCTTCAGCCCCGCCAGTTGGTCGGACCAAGGCATGGGGCCATAGCGTACGGTGTGGTCCGTGGCCTCGGCCGCCTCGCGGGCGACACGCAGATCCAGCCCCGTCGCGGCTCCGGATACGCCATCCGGATCGGCATATTGGTACGGCGGCCGCTCAAACCAGCCGGAACGCAGCGTCTCCGGTGGGCCCTCCGTTGCGACCGGAAGCGGCGCGGCGAGGGGGTCGATCGGGTCGGCAGCGCCCACGGGAACCGTTACCAGTCCGGCCACCATCAACAACAAAACTACGAACAGATCCTGCAGCCGTCCCCGGATGCGCGAGGCCGTCCTGACCGGTATGCTGTCCGTCGTTTTCATCCATCCTCCCGGTGGTCTTCAGCCGATGCCGAGTTCGTCCATGCGACTTCCATCACCGGGTCTTCCCTGGAACCCAACCCGGTGGGTCGGCCGGTTGCTGGCCCTGAGTCTGGTCCTGGCGGCGGGTTCGGCATTCGCGGAACCCTTGCGTGTACAGCCGCACTGGGTCCCGCAGTCGCAGTTTGCCGGTTTTTATGTCGCCGCCGACCAGGGCTGGTACCGCGATGCCGGCCTGGACGTGGACATCCTTCCGCACGGCCCGGACTATCCGGCATCCGAGGCGCTGGCTCGCGGCGAGGCCGATATCGCCTTGTTGTATCTGGTGCAGGCGCTGGAGCTTCGCGACGCCGGTGTGGAGGTCGTCAACGTAGCACAACTGTTGCACGACTCGTCGCTGGTGATCGTGTCCTTTGCTGATCGCGACATCCTCGCGCCCGAGGATCTCGATGGGCGCCGTGTGGCCCGCTGGCAGAGCTTTCGCATGCAACCCGAAGCGCTGTTTCGCGCCTACGGCGTGGAGCCGGAGATTATCGATCAGGGATCGGGTGTAACGGCCCTTCGCTCGGGTGCGGTCGATGCGGCCATGGCCACTCGGTTCAACGAAATGGTGGAGCTCTATCTTTCGGGATTCGAGCCGGAGGAGCTTTCCACGATCGGGCTGGAGGAACACGGCACTGGCCTGGCCGAGGACGGGATTTACGTTCTCGAATCCACGCTCGAGGAGCGCCCCGAAGCCGTGAAGGCCTTCGTGGCTGCATCGCTACGCGGTTGGCAGCACGCCTTCGAGCATCCGGAGCACGCGGTGGATGCGGTTATGGAGCGGGTCCAGCAGCACGGTGAGCCCACGAACCGCGCCCACCAGAGCTTAATGCTCAAGGTGCTTCGCTCGCTTTACTTCGACTCGGACGGCCGCCTGCCGGCCCCGGTACTCGACCCCAATGACTATCTAATGGCCCACAACCTGATGAATAACCTGGTCAGCCTCGAGCGTGAACCTGTCGACTACGACACCTTCCACCGCCCGGTGATTGATGCACGCCCCGAGTAAGAGCCTGGCGGTACGTCTGGCGCTGGTCACCGTGGTGACGGTGGCGACCATCTTCTTCACGACGTCGGGGCTGCTGTACTACATGGTCCGCGACATCATGCTGGACCATGCGGAGCACCAGGCCCGCGAGCTGTCCCGCGCCACGGCCGGGCGCATCGAGGCCTCACTCAACGAAGTCGCGGGCTCGGGGCGGACCCTGGCCGCCTCGTTGACTCAGGGCGGGCATGACCCCGAGGCCATGCGGCCTCTATTGGAGTCGATTACGACCAATACGGCGGCCGCCCAGGGTGCCGCCATCACCTGGGAACCTGAAGCGGCAATCCCCGGACAGCGATACCACGGGCCCTTCGTTTATGAGGGACCCGATGGGGAACTGGAGTACATAAACCTCGGCGGGGACGACTTCGACTATTTCACCCGCGACTGGTATCAGATCCCCGCGCTCACCGGCGAAGCATTCTGGGCGGATCCGTTTGCATCGGCGGCCGATCCCGATCGCCTGATCACCACCTTCTCCACGCCCTTTTCGATGGCCAATGGCGTGGCGGACGGCACGGAGGAACTCGGTGGGATCGTGACCCTCGACGTCGAGTTGCGACGTCTGACCGAGACCGTCGATGCGGTTGAGGTGCTGGACAGTGGCTTCGGCTTTTTATTGAGCGGGCAGACGCGCTTTATCTCCTGGCCGAACAGCGACTGGATTATGCGCGAGAGCCTGTTCAGTCTGGCCCAGACGCTGGATGAACCGGAACTGCGCGAACTCGGGCGCGTGCTGCAGCGTCAGGAGGAGGGGTTCAGCCGGTTGCCGAGGGCGCTGCTGGACGAACCTGCGCGGCTCTACCACGTCCGCCTTCCGGATCCTGACTGGGTGGTGGGGGTGGTCATCCCGGAGCGGGAACTGTTCGGCGATGTGCTGCGGGTGATGCACCTGGTGCTGATCATCGGAAGCGTCGGGTTCCTGATTCTTCTGGGGGCCATTATCGCGATCTCCCGGGGTATCACGCGCCCCCTGAAGGGGCTGGTTACCAGTGCCGGCGAGATCGCCCGGGGCAATCTCGATCAGCCTATGCCCCCCATTCGCTCTCAGGACGAGATCGGTGATTTGGCTCGATCCTTCAATGATATGCGCCTGTCCCTGAAGGACTACATCAACGACCTGACCGCAACCACAGCGGCCAAGGAGCGGATCGAGTCCGAACTGAAGATCGCCCGCAACATTCAGATGAGCTTTCTGCCGCGGCGGCTGGAGCTCTCTCGGATGCAGGCGGATGTCGATCTGCATGCGGATCTGCTCCCGGCACGCCAGGTTGGGGGCGATCTCTATGACTTCTTTACGATGCAGGGCGACCGCCGCTTGTTCTTTGCCGTAGGTGACGTCTCCGATAAGGGCGTCCCGGCCGCACTGTTCATGGCCGTCACCAAGACCCTGGTCAAGGGCATTGCGGAACAGGAGCCCGATCCCGGGCGCATCCTCGAACGGGTCAACAACGAGCTGTGCCTGAACAACGACAGCGGGATGTTCGTGACCTATCTGTGCGGGATTCTCGACCTGGACAGC
The DNA here is from genome assembly GCF_000377925.1 of Thioalkalivibrio sp. AKL12. NCBI lineage: Bacteria > Pseudomonadati > Pseudomonadota > Gammaproteobacteria > Chromatiales > Ectothiorhodospiraceae > Thioalkalivibrio > Thioalkalivibrio sp. AKL12. The sequence continues at coordinate 5,161 of NZ_KB898899.1, forward strand.
GGGGAGCTGGTGATGGCGAATGCGGGCCACAACCCGCCGTTGATCCGGCGGGTGGATGGCACCGCAGAGTGGTTAAAGCTGGCACCTGGACTGGTGCTTGGGGCGATGGAAGATATGCCGTACGCGACGCAGCATCTGCATCTGGCGCCGGGCGAAGAGCTGCTGCTGTACACCGACGGCGTGACCGAGGCGGCGAATCCAGCGCAGGACCTGTTCGGCGAGGACCGCCTGATCCGCCTGTACGGCGAGCTCAAGGGCCGAGCGGTTGGGGAACAGACTGCGGCCGTCATGAAGGCGGTAGAGGAGTTTGCCGGCGAGGCCGATCAGGCGGATGACGTCACCGTGCTGGCACTGCACTTTGTCGGGCCGGCGGGCGGACGCACCTGAGGCCCGGACACTGTAATCAGTACCGGGCTTCAGGCCTCGCCGCGGGCGCGTGCCACGGCCACCGCCCGATCATCGCAGACGTCCAGGATCGACAGGAAGCCGCTGATCTCGAAGACCTCCCGGATCGGCTCATGAATCTCGCACAGCACCAGCTGACCATTCAGCTGCCGAACCTTCTTCGCCGCCATGAGCATGACCCGCAGCCCGGCACTGGAGATGTATTCCAGGTCGGCAAACCGGATCACCAGGGTGGGCGAATCGTCCAGAAGGGCGAGCAGTTCCGCCTCGAAAGCCGGCGACGTATTACTGTCCAGGCGCCCCTCGGGGCTCACCACGCATACGCCGTCCACCGTCTCTTTATTCAATTCCATTACGTAATCGGGCCTTGTTGTTCAGTTCGTTGTCACTTGCGCTTGAGACGTCGCAGTCGAAGGCGATTCACTCCGTCGGCACTGTCGTATTGAATCTCGTCCATCAGCGTTCGGATGAAATACAGCCCCAGGCCTCCGATCGCGCGGTCCTCGACGCCTCCCTCCAGGGAGACCTTCGGTGCGTCCTCTAGCGGATGAAAGGAGTGGCCATCATCGGTCACCACGACCGTCAGGCCTTCGGTGTCCGCCTCGAGTTCCACACCAATCCGGTGCTCGCCGCCGTCATCGAAGGCGTAGGACACGAGATTGGTAATCCATTCATCGAGCGCGAGATTCACGGTGTTGGCTTCCATGCCGGCGCGCTCGCAGAACGCCTCGACTTCACCAGCGAGTCGAGGGATCTCCGTCAGTTCGTTACCAATATCGAGACTGCACCGCACGCCGTCACTGGCCTCCGCTTGCTCGCATTTGTACCCAAAAGATCGCCGGAGCCCGCGTAGCCTTCTCGGACGCGGCGCTTACCTTTACAGGCGCAGGGTATAACACTCGGGTCGCCGACACATGCGCATGGGCCGGTCGGGTGAAATCCGAACTCTGTGATGATGCCAACCTCTCCCACGCGCTACCGCGATATGCTTCGTTTCCGCTGTTCCGAACGGACCCCTGATCTCGCCTGCTGGCAGTTCTCCGTGTTGCGAGGGCCTCCTCCGTCTCGCCGATGCTCGGCACCCCGGGCGCTGACAGGTTTCAAGCGGAACGTATGGCGCGCCCGCCTTCCCAAGATGTGCTCTTAAGAGCACCGAAGCCCGCAGGACCGGAAATCGCCCCTGTAACCGCCAAAAACGGCGGTTACAGGGGGTAAAACACGCCGCTGTGGCCCCAATGTCCTTCCCAAAATGCGTCGGTGGGGAATGGAGCCGGATGCGGGCCCATTGATCAGTGTTTCCTTGGAGGTCAGGCTCGCGCCTGATCCTCCGTCTCGGTGCGGGTGCTCGCCGGAAGCGTGAGTTTTCCGTTAGTCGCATTGGGGCGAAATCTGAACTGCATCACGGTTTGTGTTCTGATACCGCTCGAAAGGCGCCTGGTTGGACACGGGCGATCATGAAATCGGGGCGGTCGTTGCGCGGTTCCGATCGACACGAGAGGTGATGGATGGGACGGTTGACACGATGGGCGTTGGTGGCTGCGGTTGGGTTAGCCACGATGTCGGCGGGGATGGCCACAGCCGACCAGGTTTCCGAGCTGCGACTCGAGAACCGCTCCAGTGAGGCACTGCAGGGGACCATTACGGTCCTGCACGGATCGGCGGATTATGAACAACGGCAGTTCAGCCTTGCCCCGGGTGCAAGCGAAGAGTTCGTCTGGGATGGCTGGTATGGGAACTACGCGTACGAACTGGACGGAGGGCGACTCAATTCGGTGCTGATGTCATTGCCTGGATATGCCTCCTACTACTCCAGTGAAGTCGAGATCACCTGGTACGACGATCAGGGCGAGCTGAGCCATCGGGTCGAGTGCTCCAACTCTTGCCGGTGGCCATGATCGAGGCCGTTTCGCGGCTGTAGTACGCGTGCAGGCAAACGTCTGCACGATCGAATGATACGAATGTGTGGCCGGTGAAATCCTCGCCGATTCAAGAAGAAAGGCGAGCGGCCGTCTGTTGGGTTCGACAACTAGGAGAAAAAGATGAAAAAGCGTTTGGCTACGATGATGCTGTTGGGTGGGGTGATGTTCGGCGCGACCGCGAGCGCTTCTACGATTTGTGTGTGCGTGGGTATAGGGAGTACCGGAGGTGGTTGTGGAAGCAACGCAATCGGGGCGAACTTCGGGCAGTATTTTGCCAATGTGAGCAACTCGGATCTGGAGTCGTACGTGCGCAAGCAGCATGCCGACCGGCTCAGCAGTGGTGCCAGCAGTAGTGAATATTCGTCCCAAACCGGTTGGCTGTGCACCCGGGAACGACGTTAGGTCTCGGATCTAAACGAACCGCACGTGTTAGGTGACACGCGAGGCTGGCCAGCATGCTGGGTCACAGGTGTGCTGGCCAGCTTGGCGTTTGCAGTGTCCGCATGGGTTGTGATGCCCACGGCCGCTGCTTCTGCAAGTAATTTCAATGTCCACGAATACGAGCCTACCCCGCTGTCGGGCAGCGAGGTGGAATTGGGTCTGGCCGATGCCATTGCCCTGGCCCTGCGGCGGAATACCCAGCTGCAAAGCGCGTACCTCGATCGCGTCGTCGATCAGTTGAATCTGGCGGTGGCCGAGGCGCAATTTCGGCCCCGGGGTACGATCGTGTTGGGTGCACAGCAGAACCGGGCGCCCGGGGATGATGCCGAGACGCAGCGGTCGAGCACCCTCTCGCCGTCTCTGGATACCGAACTTCCGACGGGTGGCCGAATCGGTTTCAGCTGGAATCTTGACCAGGACCATGGCCTGGATGAGCCCGCCATCCAAACCTCGCGCAGCTCCCAACTTTCGCTGGACCTGAATCAGCCGTTGCTGCGTGGCGGCGGCCTGGCGGTGGGTCGGGCACCCCTCGAGATTGCCCGCTTGCAGGAAACCGCGAGTGCCCTGGGGCTGGAAGAGACGGTGGTCGGGACCATCGATAGTGTGATTGCGGCGTATCGCGCGCTGTTGCAGGGGCAGCAGCGCCTGGAGATCGCGAAGGGTTCCCTGGAGCGCACCGTTGAACAGCTGGAACGCAATCGTGCGCTGGTGGAGCGAGGGCGCATGGCATCCAACGAACTGGTGCAGACCGAGTCGCGTCTGGCCAATCAGCGCTTCAGTGTCAGCCAGGCCGAAGACGGCGTGGATCAGTCTCGGCTGGAGCTCCTGCGCCTGCTCAACCTGGGGCGTGACACGCGTCTTCGGCTGCGAGACACAGTCGAGCTGGAGGCGCTTGAGAGCCTTCGCGTTCGATCTCCCTCGCTGGAAGCAGCAACATCGATTGCGCGTGACAACCGTCCGGATTATTTGCGCCTGCGGATCGCGCGCGAGATCGAATCGATCGGGCAGATGCTGGCCGAGAATGAACACCTCTGGAGACTCGATCTGAACGCCTCGCTGGATGCCGGGGCGACCGGGCGAAGCGCTCGGCAGGCCACCGGTTCGACGCTGGACGAACGTCCGGGATATGCATTGGGGCTGGAGCTGGAGATCCCGATCCTGGATCCGGAGCGGCCGGTTCGACTGCTTGAATCCCGCATTCGCCTGCGGCAATCGGAAATCCAGTTCTCCGAACGAGAAGTCGAGCTGGAGCTGGAGGTGGAACGTTCCCTGAATGATCTGAACAGTCGCTGGCAACAGTTGGGCTTGGCGCAGCGCTCGCTGGAATTGGCGCGCGAAAGCCTGGAGATCGAGCGTGAGCGGCTGGCGGTGGGCCGGACGACGTCGTTCCAGGTCAATGCAACCGAACAAAACCTCCAGCAGGCCGAGCAGAGCTTGTTGGACGCCGTGATTGCGTATCTGAATGCGCAGACTGCGCTGGACCGGGCGCTGGGGACCACGCTGGATAGCTGGGGGCTGTCGCTCCCTGAAGCGGGAGTGATGCCATGAGCGACAGTCAAGTTGTGTTGAGTCAGCAGATCCTGGATTCGATGGCGGATGGGGTGCTGGTCGTCGACGCCTCTGGCGCGATCACGACCTTGAATCCCGCCGGGGCGGCGATTCTCGGTTTGCGGGCCGATGAGGCAGAAGGACGCAGCCTGGCCGAGGTGTTTATCGGAGAAGAGGGCTACGCAGCCTTTGTCGATGCATTGTTCGAGGCGGTCTATTCCGGTGTGATGCAGCCCGACCAGATGGTGTCCATCAGCGTGGGCGGGCACGTGCGTTCGCTGAAGTTGACCACCTCCTATCTGGCGCCCCGGCAAGCCGGGGGCGAACGCGCCGTGCTGGCGGTGTTTACGGATGTGACCGACCTAGAGCAGGCACGCCAGGCCGAGCAGAGCCTTTCCGATGAGCTGCGCGGCAAACACAAGGAACTGCAGGACGCCTTCCTGGAAATCGAGGCGAACAGCGAGGCCTTGCAGCAGGCGTACCGCCGTTCCGGCCGCATGCGGCTGATGATGACGGCCGCCGTTGTGGCCGTATTTGCGGGTGCTGGGTACTGGGCGATCCCGAACGCCGCGTTGCCCGAATTTGGTGCCAGCGATGCCCAGGTCGTCGATGCCACTCAGCCCGGAGCGTTCGAGGTGCAATCGCGCGCGGTGGAAACCACCACGAGCTTTTCCGGGCGGTTTCGTCCGGGCGATGTCATTACGCTGGTCAGTCCTTTCGAGTCCACCGTGGTGGCCCGCCACGTTGAGTATGGCGAGCGGGTGGATGAGGGTGATCTTCTGCTGGAACTCGATTCGACCGAGATCGATATCCGCTATCGGCGTGCACGCAGCGACCTGGCGGATGCCGAGGCGGAGCTTGAGGACCTGGAGGACTGGGAGCAGGGCCGCGAGATGGCCAGTTCACGCCGCAGTCTGAGGCAGGCCGAACGCAATTTGAGTAACGATCAGCGCGAACTCGATGATGTCGAGCATCTATTCGAACGTGGCATCGTTCCCGAGCGCGAGTTGCGGGCGGCCCGGGAGCGAGTGGAAGAATCCCGAGTGCGGGTCGAGGCCGCGCGAGAAGACCTTGCGGAGACCTCGCGTCAGGGCGGTGAACGGGCGATTGCGCGGGCTCGCGTCGAGGTTGAGAACGCGCGCGCGGAGTATGAGCAGGTACAACGCCAGCGTGAGGGGGCCCGCGTATACGCCCCGGTCGATGGCGTCGTTCTGGCGCCCCTCGGCGAGGACCGGGATGACGGCGAGCGGGTAGAGGCTGGGGGGCGTGTGTCCAGTGGTGCCGCCTTGCTGGCGGTGGGCGACCTGTCTTCCCTGGAGATCGAAGGCACCGTTGATGAGCTGGATATCCATGACGTCCAGGCGGGCCAGTCGGCCCGGGTGAACGTGGTGCGAGGCGCGGGTGACCCGATGCCGGCCCGGGTGTCCTACGTGTCTTCGCAAGCGCAGGAGGGGAGCGGACGAGGTCTGCCATCGTTCCGTCTGATCGTGCGTATTGATGACCTCGACGCCCAGGACCTGGAACGGATTCGGGTGGGGATGTCCGCCTCCGTGGATGTGATCACGCAGCAGGATCCGGATGCGGTGGTCGTGCCCCATGCCTATCTGGGCGGGAGCGGGTCGGAGCGTTGGGTCCTGCGGCAGACATCCAACGGCTCCGAGCAGGTCGCCGTGGAACTCGGCCGGTCCCGATACGATGGGGTCCAGGTGCAGAGCGGCCTGGAACCCGGGGACCGGCTGTTGCCACCCGGGGGTGAAGGTTGATGTCCGCGGCGCAACCGCTGGTTAGCCTGCAAGACGTCCATCGCTCCTATCGAGTCGGACCTACCGATGTGCACGTCCTGCGCGGAGTTCAACTCGAGATCCACCGGGGTGAGCTGGCCTCGCTGATGGGGGCTTCCGGCTCCGGCAAGTCCACGCTGATGAACATCATCGGGATGCTTGAACGCCCGTCTTCGGGTGATTTCTTTTTCGAGGGTCAGGACGTGCTGCAACTCGCGCCCGATGCCCTGGCGCATTACCGCAATCAGCAAATCGGTTTCGTATTCCAGACCTTTCACTTGCTGCCGCGACTGACGGCCCTGGATAACGTGGGGCTGCCGCTGCTGTATCAGGACGTGAGCAAGCGGGAGATGCGTCGCCGTGCGCGCGAGATCCTGGGTCGAGTCGGCATGGGTGACCGGGTCGATCATCGACCCAACGAGCTCTCCGGCGGCCAGCGCCAGCGGGTCGCGATTGCGCGTGCACTGGTGGGTAACCCTTCCGTGGTGTTGGCGGATGAGCCCACCGGCGCGCTGGATTCGAGTGTGGGCCGCGAGATCATGGATCTGTTCCACGAGCTCAACGGCGAAGGCGTGACCGTGGTGATCATCACCCACGACCCGGCCATCGCACGGGAGTGTCCCCGGCAACTGGTCATCCGGGACGGTGTGGTCGCCGGCCCGGAGCAGGTGCCGGCATGAGGTTGCGGATGCTCCTGGGCGAGGCGAGCCGCAATATTGTGGCGACCAAGCAGCGCTCCCTGCTGGCGCTACTGGGGATCGTGATCGGCACCGCCTCGGTCATCGCGATGCTGAATGTCGGGTCTATCATGCACAACGCGGTGCTGGAGCAGTTTCGCGCGATGGGGACCAATGTCATCAATATCCGACAGCGCTACGCCACGGATGAGGACGACCCCGCGCGTAACCAGCTGGACCTTGCGCTGGCTCGGGCGTTGGGGCCGGCCCTGCCGCAATTGATTCAAGTCGCGCCATTTGATGGGGCGAGTTCGCAACTGCGAGCGGGCGCGGAGACCCAGAATGTCCGGCTGACGGGGGCGACCGAGGCATTACAGGGGCTCTTGCGGGTACGCCTGGCCGCCGGGCGCTGGGTCTCCGAGCTGGATGGGGTGGAGCTCCAGGGTGTGGTCGGTTCCGAGGTGGCATCCAGCTATGCCGCGCAAACCAACCAGCCACTGGAAGTGGGTGGCCGAGTGGGGCTGGGCGGCTACACCATGACGGTGGCCGGAATCCTGGAGCCGTATCCACGAGGCGGCGGGGTGAGTCCGATCTCCCCGAACCGGACGATCTTTCTACCGATCGAAGCCTTGCAGCGTTTCGATGCCGATGACGAGCTGGAAGGCATCCTGGCGCGTGTGCATCCACAGGCGGACCATCAGGAACTGGCGCGAACCATCGAGACCTGGGTGGAGGCGCGCGCCCCGGGGTTGCCCGTGGAGGTGAATAGCGCCGAACAGTTGCTGGCCAACATGGAGCAGCAAAGCCGCATGTTCACGATCATGCTGGGCGCGATCGGCAGTATTGCGCTCATCGTGGGGGGCGTAGGGATCATGAACATCATGCTGGTATCGGTCACCGAGCGACGCAAGGAGATCGGCATTCGGCTTGCCATCGGGGCCCGCAATGCCGACATCCGTCGCCAATTCCTGGCCGAGGCGGTCATGCTGTGTCTGCTGGGCGGTGTCATTGGGGCCGCGTTGGGAACCGGGGTGGCCATCGCCTTTGCCCATTTCACTGGCAACGCGTTCGTGGCGGCACCCATGGCAGTACTGCTGGGCGTTTCCGTCTCCACGCTGACGGGGATTGCCTTCGGGTATTACCCCGCCCTGCAGGCCTCGCGGCTGGATCCGATCATCGCACTGCGTAGCGAGTAGAGCGTCCCAGCCGGCGCCAGCCACGATGGAGGCTGGCCAGCAGGACCAGCACGGCCAGGCCCTGAAGGAAGCGGTCGCCATGGCGTTGGTAGAAAGGGCGCTCGGCCACGGTGTGGACCACGATGCTTTGGGTCGTGCTACGCCACTGAGGCGTCTCGCTACCTGGCACCACTCGGCCAGCCGCGTCGAAGACAGCGCCGCCTCCGGTGTTGTGCAGCATGACCAACGGACTGCGGTTCTCCAGGCTGCGTGCGCGCGCGATGGCCCGGTGCGCATCAGCAGCGCGCGGCGAACCGAACCAGGCGTGATTGCTGATGTTCACGATGATCCCCACTTGCCCCGACAGGTTCTCGCGCACGAGGTTGGCGAACAGACTCTCGAAACAGATCGTCGGGGCCAGGTGCACCCCGTCGGGCCCGGTCAGGGACTGTTGTTCCGCTTGTCCCGGGCTGAAGCGTGAGGCATGTGGCAGGCGCGCGCGTAGCCAGGGTAGTTGCGCTTCGAACGGCAGGTATTCGCCGAATGGCACGAGCTTGCGTTTGCGGTAGGTCCCGGACAGGCCGGCCCCGGGCTCGAACAGTAGCGCGACGTTGTGAGTGCCATGGCCCGGGTCATTCCGGTGCTCGGTCCCGTTGACCAGGATGGGTACCCCGATCTCGTCGGCCAGGGCGGCAAGGGCGCGATGCCCCCAGGATTGCGGAGCCGCCTGAAGTGTCATGGCCGCCTCGGGCCAGATCACCAGATCCAAATCCGGGTCGGTCTTGTGCAAGTCTCGAGTCTGCGCAATGGCGGTATCGATGTCGTTGTGTCGATCGGCCATCGGCATGTCGTCGCGCCGCACATGTACCGGGATATTGGGCTGTACCAGACCCAACCGGGTGCTGTGTTCCGGAACTGCCCGTTCCAGTGCATCCAGGCGCAGGCTCCCGTAGGCCAGCAGGGTCACCACCAGCAAGCCGAGGAGTACTGGCGCTACTGGGGTGAGCGTGTGGCGACTCACCGCGATCAGCATGCCGGCGGCGAGAAAGCCGATCGAGGTCGAGAAAAAGAGCAGCAGGGGCATGCCGCCGACATCGACGACTTGTGCCAGCAGGGGGTGGGCGAGCAGGGCGTAGGCAAAATGTCCGGGAACGACCTGCGGCGAGAAGGACAGGGCCACCGTCAGCAGTCCCGCTGCGAGCAGGGCCTCAGCGGGACGTTCCAGGCGCAGCGCAAGTGTGGCGACTGCACCGGAGAACAGCGCGTAGGGTACTGCGTGCAGGACCGCCAGCCCCAGCACCATCAGGCTGCCAAGGGTCCATGGGAAGCCGAGCCAAGCTTCGGTGCCGGATACGACCCATCCGAGCGATGGCAGCCAGTAGCCCAGGCCCGCCAGAAGGCCGGCCGCAGCGGATGCGCCGATGGTCAGGCCCTGCAAGGCGAGCCCCAGAAGGGCAATGGATACCAGGACGCAGGCCCCGGGCAGGGGGCCGGGGCCCTCCGGGAAACTCAGATGAAAGAGAGCCGCGGAACCTGCCAGCAGGCCCGCACGCGCGAGTGCGGACAGGGCGGGCCGCTGGATCACCGGTGCCGCAACGGTGGGCGTGCCGGAGCTGCTTGGCGGATTAGCGTATGCCGAGGCGGTTCGGACAGCCGCCGCCGCTGTAGTTGATCTCGGTGATCTCGACCTGACCGGAGACTACGTGAACCTCCGAACGGTGGCTGAAATCCAGCCGCTTGCTCTCGCCTTCGCGCCACTGTTCCCGGTCGCGGGCTTCGAGTGTGTGACTTTCGGTGTGCAAGTCCATTGCGTATCCCTGCAGGGTGCTGTCGGCAAGCCCGCGGAATCCGATGCACCCGGTGGCGAAGATTTGCGTGGCGAAGAGCTGTACGCTGTCGCCGCTGCGCAGGACGTCCCCTTCATCGGCGGAGCTGCCCCCACTTGAGGCTACCGCAGAGGAGAGGGTCACCGAGGCGAGCGAAAGCACGACCGCAGTGGTGAGCAGGCGAGAAACTGGATTCATTGCGGATACCGGGTTGGGGTGGGGGTGCTGGTTTGCCCTGCCGTGGCCATCAGCCGACGCGCAGTCCGAGACGATCGGGGCAGCCCCCGCCGCTACGATTGATCTCGGTGATCTCCACGGAGCCAGAGAGCACCATGACTGCCGAGTTACGGAAGTCGAACCGTTTCGTCTCGCCTTCGCGCCAGCGCTCCCGACCGCGTTCCTCGGTCGAATTGCCTCCACGGTAGGACTCGATGATCTGATATCCCTGCACTTCGCTGTCGCTCAGGCCCCGCAGTTCCATGCAGCCGGTGGAGCCGATCAAGGCCTGCATGCGGGTTTGGTCCCCCGCGCGCAGCTCGTCACCTACATTGGCGCTGCTGGTGCTCGAGGCCAGGCTGGATCCCGAGGTGGCAACCAGGGCCGATGTCACGCTCAGCAATAGGGCGCGTCGTATCGGTTGAGGAATCATTTGGACGTGGCCTCCGTGCTTGTTCGCCGTTGAATGCGCGCCAGCCTAGCACGGGCAGTGCCGACACCTTGATATAGCGTTAGTCGAGCGTAAGGTAAGGGGTTTTGGGCGGGAATGAAGCCTCCGTGTATACGCCGGATGACCGGGCCACGATGCGGATCTCAATCGATGTACGCGGAGGTGTCTGTTGTCCTTGATGGGATCGCCAGATCCCAGCGTTCGAGCACGATGCCCATCGCGCGATCCAGGTCGGTCTGGGCGTTCTGGTAGTTGATGGCGGCGTCCAGCAACGACTGCTCCGCCTCCCGGAGCTGGCGCTCCACGCTTTCGACCTCGAACCCAGAGGAACGCCCGACTGCGAGCTTTTCCTGCTCGATAGCCACAGCCTGTTGTGCCAGATCCAGCGCTTGTTCGGCCAGATGGAGTTGATCCCGCCGGCTCTCCAGCGCCCCAAGGGCGCGTTCGACCTCAATGCGGATGGATGTTCGGAGTTCCTGGGTCCGCAGGCGCGCCTGACGCTGCTCCACCCGTGCCGCGCCAAGGCGTTGTTGACGCGTGTGCCGATCTCCCCAGGGGATGCTGAGGCGCAAGCCCAGGGAGTGGCCAGGAGACTCTTCGAAGCCGCGCTCGATGGCACGAGTGGTGGACGGACTATCGCCCCGCAGTTCGACCGAGGCGGTCACATCCAGTTGCCAACGGTTGGCGTCCTCGGCCAGCGTTCGATCGAGAGCGGTCAGCCGTTGCGTGACCAGAGATTGGCGAAATTCCGGACTCCGATCCAGTGCCGTATCCATCGCGCTTTCGAGGGGGGGTGTATCGGCGAGGAGTCCGTCAATGTCGTGGACATCAATCGCGTCCAGTGGCTCGATATCCACCCCGGGTTCCAGCCCAATCAGTCGAATCAGATCGAGCTCGGCCTGATCCCGGCGCTCCTGGGTCTGCGCCTGCTGTAGCTCTTGACGCGCAAGGCTCTCGTGCGCCGGGGCCAGATCCGCCGCCGCCAGCCGACCGCGTTCCACCAGCTCCGTCCGGTTTTCCAGCTCTTGGCGACTTCTATCCAGTGCGAGCTCGGCGAGTTCGACCCGCTGGTTTTCCAGGATCAGGTTGCGGTAAGCCTGAATTACCTGGGCGAGGGTGCTGATGACTTGTGACTCCAGGGCCAGTACGTTCTGTTCCTCGTTCAGGTGCGCCCGTTCCAGCGGCGCCCGGCCAATCTCCAGCCCCCCACCGCGCAATAGCGGTTGCGTGATGTCCAGCGTGACTGCGGAGGCGCTGTCTGGCGCGGTGTCGGGCGCGTCGGATTGGAGTACCCGTTCGATCCGCCAGTTCAGGCCCGCCTGCGCGCCGGTGGGAAGCGCGAGGCTGGCACTTGGGTTGACGCTTGCGGTGCGCGTCCGCACGCCGTTCGCGCCCGCTGTACGTTGCTCGCGAGCCTGAAGCGTCACGGCGCTCCGGGGGTGAAAGGCCTGATTGGCCAGATCCAGATTGGCCCGGTCGACCACCCGGCCCAGGTACGCGCCGCGCAGCGACGGATTGCGGGCAAGCGCGACCTGCAAGGTCTCGCGCAACGTCAGGCGCAGGGGCGCGCTCCCGGCTCGCATGCGCGATTCAATTGCGGAGTCGGCCGCCGCGACCACGCGGTCCGGGTCGCTAGGGTTCCCCAGGTCAGCCGCAGCGGGCGTCACCAGGACCAGGAGGCAGCTGAAGAGGGCAGGATGTTTGAACAAACGCATGGCTGGCGGGAGGGGAGCGCAATCTCGATCAGCGGGTGAGTTTCCGGCGACCGCCCGCAAACCTGCGCGCCATCCCATGCAGGCAGTATCCCAAGCCAACCCTTATGCAGTAAAGCTGAGGCTCGGACGGCCGCAGGGGTGCCGGCATTGACCATCATCGGGAATGGATCCCGATCCTCATCAGGAAACGGCGACACGAGTGGAGCAGATGCCCTCTGCACCTACTTCAATTGCCAGCTGGGTGATCTCTTTGAGCATTCGAAGCCACAAACGAAAAAGGGACCAGCGACTGTAAATGACTGATCCCTCTCTCTGGAATATGGCGCGCCCAGAAGGATAGCGGCGACGCTGCGCGTCTTGCCCTTCCGGGTGTCGGCCTGGGGCCGACACGTACCTCGCTGCGCTCGGGATCGAACCGATCGTTGAACGGAGGTTCGAATCCTTTGTGCCAGTAGAAACGAAAAAGGGCACCCGGATGTGGGTGCCCTTTTTCTGGAATATGGCGCGCCCGGAAGGATAGCGGCGACGCTACGCGTCTTGCCCTTCCGGGTGTCGGCCGTGGGCCGACACGTACCTCGCTACGCTCGGGATCGAACCCGGTTGTTGGACGGAGGTTCGAATCCTTTGTGCTGGTAGAAACGAAAAAAGGCACCCGGATGTGGGTGCCTCTTCTCTGGAATATGGCGCGCCCGGAAGGATTCGAACCTCCGACCACCTGGTTCGTAGCCAGGTACTCTATCCAGCTGAGCTACGGGCGCATCGACTGAAGGCGCGCATTATCGCGATTGGTCCCGAAGGATGCAAGCCGTCGCGGGGTATTCTTTGCGTTCGGCTTGGTCTGCCTGGCTCTCCCAGCCGTGCACGATCGGGCGATAGAGCGTGCTTCGCACTCCGTCGCGTTCACGAATGCGGTCGTGGGCGAAATCCTGCATGCGGCCGACGCCCGCGGAGGCATGGCCGGCGCGGCATTGTTCCGGTGTGGATTTCACGATTCGAGCGTGCGCCCGACCCGGACGCGAATCAGAAGTTGTAGCCAAGTCCGACAGTGTACGAAAAGTCACTATCGAGGAGCGCATTCTCTGCGTCATTCGAGCCACTGAAGAACCATTGGTATTCAATGCGACCGAGGGCGTAGGTATCCTCCAGGATGTAGTACTTCAAGCCCCCATCCAGTCCGGCGAACCCGCTGCTGTTGACCCCGTCGCCGTAGACTGCGCCCAGGCTCCCGCCAGCGAAGGGACGCATCCGGCCGTCTGTGTCTTGAAGGTTGAGATAGCCCCGAGTGGCTCCGCTCCAGAAGTCATTGGTCAGGAAGTCGCCCTCGAGGTCGGCGTAGTGGATGCTCTGGCGGACGCCGAGGACCAAGTGACCACGCAGATACCAGCCTATATCACCCGTGATGCCGAGGTTGGTGTTGTCGAACCTCCGGTCACTGCTGCCACTTCCGGAAAGCGAGAATTCGCGGTCGCCTATGGAGGGCCCAAAGTTGGCGGCTGATCCTTGTTGAGCCTGGACGGAAAGGGTGAACGGTCCAGCCAGGCAGAGCATGACTGCGGCTACCTTTTTCATCATTACCTGCCTCCTGAAACGTTACCCGCCGCGTTGGCATGGCGCAGAGCACTTTGGAGTGCGACCGCGACCGGGAGGGCCCGCTTTGCATCCGAAACGGCAGATTGCGGTCGCAACCGAGAGGGCATCTGTACGTTGCCGCACATTCGCCCCCGGGCGCGTTGGGTTTCAGGTAACGGGAGACAGAAAAAATACGAGAGATCAACGGCGTAACGATGATTTCGATACGTCATATGAGGTGTTGAAAAGGATCTTCAGCGAGACGCTGATTGAAGCGCGTTTGCGTGTTCTCGCGGTGTCGCCCATGTCGTCCGAGACAAGGGCGCTGTGCATTGGGTAGTGAACGAAAGGCGCCTGATCGGGGACGCACAAAAGTCTCTGTCAACCTGCTCTTCGAGCAGTGATGAAGCGACTTTGCGGCCCGATTGGATGGTGGCGGGGGGCGGCTGCCCCCTGATCGTGGTGTGCCTCGGGGCAGGGCAGCAGGCGTTCTTTCGAATGGCCCCTACCCCGGGCAAGAAGGCTCAGAAGTTGTAGCCGAGGCCTACGGTGTAGGCGAACGCACCATCGCGGAAGGCATCTTCTGCATCGCTGGAGCGGCTGAAGAACCACTGGTATTCGACGCGGCCCAGGACGTAGGTGTTCTCCAGGACGTAATACTTCAGGCCGCCTTCCAGGCCGGCGAACGCACTGTCCTTGACGCCGTCGCCGTAGATGAAGCCCAGGCTGCCCCCACCAAAGGGACGCAGACGGCCGTCCGTCGTCTGGAAGTTGAGGTAGCCGCGCGTGGCGCCATTCCAGAAGTCATTGGTTATGTTTTCGCCCTCGATGTCGGCGTAGTTGATGCTCTGGCGGACCCCGAGGATCAAATGATCGCGGAGATACCAGCCCATATCGCCCGAGACGCCAAAGTTGGTGCTGTCGAACTTGCGGTCACTGCTGCCGCTTCCGGAAAGCGAGAACTCGCGGTCGCCCATGGAGGGCCCGAAGTTTGCCGTTGATCCGGCTTGCTGGGCCTGGACGGCGAGGGGGAGTGTTCCGGCCAGACAGAGCGTGAGCGCGATTAGCTTCTTGGTCATTACGTTTCTCCTGATTGGTCCCCATCCGGGGCGGGATGGGGTGGTTGTCTCGGTGGGTTCTGGGCGTCCCCGGGAGGCTCCGGGTCGATACTTGGGGTCAGATTACGTTTCCAGCGATGGGGTATCTGTACGTTGGCGCACACAGATAGCCGGTCGCGCTGTGTCCTGGTTCGCGAAAATCAACAGACCCCTCGATTCCCCGGAACCGTGGGTCCAAGTAGTGCTTTTCAGGAAGGGAAGAAGCCTCGATGGGAAGAACGAGGATGGACGCTGCGCGTGAAGTTCGGGCGGGTTTGTGCGATCCCGCACAGACGGGCACGGGTGGGCTCCGCAGGGTTCTGGATCGGGCGGCAATCAGGCCGGCCAGCCATTCGGAGGAGTGCGAGATGAACTGGAATATCGCGAAAGATCACTGGAAGCAGTTCAAGGGCAAGGTCAAGGCGCGTTGGGACAGGCTGACCGACGATGAACTGGAAACCGTGGCGGGGGAACGCGACGAGTTGGTGGGCTGTATCCAGGAGCGGTATGGCGTGAGCCGGGCCGCGGCCGAAGGGCAGCTCGTAGAGTTCGAGAGGAAGGTGAGTCGGGTACACCACTGAACCGCCAGCCGTGGGTGGGGGCTGGCCCGCCTGGGCTCGTTTTCAGGGTTTGGTGGTTGGCGTTTGGACCTTGCTGGCCGGGAACTGACTATGTAGTTGGGGGGCGCACTGTGTTTGCGTAGGCGCGGAGCGTCATGTCACCCGGGCGCGAGATGACCACTGTCTCCGTAGCGAGTCGGTGGCCCCGAGGGGTGAGGACCCCCTCGAGGCAAGGATGACCAACGCGTTAGTCGCGTTCGTATTCCGGCATTTCCTGCAGCGTGTCTTCATTCATGTCGATGTAAAGCTTGACCTCTCCGTCTTCGGACGTGCGCTCGATACGGTCCCAGGCGATTGCCACGTCCTTTCCGCCGAGGCCGAGAACGCCGCTGCCCGTGCCGATCACGACCGCGACGATACGGCCGTCCCGATCGACGACCAGATCATGGACCTCCCCGATCTCGTCGTGGCTTTCGCGGCTATGGATCTTCTGGTCCATCAGATCCGAGACGTGCAGCCCCTGGTCCGGCATGCGCTGGATATGGGGGGCATCGTCGCGGGCACCCGCACGTGATTGTCCCATGGCGTCGCGGTCGTGGCCTTCGGCGCCGCGTTCTTCCATCATCTCGTGGTCGTCCGAGTCCTTCTCGTGTTCGCCGGCCATCGCGCCGGTCATGACGCCGCCCAGGCCAAAGACGAAGATGGGGACCGTGGCCGCCGCGAGTTTGAGTGAGGCAAGTGTTTTCATGGTGTCGCTCCTTTGATGGTCCGGCATTCAATCCGGAAGTCGATGGCGCGTGCATCGCGCAGGCACTTCGACCCGGCGATGCGAACGCACCAACGATGTTGCGGAGCGCTGTCACCCACGTCTGTACGTTGCGGCACACACCTGGTTCGTAGCCAGGAAGTCTATCCAGCTGCGCTCGCATCGACTGGATGCACGGCGGATCGTGATGAGCCCCAAGGCAGCAAGCCATCGCGGTGAGTGTGCTGTGGTTCTCTGACCCCGTCCGCCGTCCTTATCCCCTCGGGACGGGGTGATAGGGCGTACTGCGTACTCGGTCGTGTTCATGCATGCGGTAATCGACGAAGGCGTCCTTGTCGTCAAAGTGCAGGAAGGGGTTGCCCGCATCCTCCTCCGCCAGTGTGGATTCCGCCTTTTCCGCGTAGTTGTGGCCCGGGTGGATGCAGGTATGGGCCGGAAGCCCCTCGCGCAGGCCGTTGAGGGTGTGAAACATCTGTTCCGGATCGCCGCCGGCCAGGTCGCAACGGCCGCAGCCGAAGACGAACAGGGTGTCGCCGGTGATCAGGTCGTCGCCCGCCGGCATGTGGAAGCAGGCGGAGCCGGGGGTGTGGCCGGGGGTATGCAGGAAGCGGATCTCGGTGTCGCCCAGACGCATCTCGTCGCCACCGTGGTGCAGTTCCGGACGTTCCAGTTCCTTGCCCCAGAACTCGGCCTCGGGCTTGAGCAGGTGCAGTCGTGCATTTGGATACTGTTCGAGGATTGCCTCGACCCCGTTGATGTGGTCGTGGTGGCTGTGCGTCAGCAGGATGTCGGAGATGTCGACTTCGTTTTCGCGGGCCTGACGGATGATCGCCTCCGGATCCCAGGCTGGATCGACCACCGCACCACGATGGCTGGCGCGATCCTCGATCAGATAGACGAAGTTCTCCATCGGGCCGAGTTCCTGGCGGTGGATGCGATAGGGCAGTTGGGTACGGTCCATCGAGGTCTCCGGGAGTTATTCGTGGTTTGGTAGGGTCTATCCGTTTCCTATCCTGTGCCGAGAAGGGGAGTGATGCCAATTTCCGAAGGTTCGCCAGTTGATTCCGAAGTTCTGGATGCCGAGACCGACTGGGAGGCGCGCTATCAGGCGGGTTCGACCCGTTGGGATCGCGGTGCGCCCAGCCCTTCGCTGGAGCGTTGGTTGGAGGTTACCGCGCTGGGACCCGGTTCGCGGATTGTGGTGCCCGGTTGCGGTTTTGGGCACGAGGTGCCGGCTTTGGCCTCGCGGGGTTTCCGTGTGATCGGGCTGGATGTGGCGCCAACGCCGGTAGAGCACTTGCGCCGCGAACTGGCGGAGGCCGGGCTGGAGGCGGAGGTGGTGCAGGCGGACATGATCGCCTGGCAACCAGAGGTGCCCGTGGACGGCATCTACGAGCAGACGTCTCTTTGTGCCCTGCCGCCCGAGCAGTGGTCGGCCTACGAGGCGAAGCTGCATGGCTGGCTGCGTGAAGGCGGTGAACTGTTTGCGTGTTTCATGCAGACCGGTCGCGAGGGCGGGCCGCCCTACCATTGCGCAGTGCCAACGATGCGTCAGCTGTTTTCTGCCGATCGTTGGGATTGGCAGGACGAGGTGGGCCGTACCGACCATACCAATGGCAAGCACGAACAGCTGTATCGCTTGATCCGGCGTTGAGGCGTTGCTGTGGATCGTGTCGGGCGGGCCTGTGCGGGGCCCGTGCGGCGATCGGGAATCTCCCGCGTCCAGGCGTGGTAGATGCGGTGAAGTGCATGCGCATGATCTAGATTCGCACTAGGGAGGGCCGCAAGGGCTTTCGGCCGGCGGGCTCTCCCGTCCACCCGAACCAGGAGTGCGCGATGAAAGTCTGGATGCTCGTGTTGTCGTTATTGCTGCTTCCGCTTCCGCTGGCCGCGTCCGAATCGACGGAGGGGGACGAGGCGCTGGATCCTGAAACGTTGCAACAGATGGTTCGGCAGAGTGCCGAGGTTTTCAAGATCGAAGATGGTGTCAGCATCGACGAGGCCATCGAGTCGATGAAATTGCGGGCCAATCTGCGCAATTTCCAGGAGGTCGCCGATTTGCCGCTGTCGGATCAGGTGCAGGCAATGGGCGGCGAGGGCAATTACATGCGTATTCTCGCCTTCTGTGATGCCCTGATCGCCAACCAGATGGTGAAGCACGACATCATCTTTGCGAGCTTTCTTCCCTGTCGTATCGCAGTGGTAGAGGATGACGAGGGGCAGGGCTGGATCGTCACCACCAACATGGACATGATGCTGCATGCGACGGATCTCCCCGAGGATCTCGAGGTCGTGGCGCGCGAGGTGCGCGACACGATCTACAGCATCGTCGAGGCGGGGCGCACCGGAGATTTCTGAACGTCCAAATGAAACGCCCGCGGCTCCTTTCGGAGGCCGCGGGCGTTGTCTGGTACGCGCCTTTGAGTCGCCGCGCTTAGCCGTTGGCGGCCTTGCGCTTGATCATCAGCGTGCCGTCCGCGCGCGAGCCGGTGTTCTTGGGCCCGCTGGTACCCTTGCGCACGGGGCGTTTGCCGGGTGCGGCGGCATAGGCCGGGCGCTTGCCGTTGCCCGGGGCCGGGCCGCGCTTGGCCGGTGTGGGCTTGCTGGTCGGCTTGGCCCTGCCGCTGGTCTCCGGCTTGTCACTGCGCGGCTTGGCGGTCTTGCGCGGCGCAGGCTTGCGTGCGTCGTCCTGGTTCGCGGCCTGGCCCGGGCGCGGGGCCTGAAGGGTCAGCTCCAGCTTGCGGTTGGCAATATGGATGTTGCCCAGGCGACGAATCGCGGCTTCGTCCAGCGACGCCGGAAGATCCACATGGCTGTGGTCGTCACGCAGGCCAATGCGGCCGATGTCGCGGCCGTTCAGGCCGCCTTCGTTGGCCAGCGCGCCAACGATGGCACCCGGCGCCACGCCGTTGTTGCGGCCGACCGGCATGTAGTAGCGCACCATGTCGGCTTCCGGCTCGCGATCCTTGCCGCGCGACGGACGCTCGCCCCGGGGCTTGCTGTCCCGGCGGTTGTCGCCGCGCTCGGAATAGGGGGCACGGGCGGCCGCCAGCAGCGGATCGGCGCCCTTGTTGGCGTTGGCATCCAGCGGGCTGCCCGCGGTGGCCAGTGCGACCAGGGCGGTGGCGAGTTCGCGCTCGGATACGCCACTGTCGGTCAGCAGGCGCTCGACCAGGGCTTCGTGTCCGGAGTTCTGCTCGCTGCCCAGGAGGGCCTGAACGCGCTCGGCGAAGCGCGTCTCGCGGCGGGCCTGTACGGCCTGGCGGTCGGGCACCGGCTGTTCGCGCACCGGCTTGCCGGTGAGGCGTTCGATGTCTTTCAGCATGCGGCGCTTGCGCGGTTCCAGGAACAGGATGGCGCGGCCCTTGCGGCCAGCGCGACCGGTACGGCCGATGCGGTGGACGTAGACCTCGGCATCGCCGGGGGCGTCGAAGTTGAAGACGTGGCTGATGCGCGGCACATCGATGCCGCGGGCGGCGACGTCGGTGGCGACGATGACATCCAGGCGGCCGTCGCGCAGGTCACTGACCACACGCTCGCGTTCGCCTTGTTCCATGTCGCCGTTCAGCGCGGACGCGGCGATGCCAGCCTGGCCGAGTGAATCGGCGATCTCGACCGTAGAAGCCTTGGTGCGGGCAAAGACGACCGCGCCGTCCAGGTCTTCCTCGGTCTCCATCAGACGGGTCAGGGCCTCCACCTTGTGGCGGGCATCAACCAGGCAATAGCTCTGGTCGATGTCGGTGCCGGCCTCGTTGCCGGCGCCGATGCGGATCTCTTCCGGTTCGCGCATATGGCGGTGCGCGATACGACGGATGGGCGCCGGCATGGTGGCGGAGAACAGGGTGGTCTGGCGCGCTTCGGGGGTCTGTTCCAGGATCCACTCGATCTCTTCGACAAAGCCCATGCGCAGCATTTCGTCGGCTTCGTCCAGCACCACGACGCGCAGGGCGTCCAGGTTCAGGGTGCCGCGCTTGATGTGGTCGACCACGCGGCCGGGCGTGCCGACCACGATCTGCGGGCCCTTGCGCAGGGCGCGCAGCTGTTCGCCCATCGGCTGGCCGCCGTAGACGGGCAGCACATCGATGCCGGAGAACTCGCGGGCGAACTCAGTCAGGGCGCCGGCGACCTGGTTGGCCAGCTCGCGCGTAGGGGCCAGCACCAGTGCCTGGGGCGCGCGCTTGCCGGCGTCCATCAGGTCAATCAGCGGCAGGCCGAAGGCGCCGGTCTTGCCGGTGCCGGTCTGGGCTTCGCCCAGAACATCGCGGCCTTCCAGCAGCGCGGGGATGCAGGCGGCCTGGACCGGGGTCGGGGTCGTGAAGCCCATGTTCGACAGGGCATGAACCAGCGACTCGGAAAGCCCGAGCTGGGAGAAGGAGGGGGAATCAGACATTGAGGGTACTCACACAGGCCGGAAACGAAGGCCCGGCGAAAATCGGATGGCAACTGCCAACCCCGCATCATACACGAATCAAAGGTGTAGCGAGCGAAAGCGTCGGACATCTTTCTGGGAGATGCGGCCTGACGCCCGAAATGCCGCAACGGGGGGTGCCTGTCCTGGACTGGCGCGGAATCGTTGGGAAGGGCTGTTCGTTGTCCCACCGCAGCTGTCGGGATATAGTTCGTCCAAGGATTTTTGCTGGATACGGTATGTCGCTTAACCCTACGGACCTGTTTAACTTGCTGGCCGACGAGACACGGCTTCGCTCGCTCTTGCTGATGCAGGCGGAAGGGGAGCTGTGTGTCTGCGAGCTGACCCACGCTCTGGAGATGTCCCAGCCGAAGGTATCGCGTCACCTGGCCGCTCTGCGCCATTATCAGGTGGTGCGGACCCGGCGCGAGAGCAACTGGATCTATTATCGGCTCTCGCCGGAGCTTCCTGAATGGGCCGCGGAGATCCTGAAGACTGCGGATCGTGCTGCCTCCCGAACGGAGCCATATACCACGGATCGCGGGCGACTCAACACGGCGCCCAGTCGTGCGGAGTGCCTGGATTCGGCCTGAGGGCCGTCGTACGCAGAGAGCTGCAATAACATCCAAACGGCCGGACCACCCTACTTGGTGGTCCGGCCGTTTCTGTTTGGATGCGAAGCCTCGTGGGTGCCCGCTCAGTGAGGCTCGCGGTGGACGCAGGCGAGGATCGCCGTCGCGATGTCGTTGGCTTCGATGCCCGGGGCGTCGAGACCAATCTCCTGCATGCAGGCGGCCGTGGCGCTTCGCAGGGCTTCTTCTTCCAGTGGCTGGCCGTGCAGGGCGTCGGCGATGCGATCCATGCCGTCTTCCGGGAAGACCGTGAAATCGCCGGAGAGCAGAAGGTCGGCGATGTGGTCGTCCTTTTCCATCAGCTGGGCCCGGATCAGCCCGCCGGGGGCCTTGTGGGCGCCTTCGGTCAGGTGGGTTCCGGCGGCGATCTTGACGCCCATCTCGACGAATTTCCGGCCCTTGCGGTAGGTCCATTCGGGGTCGGTCAGCTCGGCCATCTGTTCCTCGATGGCGGCGGTTTCCTCGGCGGTGGGTTCGCTCATCTCGACCTCGACGGCGAGGTCGCTGGCCACGCGTTTCAGGAAGGCATCACGCACGGTCTCGCGGGCAGGCATTTCGCCGAGTTCGCGTGACAACGTGGTGATGTAGTCCTCCATGCCGGCGCGCAGCTTGTCGCGGAATTTCTCCGACGGGACCTTGAGGCAGCGCGCCATGGTGGCGGTGTCGAAGTCGAACATGAAGCTGCCGACCATCACGGTGGCATTGCCGATACTGGCGGCACCGGTACCACCGATCTTGCGTCCGTCCACGTGGATGTCATTCACCGGGCGGAAGGTCGCGTTCACGCCCAGGTCCTGGTAGGTGTTGATCACCGGGTCGATGAACTTCTTGTAGATGTCGGAGACGATCCGCGGCGCCTTGGACGACGGATAGATGAAGTGGAAGAACATCTGGTTGTGGTCCAGATACACCGCACCGCCACCGACGTGACGGCGGATGATCGGCAGGTTCTGTTCCTTGCAGAAGTCTTCGTCGGCCTCCAGGGCGATCTCCTGATGCAACCCGACGCAGACATACGGGTCGTCGGGGTTGACCAGGGTGAGCACCGGATCGTCGTCCTTGCCCATGGCCTCGGCGATGCCGTGGTAGACCGCCTGGGAACGAACGGCGGGCTGCTGGCCGAAATCGATTACGCGTAAACGCATGGTGTTGTCCTTGTCTTGTCTTGGGAGCGATGTCTGCGGCCGGTCTAGAACTCGGCGTTCCAGGTGAGCCCGAAGCTGCGGCCGGGGGCCCAGATGTCCTGTACGCCATTGGCCGGGTCCAGGCGTGCCTCGGTCATTTCGTTGACGTGCTCGCGGTAGGTCTTGTTGGCGATGTTGGTCACGCTAAAGGTGATCTCGTTGGAACGAAAGCCGGCGCTGGGCCCGAAGCGGTAGCCGACCGCGAGGTCGGCGGTGGCGAAACCGGAGGAGTTGCGTTCGTTCCCGGCGGTGAACGTGTCGGCGGTACGGCTCTGGCTCGCCACGGCCCGGATGCGGGCATCCCATTGCCAGCCCTGTGCGACAGAATGGCTGAGCCCGACGCTGGCCTCCGGCGGCGGCATCTGGGTCAGCGGCTCGTCAAAGCGGCGGTCGCGGTTCTCGCCGCGGATCCAGGTGCCACTGGCGTAGCCGGTGATCGCGTCGGTGAAGGCGTGTTCCACCAATGCCTCGATGCCGTGGATGCGGGCTTCGTCGAGGTTGATCGTCTCCTTTAAGCCCTGGGCGATGACCTGACCGCCGATGTAGTCGCGGATCCGGCTTTCGTAGGCCGAGACAGTGTAGGAGGTAGCGCCGATACGGCCGCGGGCTCCGACCTCGAAGGTGCGGTTGCGTTCCGGATCTAGCTGCGGGTTGCTCTGCCAGGTGAAGCCGTCGCTGTAGGGGTAGGTCAGGTAGCGTTCCAGCAGGCTGGCGGAGCGGTAGCCCTCGGATAGGCTGAAGTAGGGGTTGAAGGCCTCGTCCAGGTGCCAGGTCAGGCCCGCGGACCAGCTCAGGTTGCGGTCGGTCTTGTCCAGAGGTCCGGACACGTTCGCTGCGGCGTCGGCGCTGCCGCGTACTTCGTCATAGCGGGCGCCGAGGTTGACGGTGGCCCAGTCAAGGTAGGTCTCGTGCTGGACAAAGACCCCCGCGGATTCAATTCGCCCATTCTCAACCAATGGGCTAGGCGCTGCATTTTCGGGGCGGAACCCGTTGGCCTCGGTGCCGATGAACGAAACGGGACTTGCACGAAGGCGCCAGGCCTCGGCCCCGACCAGCAGGATCTGGTCGTCGGCGGGGACCAATTCCGTCTGCACGCGAAGCCCGTCCGTAGTGAAGTCGGTATCCGACGTGCGGTAATCGCGGCCGAGTTCCGCGTTCCAATCGTAGTTGCCACGCGAGAGTTCGTGTCGGTACACCGAGGCTTCGACGCGAGGTGCCCAGTCGCCGGATAGTTCGCCCTCGTAACGAAGTTCGAAGAGATCGCGTGTCTGACGCGGGGTGTAGTGGGTATTAAGCCCCAGGGGCGGAGCAATGGGACTCGGTGAGGCGCTGGGTGGGGTTTCATTGAAGTTGCGCGAGGCGAGGTACCAGACGTCCTTGCGTTCGTCGCGCTGGGCGCGGAACTGGACCTCGTGGCCTGGTGCGAGCTTGCCGCGGTAGCGCAGGTGGTAGGCGTTCTGTTCGGTGCCGGAGTCGCGTAGACGGTCGCCGTCGCCGTTCTTGTAGTCGTCGGTGTTCAGGTAGGCGGTGGAGAGGTCCAGCACGTTGCGGTCGTTGGAGACGGTGACGCCGACCGCGCCGCGGATGCCTTCGTCGACCGAGGTGACGCCCAGGCGGGAGAAGCCGCGGGTCTCGGGTTCGTCGGTGAAATCGCCGCCGCGGGTGATGATGTTGATCACGCCGCCCATGGCACCGGCGCCGTAGAGCACGGAGCCCGGGCCGCGCACGATCTCGATGCGTTCGATCAGGTCGACGTTGACATAGGAAGCCAGCGAGCCGCGGGCCGGTGGCTGCATCGCATTGATGCGCACGCCATCGACCAGAACCAGCACCTGGTCGCGCTTCAGGCCACGAATGATCGGATCGGAGCCCACCGATCCGTCCACGGCCGTAGCGACACCCGGCTGGCCGCGCAGGAGGTCGCCCAGGGTGCGGGCCTCGCGGTTGCGGATTTCGCTGGCCTCGATCACGGTGACGGAGGACGGCGTCTCGTCGATCAGGGTCTCGTATCCGGTGGCGGTAACCGATACGGTGCCCAGTGTCTGAGCGGCCTCCTGGGCATGAGCGAGGGCGGGTGATGCAAGCAGACTGGCCAGCGTCAGATGACCGACAACACGACGTTTCATGACTCGATGGCTCCCCAATAAGCGTTTCAGAACGCGCTAAAGTAGGTTCGTCGATCACGAAGGGCAACTTAAACCCCGGATGGCCAGGCCCATTCCGGGCGTGTCATGGCCCTTGGAGAACAGCCGCCAGAGGAGGGATCCGCCATGCTGGAACTGGGAATCGTCGCGCTGGCCACGTTTTTCGTGACCATCGGGCCGGTGGATGTCGCGGTGGTGTTCGCGGTCCTCAGTCGGGGCGTGGACCCAGCCCAGCGCCGTGCTATGGCCATCCGCGGGGCGGTGGTCGCGGGCGGCATCCTGTTGCTGTTTGCGCTGGTCGGGGAGGCGCTGCTGTCGCTGCTGGGGATCTCGCTGGCGGCGCTGTACACCGCGGGCGGGATCCTGCTGCTGTTGATTGGCATCGACATGGTGTTTGCCCGCAGCTCGGGCGCGGTGTCGGCCACGGCGGCCGAGACGCAGGAGGCGCGCACCCGCAAGGACTTGTCGGTCTTTCCGTTGGCCACGCCCTTGCTGGCCGGCCCCGGCGCGATGGGGGCCGCGATCCTGATGATGAGCCGGGCCGAGGGCGACTGGGTGGCCCAGGCCGTGGTACTCGGGGCGTTGGTGGCCGTTATGGTGCTTGCGCTGGTGTGCCTGCTGGTGGCGTCACGTCTGCAGCACTGGCTGGGCGTGACCGGCGCGCATGTGCTCACGCGCATCCTGGGCGTGCTGCTGAGCGCGCTCGCGATGCAGTTTATCTTCGACGGGCTTCAGCGAAGCGGTTTGCTCGGCGCCTGAACCGGCTCGCGCGGTCATGCGATGAACGGGGCCCTCCGCTCGCGCGAGAAGGCCCCGGCAGATGGTGGGGTTAGAGCAGGTCTTCGGTGATGGCGTCGATGCCGGCTGCCGCGCACTCGTCATCGACCTGTCCGCTAGGGGCGCCGGAGATGCCGATGCCGCCGACAATCCGACCACCGGTGGTGATCTGCTTGCCGCCGCCCAGAGTGCTGACGCCCGGCAGGTGCTGGATGCCATAGCCGGCTGCCCCCGGTTCCGTCATCTCGCGAAGCTCCAGGGTGTCGGTGCGGAAGCTGACGGCAGTCCAGGCCTTGCGGATGGCGGTATCCACCGTGTGCGGACCGGCAAAGCGGTCGCGCTTCAGGGCCTGGGGGGTGCCATGTCGGTCGACCACGGCCGCAGTGACCTGGGTGTCGCGTTCGCGGCAGGCCTCGACCGCGGCCTCTGCGGCCTTGACCGCAAGCTCGGGGATCAGCGTTGGGGTGTCGAAGGTACCCTCGCTGGCGTGCAGGGGCGCGGCGGCAAACGCAAGGAAGATCGGGGCAGCAAGGCAGTAACGCAGGGTGGTCATGATGAGCCTCCAGAAAGCTGTGGTTTCGCAACTCTGATAACTAGATGCCCGGGCACCGCTCTTCAACGCGCCGAGACCCCGCGCTAAGTGGTATCCACTTTCGATCAGGTAAATCTGACTATTCGACAGTAAGGTACGGAAGAAGTCTTATAAAACGGATTGAATAACGCCACGCCTGGCGGGTGTGCAGCTGGGGCCCGTAGGACGGGCCGATCAGGCGGCGCCGCTCGCGGCTTCACGCTCGCGACGGGCGAGATCGCGCAATGCGTGGCGCAGGGCCGGGCGCAACGGGGTATTCAGGTGAGCCCTCGCTCGCGACGGCGGGATGGCGTGCCGCCGGCAGAACAACCCCAGGGCGTAGGCAAGGTCGTCGCGCGAGAGTGCGGTTTCGCGTTCGGCGCTCGGCCCCTTGCAGGCACCGCACTGATTCACGCGGACCTGGAAGGCAGTATTGGCCAGCATGACCCCGAAGCCCATCTGGGTGGCGAGGAGTTCCGCGATATGGGCCTCGTTACCCTCCAGGGCGGGTGGGGGCTCGCCAGCCGTGGCGAGCAGGCGCAAGGCGATCTCGCGCGCGAAGTGGGCAATCAGCGCCTGGGAATGGGCGACGAGCTCCGGGTCGTAGGGGATGCCGACGCCCGCCGACTGGGGTTCCGCCGGGTTGCGGGTGGGTCGGGCAGTATTCATCGCATCCCAGGGGATGGGATCGTCCATCAGGTTTCCAGGGTGCACAAGCCGGAACGGGCTGTCTGCGAGCCCGGCATGTTCCAGCACGCGATCGAACACCAGTTGAGCCATGGCCTGGCGATTGTCGGCTTGCCCGGGGAAGTGCTCGGCCGTGGGCAGAACGAGGTGAGCCTTGCGCAGCATCGACCCCAGGTGTGGTTCGTTCCCGGCCCAATCGAAGATGGCGTGGATCCAGGCCCGGCTTTCGGGATCGAGGGCCGGGGCGCGTTGAAACAGGCGGGGAATGAGCGAGATCACAGGCGATCCTGAACAGCAGATGTAGGCTCATTGTAAGGGAGGCGAGCGGGGCGTCGCGATCAATCGGTGCCCGGGCGGGAAGATCGCGTGGCTGGCCTGCTATGTTTGATGAACAGGGTGTGCATGACGGCATGCCGCCCCTTGGGGAAAACGCTGGATGAGCCGGGCTTGCGGGTAGCACAGCGGCGAAGCAATCCATGAACAGCGGATGGCCAGGCCCGATTGATTGGCTCGCTGCGCTCGAAATCATGGAAAGCGGGTGGTTCAGTGTTTTTCCGGGAACGCTACAAAGGAGGTTGGTATGAGCACGATGAAGGCGGCAGTTTTTGTCGAACCCGGGCGGATCGAGTTGCAGGAACGTCCAATCCCGGAGATCGGGCCGACGGACGCCCTGCTGCGGGTGACGACCACGACCATCTGCGGGACCGATGTGCATATCCTCAAGGGCGAATACCCGGTGGAGGCGGGCCGCATCGTGGGGCACGAACCGGTTGGGGTGATCGAACGCCTCGGGGACGCAGTGACCGGCTACGAGGTCGGCCAGCGGGTCATCGCGGGCGCGATCACGCCCTGCGGGCAATGCCATTCCTGCCTGGAGGGCATCTCCAGCCAGTGTGGT
Source organism: Thioalkalivibrio sp. AKL12 (assembly GCF_000377925.1). Classification (NCBI taxonomy): domain Bacteria; kingdom Pseudomonadati; phylum Pseudomonadota; class Gammaproteobacteria; order Chromatiales; family Ectothiorhodospiraceae; genus Thioalkalivibrio; species Thioalkalivibrio sp. AKL12. The sequence goes on from NZ_KB898899.1 coordinate 32,608, forward strand.
GGCAAGGCCATGGGTGGCTGGCAGCTGGGAAACACGATCGATGGCTGTCAGGCGGAGTACGTGCGCATCCCCAATGCGCAGGCGAATCTGACCCCGGTGCCGGACGGCCTGAGCGACGAACAGGTACTGATGTGTCCGGACATCATGAGCACCGGTTTCGGCGGCGCCGAGCATGGGCACATCCACATCGGCGATACGGTGGCCGTGTTCGCCCAGGGCCCTATCGGCCTTTGTGCCACGGCGGGTGCCAAGCTCATGGGGGCCACCCGGATCATCGTGGTGGACGGGGTGCCGGAGCGCCTGGAGACTGCCCGCAAGCTGGGGGCGGATGTGGCGATCAACTTCCGCGAGCAGGACCCGGTCGAGACGATCATGGAGCTGACTGGCGGGCGCGGGGTCGATGTGGCCATCGAGGCCCTGGGGCAGCAGCAGACCTTCGAGGCCTGTCTGCGCATCCTGAAACCGGGCGGGACCCTTTCCAGTCTCGGGGTGTATTCGGGCAAGCTTTCCATGCCGCTGGATGCGATTGCAGCCGGGCTGGGCGATCACACCATCGTGACCACCCTGTGCCCCGGCGGGAAAGAACGCATGCGGCGGTTGATGGAGGTCGTCGCCTCGGGGCGCGTGGACCTGACGCCGATGGTGACGCACCGTTACAAGCTGGCGGATATCGAGACGGCTTACGAGCTGTTCTCGCATCAACGCGACGGCGTGCTGAAGGTCGCCATTACGCCGTAGGCAAGCACTTGTTGAACCAGTCGGCCGCGAGTTCGGCTGCCTGTTCCAGCGTGCCCGGTTCCTCGAACAGGTGGCTGGCGCCGGGTACGATCTGGAGCTCGCAGCGCGCGTGCATAAGCGCCTGCGCCTGGCGATTCAGTTGAATCACCATGGTGTCGTCACCGCCCACGATCAGGAGGGTGGGGCTCTCGACTCGGGGCAGGGGGGCGCCCGCCAGATCCGGGCGCCCGCCGCGCGAGACAACGGCCCGGATGGTCTCCGGCGCTGCGGCGGCGGCCTGCAACGCTGCCGCGGCGCCGGTGCTGGCGCCAAACAGCCCGAGCGGCAGGGGTGCCAGGCGAGGCTGGGCGGCCGCCCATTGGCAGGCCTGCACCAGCCGCCGGCCGAGGAGTTCGATATCGAAGCGGTTGGCGTAGGTGCGATCTTCCCCTTCGGTGAGCAGATCGAACATCAGGGTGGCGATGCGGCTGGCCTGCAGTGTCCGCGCCACTTGATGATTGCGCGGGCTCAGGCGGCTGCTACCGCTGCCGTGCGCGAAAACGACGAGACCAATGGGTGTCTCGGGTACGCCGAGAATCCCCTGGTGGACCTGGCCGTCCAGGGCCAGGTCGACGGACTGTTCATTCACGCGAGACATCGGGCTTTTCCGCACGGTGGACGGAGGCCATCATCGCGATGACCGCGTCGTCGGAGACTTGTTCGAAATCCTCGTAGTACGCCCCCACCGAGCCGCGGTAGTACTCGGGGATGTCCAGGGTGACCAGTTCATCGACCTCGTTTTCCAGGAGCGCCGCGGTCTCCGCTGGTGCCACCGGGATCGCCACGACCAGATGGCGAGGCTGGCGCTGACGTGCGTCGCGGATCGCGGCGCGCATGGTGAGTCCGGTGGCGATCCCGTCGTCGACAATGATCGCCAGCTTGCCGCCAACGTCCGGGGAAGGCGTCGTGCAGTACAGTTGGCGCCTGCGCCGGGCTTCGGCGCGTTCGCGTGCCTCGGCCTGGTCCAGCCAGCCTGGATCGACGCGTTCCGCCTCGCGTGGATTGCAGATCGGTTCGCCCTGCTCGGGCACGGCACAGATCGCGTACTCGGGATGGAACGGGTGGCCGATCTTGCGTGGGATCAGGAGATCCAGAGGCATGCCCAGATGCCGGGCGACGGCGATCCCCAGGGGGACTCCGCCGCGCGGCAAGGCATACACAACGCCGGGTTGGCCGCGATAGCGGTCCAGGGCGTGAGCGAGTTGCTCGCCGGCTTCCTTTCGGTCTCGAAATCGCATGGGGCCTGCGTTCCGCCTGGGTGGGTCTCACCTGGAGTGTAGACAGGCGTTGATCATTCGCGGGCGGCGCACACAAAAAGGCCCGGGACCAGCGGTGCCCGGGCCTTGGACGGGGTGGGGACCCCTTGGTTTTAGTTGAAGGCTTCCCCGGGCTTCACGCCCATCGCCTTCAGGATCATCGCCAGCGGACAGAAGCCGGTGAAGGCGGACTGCAACAGGTTCGCGCCGACGAACAGGGTCAGGATCAGCCACATCGGGGTGAAGACCCACCCGAGGATGGCGCTGATGATCACGACGGTGCCGGCGAAGGCGAGGACGATGCGGTCAATGCTCATGGATGGTGTCTCCTGGTTAAGTATTAGTGAAGTCTAATATGCAGTCTGACGCTCACGAACACAAGGGGCGCGTAGTCGATGGGGTTTCCTCGCCATCCACCGCGCGGGCCGGGTTCAGGGGAAGATTTCGCCGGGCTTGAGCCCCATGGATTTCAGGATCATCACCAGCGGGCAGATGCCGGTAAACGAGGCCTGAATCAGGTGGATGCCCATGAAGACGGCGAGCAGCAGCCACCAGGGGCTGGCCAGCCAGGTGAGCAGTACGCTGACCAGGACGACAATACCGGCAAACAAAATGAAGAAACGGTCGGTGGACATGAGCACTCCCTCCCTTGTTACTACCCAGTAGATAGCACCGGCGCAGGGGTTCGGCAAGCATCCGTCCGAATGCCAGCCTGGGGAAGGCTGATCAACGCACGCGTTCGCGCTCGAGCGGCAACGCTTTCGGTGGGCAGAATCGGCCAAGCCCCGGCGTTCAATCGGTCGTGGCGTTGGTACCCCACGTTCCCCGATCTGCGTTGCGACCTCCAAGGAGAGGGCACCGGCGGGAAGCGCGTCTACCAGTCGATGTGCCGTATCGGGTCGCGGAAAACACGGGGTGCCAACGCGGACCTGCGCATGGATCCGTGTCCCTCTAGCGTTCCTCGATGGAGGTGTAGTCGCGCGAGCGGTAGCCGGTGTAGAGCTGGCGCGGGCGGCCGATGCGGGATTCGGGGTCCTGCATCATTTCGTTCCAGTGCGAGATCCAGCCGACGGTGCGGGCGAGGGCGAAAATCACGGTGAACATGTTCAACGGGATGCCCATCGCGCGCAGGATGATGCCGGAGTAGAAGTCCACGTTGGGGTAGAGCTTGCGCTCGATGAAGTAGTCGTCCTCCATCGCGATACGTTCCAGCTCCATGGCGACGTCGAACAGGGGCTGGTTATCGGCGCCCATGTCGCCCATCTCCGCCAGCAGGTCGTGGCACATCTTGCGGATGATCTTGGCGCGCGGATCGTAGTTCTTGTACACGCGATGGCCGAAGCCCATCAGGCGGAAGGAGTCGTTCTTGTCCTTCGCGCGGGCCACGAAGTCCTCCACGCTCTTGTCGGAGTGCACGATCTCCTCGAGCATGCGGATGACCTTCTCGTTCGCACCCCCATGCAGTGGCCCCCAAAGCGAGGCGATACCGGCGGAGATCGCGGCAAACGGGTTGGCCTCGGAGGAGCCGGACAGGCGCACGGTGGAGGTCGAGGCGTTCTGCTCGTGGTCGGCGTGCAGGATCAGGATCAGGTCGAGCGCGCGCACGAACACCGGGTTCGGCTGGTAGGGCTCGCTGGGCACGCCGAACATCATCGCCAGGAAGTTGGCGGTGTAGGACAGGTTGTTGTCCGGGTACATGAACGGCTGGCCGTTGGCGTACTTGTACGACCAGGCGGCGATGGTGGGCATCTTGGAGATCAGCCGGTGCGCGGCGATGCGCCGATGTTCCGGGTTATGCACGTCCACGTTGTCGTGATAGAAGGCCGACAGCGCGCCGACCACACCGACCATGATTGCCATTGGATGCGCGTCGTGGCGGAAGCCGTCGAAGAAGCGGCGCACGGCCTCGTGCAGCATCGAGTGCTCCTTGATGATGCGCGAGAAGTCGTGCAGGTCGTCGGCGGCAGGCAGGTCGCCGTTCAGCAGCAGATAGCAGACCTCGAGATAGGTGCTCTCTTCCGCCAACTGTTCAATCGGGTAGCCGCGGTAGAGCAGGGTGCCCTCGTCGCCGTCGATGAAGGTGACGTCCGAACGACAGCTGGCCGTGGACATGAACCCCGGGTCATAGGTGAAGTAGCCGAGCTCCTTGTACAGGGTGCGGACATCCAGGCAGTTCGGGCCGTGCGAGCCCTCCTGGATCGGCAGTTCGATGCTCTTGCCGGTGGTGTTGTCGGTCAGCGTGACGGTTTTGCTCATGAAACGGCCTCGTAGCGAAGGGGACGTCCGGATGCGGATTAGGTGAATGGTAAACCATCGACCGGCCCGCGGCAGAGGGGTGCGTGAAGTGTGTTGGGCCCGGAGGAAAAGGGCGATCGTGCTTGCAGCACGAGGGCGTCAGGGCCCGGGGGTTCCGCGGCGCTGGCGCTTGTCGGCGTACATCGCGGCATCGGCGCTGGTCTGGGCCTCGGGCAGGGACCCGCTGACGGTGCGGCAGGCGTAACCGATGGAGGCCGACACACCGGCCTCTTGCAGCGCCGCACGCAGCCGGTTCGCGATCCCGGGGAGGTGGTCGGCCGGCGTCTCCGGAAGCAGCACGCCAAATTCGTCTCCACCCAGGCGGGCAACGATGTCGATTTCTCGACTGGCATCCCGCAAGGCCTGGCCAGCCGCCTTGATCAATCGGTCGCCGGCGTCATGGCCTTCCTGGTCGTTGACGGTCTTCAGGTTGTCGAGGTCGATGGCGACGAGACCCGCCGGGAGGCTGTGATCCTGGCAGCGCTGTTCCTCGGCGCTCAACGCGAGTAGCCAGCCCCGCCGGTTGTAGGTGCCGGTAAGGGCGTCGTTGTAGGCCTCCAGTCGCAGGGCCTCGCGCTCGCGTTCAAGTTCGTCGATCTGGCGGCGCTGGCGGATCAGTGACTCGATGACGGTGACGGCGGCCTGGATCTGTTCCGATTGCGCTTCGATGTCGGCCGATATGGGCTCCGGATTCATCGCGCACAGCACGCCGTACATCTCGTACTCACGGTCCTGCACCGGAAATCCGATGTAGCTGCCGATGGCGGGGGGATCGGGTTGTGCGGCGAGGGCTTCCCGGTAGGCGGGAATCTGTTGTACGTCCGGCGTGATTCGCGGGCCGCGTTCGGCGAGCATGCGGATGCAGAAGGAATTGCTCCAGTCAAAGGCCGTGCCGGCCTGAATGCCGTAGCCGTGGTCGTCGGCGCGCACAACGATCTGCTCGTTGTCCTCGATGCGGGTCAGCATCCAGACGTCCAGGGGGGCGATCCGGTGGAGCAGTTTCAGGACATGATCGACCCCGAGGTTGAACGGCGAGGGCGCGGGATCGGGGAGGTCGAAGATTCGGGCCATGGGACAATCCGTCGAGACGGTGGGGCGGCGGTTCGCCGCGCAGGATGGAAAAAGTCTAGGAGATCGCGGGTCGCGCTGCCGGTCGCAGTTCGCGTTCCGCGCGCTTCAGGGCGTGTTCCAGGCTTCCAGCACCGGGTTCGCGCATGGCGTGGCCAATGGCCGCGGGGATGGCCTTTGCGGACAGGGCCTGGCGGATGTGTCGCGCCCGCGCCGCCAGGGGCTGCGCCCTCAGGTCGATCGCGAGCAGGCCGAAGCGGGTGCCACCGAGTCGACCGATCAGGTCGGTGGGGCCTGCCAGGCCCTGCAGGGCGAGGATCGCGCGAACCAGTTCGGTGTCATCCTGAATGCCCGTGCTGTCCACGCTCGAGTCCCCGGGGAAGAGATCGAACAGGATGATGCCGGCGGGTTGGCCGCTCTGTTGGCAGCGGGTCTCCTCCGCGTCCAGCGCGAGCTCCCAGCCGTGGCGGTTGAGCACGCCGGTCAGGGGATCACCGTGGGCGGCCAGCGCAGCGTGCTGGCGCAGCCGGTCCAGCCCCTCGGCGCGCTGGCTGAGACGCAGCAGTTGCCCCAGCGATCCTGCCAGGGCACGCACGACCGGCTCATGGTGTTCGATGGCGGAGTCCATGGGTTCGGGATGCAATCCGCAAAGCGTGCCGAAGAGTTCGCCATCGGCATCGTACAGCGGGAATCCGATGTAGCAGCCAATCGTTGCGACCTCATTGATCGGGGCACTGGCATACGCTGGAACCGAGCGTGCGTCCGCGGCGATGTTCGGTCCATCTCCGGCGTTCATGTGTACGCAGTAGGAGTGCTGCCAGCTGAATGCGGCCCCGGGGCGGATGCGGGGTGCGTGGCCGTGGGTGTGCAAAACCACCCAGTCGTCGGACTCGACCCGCGTGAGCATCCACATGTCCAGCGGGATCAACGCCTGCAGGGCGCTCAGGATGGCGTCGACGGCTCCGGAGAAGTCGTCGGCCAGCGCGGTTGCAAGGGTGGCCCTGGGCATCGGAGGCTCAGCTCGGTTGGGTCGAGCCTGTCATCCTACAGGCGCGGGAGTTCCGGGTGCGACAGCTGCCCACCGTGGACGTGCTGGCGCCCGAACTCGGCGCAGCGGGCGAGCGTGGGGATGGCCTTGCCGGGGTTGAGCAGCCCCAGCGGGTCGAACGCGCGGCGCAGGTGGTGAAACTGCTCCAGTTCCGGCGCGGCGAACTGCACGCACATGCCGTCCAGCTTTTCCACGCCTACGCCGTGTTCCCCGGTGACGGTGCCACCGACCTCGACGCAGAGTTCGAGGATCTGTTGGCCGAAGGCCTCCGCGGTTTCCAGTTGCCCGGGCTGGTTGGCGTCGTAGAGGATCAGTGGATGCAGATTGCCGTCACCGGCGTGGAACACGTTGCACACGCCGAGGCCAACCTCGCGCGACAGGGTGTTGATTCGTTCCAGCACCGTCCCGATCTGGTGGCGCGGGATGGTCCCGTCCATGCAGTAGTAGTCCGGCGAGATACGGCCGGCGGCAGGGAACGCGGCCTTGCGCCCGGCCCAGAACAATGCGCGTTCGGCGTCGTCGCGGGCGGTGTGCACCTCGGTGGCGCCCAGATCCAGGAGCTTCTGGCGTACCACCATGACGTCCTCGGAGACCTCGGCGTTGGTGCCGTCGAGCTCGCACAAGAGGATCGCGGCCGCCTCTACCGGGTAGCCGGCGTGGACGAAGTCCTCCGCAGCGCGGATGGCAGCGTTGTCCATCATTTCCAGCCCGGCGGGAATCAGACCGGCGGCGATGATGCCTGCCACTGCGCGTCCGGCGGCCTCGGCCTGGTCAAAGCTGGCCAGCAGGACCTGGGTGCGCTCGGGGCGGGGCAGCAGGCGCACGGTGACTTCGGTGACGATGCCCAGCATGCCCTCCGAGCCAACCATGAAGGCGAGCAGGTCCAGTCCGGCACTATCCAGCGTCTTGCCGCCGAGGCGGATGATCTCGCCATCCAGGGTGACCAGCTCCAGCCCGATCACGTTGTGCACGGTGAGTCCGTACTTGAGGCAATGCACGCCCCCGGCGTTTTCGGCCACGTTGCCGCCGATGGAGCAGGCGATCTGCGAGGAGGGGTCGGGCGCATAGTAGAGGCCTTGCGGGGCCGCCGCCTCGGAGATCGCGAGGTTGCGCACGCCGGGCTGGACGACCGCGCAGCGGTTGTCGGCATCGATCTCCAGGATGCGATTGAAGCGCGCCAGGGATAGCAGCAGCCCAGTCTCGCTGGGCAGGGCGCCGCCGGACAGCCCGGTGCCAGCCCCGCGTGGCACGATCGGGACCCCGTGCTCGCGACAAAGCCGGAGGCAGGTCAGCAGTTCCTCGTGGGTCCGTGGCAGGGCCACGGCCCCGGGGATCTGGCGGTAGGCGGAGAGGCCGTCGCACTCGTAGGCTCGGCGTTCCGCGGCCTCGACCACCAGGGCGTCCGAGGGCAGCTCGGTGGTCAGACCCTCAATGACCGCGGCCAGCGCCTGTGCGGCGGCCTCGGTCGGCGGTGTGGCGGGATGGGCGCTCATGGCCTCGATGGTAGGGGTCTGCTGGGTCCGTGCGAGGTGATCGCATAAACTGTGGGTCTTTTCCGCAAGCGGGACGTGATGATGGGCATTGGGCTGGGCTCGTATCTGGCAGTGGCGGCAGGCGGTGCGCTGGGCTCGGCACTGCGGCTGGGGATGCAGGAGTGGATGGTGGCGCACTTCGGGCGTGCCTTTCCCTGGGGTACGTTGAGCATCAACATCCTCGGCTCGTTCCTGATCGGGGTACTGGCCGTGGTGCTGGTGGAGCGCCTGGAACTGCACCCGGCCTGGCGCTTGTTGCTGGTCGTCGGGGTGCTGGGTGGCTTTACGACATTTTCCACCTTCTCCCTGGAAGTCGTTCACATGGTGGATGTAGGCGCCTGGGCGCGTGCACTGGGCTACATGCTCGCGAGCCTGCTGGTCTGCGTGCTGGCTGCGGCAGCGGGGCTCCACGGAACTCGATTCCTGCTGGGGGTCGGGCCGGTCGCCTCGTGAGGGCATTGGCCGCGACCGTGGACGCCACGGGGCGGCAACCGTAGACTTCCCCGTCGTTCTTTCCACCCCTTGCCGGAAATCCGTCATGCTTGATATCCACAGCCTGCGCCAGGACCTGGATGCGACTGCCACCGCTCTGGAACGCCGTGGCTATACCCTGGACCGCGAACGCTTCAAGGCCCTGGAGGCCCGGCGCAAGGCGTTGCAGGTGCGCACCCAGGAGCTGCAGGCCGACCGCAACACCCGCTCCAAGGGTATCGGGCAGGCGAAGGCGCGGGGCGAGGACATCGAGCCGCTGAAGGCCGAGGTCGGGCGCCTGGGCGACGAGCTCAAGCAGTGCGAGACCGATCTGCACGGGGTCCAGCAGGAGCTGGATGCGATGCTGATGCAGATCCCGAATCTGCCGCAAGCGGACGTGCCCGACGGGCTGGACGAGAAAGACAACGTCGAGGTCCGCCGCGAGGGGACCCCGCGGAACTTCGATTTCACGCCGCGCGATCACGTGGACCTGGGCCTGCCCGGTGGCTGGCTGGACTTCGAGGCCGCAGTGCGGGTGGCCGGTTCGCGTTTCGTGGTGATGCGCGGTCAGATGGCGCGCCTGCACCGGGCACTGACCCAGTTCATGCTCGATCTCCATACTGGCGAACACGGCTACCAGGAGACCTACGTCCCCTATCTGGCCAATCCCGAATCGCTGGAGGGGACCGGGCAGTTGCCGAAGTTCGACGATGACCTGTTCTCGGTCGACTGTGACCAGCGCTACCGTCTGATCCCCACCGCCGAGGTCACCCTGACCAACCTGGTGCGCGAGCAGATCCTCGATGCCGAGGCCTTGCCGCTGAAGATGGTGGCCCACACCCCTTGTTTTCGTTCCGAGGCGGGTAGCTATGGGCGCGACGTGCGCGGCCTGATCCGGCAGCACCAGTTCGAGAAGGTGGAGCTGGTGCAGATTGTGCAGCCGGAGAGCTCGGATGCCGCGCTGGAGGAACTCCTGAGCCATGCCGAGCGGGTCTTGCAGGCGCTGGAACTTCCGTACCGCGTGATGCTCCTGAGCGCCGGGGACATGGGCTTTGCCGCGGCGCGCACCTATGACCTGGAAGTCTGGCTGCCGGCCCAGGATGCTTACCGCGAGATCTCCTCTTGCTCCAACTTCCAGGCCTTCCAGGCGCGCCGCATGCAGGCGCGCTTCCGACCGAAGGCGGGCGAACGCCCGGAGCTGGTGCACACCATCAACGGGTCCGGGGTTGCGGTGGGCCGGGCCCTGGTCGCGCTGCTGGAGAATCACCAGCAGGCAGACGGCTCGATCCACATCCCGGAAAAACTGCGCCCGTATCTCGGGGGAACCTCGGTGATGGAGCCGCCGTCCGAATAGGAGGTCCACCGGGAGTCTTCTCGACGTGAATAACGCCCTTGGCAGGAAGAATTGGTTGGGTTGGCTGGCGAGCGTCGTCTCGCTGGTGGGCATGGTGGTGTTGTTCGCGACCGCCTCTGTGGCGGACGAATCCGTCGAATCCGACGAGGGGATCGTGTTCGATGACACCCCGCGCCCGATTGGGCTGCATACGCCCGACTGGTTCGAGCTGAGCTTCCTCGATCTGCGCGAGGACCTGGAAGATGCGGTGGAGCAGGGAAAGATGGGGCTGGCTGTCTACTTCGGCATGGATGACTGCCCCTATTGCGAGGCGCTGTTTGACAAGAACTTCGCACAGGACGATATCCGCGAGTACCTCGCGTCACACTTCAACGTGGTGGCCATCGACGCGCTGGGCACACGTGAAGTCACGGACCTGGACGGCGAGACCTGGCTCGAACGGCGCTACGCCGCCGAACAACGGCTGAACTTTACCCCCTCGATTGCCTTTTACGACGAGGACGGCGAGCGCATCCATCAGATGCGCGGTTACTACCCGCCATACCGGTTCCGCGCGCTTCTGGAATACGTGATTGACCGGCATGATCGCGAGGAGAGTTTTCGCGACTATCTGGAGCGCGCCGACCCACCGCCAAAGTTCGATCTCGACGACATCAACCAGCGGGAGTTCTTCATCAACCAGCCGTATGCGCTGGATCGGAGCCGAATCCCCGCCGAACGCCCACTGGTGGTGTTCTTTGAGCGCGAGGCCTGCCATGCCTGCGATATCATGCACTCCGAGCCGCTGCAGCAGGACGAGGTGCTGGAGCGCATCGGCCTGATGGATGCGGTGCAGCTGGATGCCGACGATGCCGATACGCCGGTGCTGACGCCGGGTGGCGACCGCACCAACGCAAAAGACTGGGCCGCGGAACTGGGTGTGCACTGGGCGCCCACGCTTATATTCTTCGACGAGCGTGGCGAAGAGATTATCCGCATCGATTCGGTCGTCCATCAGAATCGGCTGCGCAACGTGCTGGACTTTGTCCTGACCGGTGGCTACGAGGAGTATCCGACCTTCGAACGCTGGCGTGCCCAGCAGCCGCCGCGCCCCTGACCACGCCGCTGACTCAAGGAATCATCCCTTTGCATTTCGACCGTGACTTCGTAATCCGCAACCGTGAAGTGCTGGAAGGCATCGTTGCCCGTTCCCACCGCGTAGCGCTGGGAATCTTCGCGCTGACCTTTGGGGGCTACGGGGCAGCGGTATGGCTCTGGTTCCAGGACAACGTGTGGGCCGCCCTGGTGGTGGCGACGCTCAGCTATCTGGTGTTCCGCCAGTTCCGCATGCTGGCGCTGGGAGTCGCGCGCATGCCGCTGCGCGGCGATGCGGAGGCGGTGGAGGCGCTCAAGGCGATCGATATGGCGCTGGAGCAGGACAAGCCCCACCCGGTACTGGCCGAGGTCGAGGCGCATCTGCGGGCGCTGGAAGAGGCGCCCGCAACGCAGGAGGAACGCGAGGCCGCGGGCCCGGACGATTCGAAGAAGGGCGCCGGCAAGGGCGACTGACAGCGACCTGTGGTCGCCGGATCAGAGCTCGACGGGTACGCCCAGTTTCTGCTCGATGACCCGCACCAGGGTCGCGTGCAGCTCTTCGCCATTGCGATCGTCGATCCAGGTGCCTTCCTCCTCGGAATAGCCGAAATGGGCCGGTCCTTCGGGCGAGGAGAGCCAGATCTGCTGTGCGGCCTCCTGGCGGTTCAGGATCAACTGGGCGCCATCGTCGAATTCGATCGTCATCACGCCGTCGATCAGGTCAATGTCCAGGTCGTCCAGCGCGCTTTGCTCGGTGAGGCGGGTCTGGATGTCGTCCAGGGTGTTTTCGGCGAATACGGCGAAGGAGGTCTGGCTCATGGGGATCTCGATACGGTCGGGAAGAGGGGGGTGACTGCGCCGTGATTATAGGTCAGCCGCGCCAGGCGGCAATGGCCAACCCGGCCCAGCCGAGGATAAACGCGGTGCCGCCCAGCGGTGCAATCGCGCCGAGGATACGGGGTGCGCCGAGCGCCAGGGCATACAGGCTCCCAGAGAACAGCAGGATGCCAATCACGAACGCCACAGCACTGGCAGCGGCCCAGCCGTTGGCCAGGTGGGCCCACAACGCCGCGACCAGCAGCAGGGCCAGGGCATGGATGAAGTGATACTGGACGCCGGTATGCCAGGTCGCGAGGGCCTGTTCCGTCAGGCGTTCCTGCAGGGCGTGGGCGCCGAAGGCGCCGAGGACGACGGCAGTCCCTCCCAGCAGGGCAGCGATGACAACAAGGGGGCGAATCAGCGGTTCGCTGGCCCCCATCAGGCGTCGTCGCCCATCTCGCTGTCGATGTCCTGGCCGGCGACCCAGCCGTGCTCGCGGGCGCGCTCGATGGCTTCGTTATGGATGCGCTCATGGCGCTCGCGCAGCTCGGGCGGGAGGTTGCTGATGCGCAGGCTGTATTTGTCCCACTCGGCGTTGACCTGGTCATGCAGCATCTGGATGCGCGAGACATCCCAGCCATCGCAGGTTTCGTCCTCCGGGAGGATGCCGAATACCCAGGCATCGCGGATGAAATTGCCGATGGGGGTCATGCCGGCGTACATATCGTTGTACAGGCCTACGTAGGTGCGACTGGAGCGTTTGGGTTCATTCATGCTGCATAGTCTAGGGAAATACTGATGAATGTACACACTCGCGTTGGCACCCCAGGTTCCCCGATCCTGCGTTGCGCCGCTTGCGGGTAGAACCACTACCCGCTGCACGGCGCGCCTTGTCTCGGGGAACCTGGGGTGCCAACCCCATAAACCATTGAATGAAGGGGCTCGGCCGCTTTTGCGTGCGCCCAGCGTTGCGGCTCGCTTATGTAGCTCGGCTACACTTCGCTCACCGCGCCTTGTTCGCACGCAAAAGCGACTCGAGCGCGAGGGTGTACATTCATGAGTATTTCCCTCGGCGTGCGTCCGTCTCAGGCAAAGCGATTTCGACGCGGGGTCCGGGGGGCTTCCGGACGCGAACGGGGATACCAGGTGCACGCAACAAACGACTCGCTGACTCGGGTACGCATCCGCGCCCTGATCAAACTGATGGTTCTCGGGGCCGCCCTGCTGCTGGTTGGGGTGATGCTCCGGTACGCCTTTTCCGGACCGGGCGATACCCGTGGCGAGACGCTGCGGGTGGATCTTGCCGAGATTGCCCCGGGCGATGCCCTGCGTGTGATTCACGGTAGCCGTCACGTGCTTGTGGTCCATCGCGATGCTGCGTGGCAGGCCGCCCTGGCCGGTGATGACGAGCTGGTCGACCCGGAGGCCCGCCGCGGCCAGCAACCGGACGGGCTGGATCGGCCATTGCGCAGCTTCCGGCCCGAGTGGCTGGTGGTGATCGGCGAAAGTGCGGATCTGGGTTGCGAGCTGGACCTGGTCCACCCGGACGAGGCCGACGGCTGGAGCGGTGGCTTTGTCGACCGCTGCCGGGGCGGACGTTACGACGGCGCCGGCCGCGTATATGCGGATCAATCGGCCCGGCGCAACCTGCCCATCCCCGACTATCGCTTCGCCGGGGATGACCAACTGATCCTGGGCAGACCGTGAAGGTGACCTCCCAAGCGGCCCTGGCTCTTTCACCGGGCCCCAGGGGTGACGTGGTTCCGGCAGGCGCCAACTCGCTATGCGCGTGCCTCTGCGGACGCGGAAAACCGTGTCCGGGCTGGACGGTCTGAGTCAGCCGTCCTCCACCTTCGCGAGGGTGATGGCAGGGTAGAGGTCAAAGCGCACGCTCTTGCCCTTGATGCTCGCCTGGGGCGAGTCGGGACCGAGGGCGGGCGCATGCAGCGGGCGCTTGACGATGACGCGACGTTCCACGTTCTGGCGCAGGGTGGCCAGGGTTTGCTCCGCGTCGGGGTCGGCCGCCTCGGGCATCAGCGCCTGCATCAGCTGCATGTCCTTTTTCACCGCGGCCCGCTTGGCCCGTTCCGGGAACATGGGATCGAAGACCGCGGCCATTGCCGGGACGGCGAGATGCGCTGGATCGGCCTTCCCCTCGTGCAGGGTGATGCGTCCGATGATGGGCGCGAGTTCCGGACTGGCCGCCGCGCGTTCCAGCGCGTCGGCGAGCAGGTGGTACACCACGGGATGCCGCTCCCAGGCCGTGACCCGGAAGCCGTGCGCGGCCAGCAGGAGGGTGTCGCGGCCCAGGCCGGCGGAGGCATCCAGCACATGACCGTCACGCGGGAGTCTGCCGAAGGCGCGGATCAGGCCCTCGCGCTGGTGACCGGCATGGGCGAGGCGGTAGCCCTGGCGGCCGGCGGCAAAGTCCAGCTGCAGTCGCAGCGGCGGGTGTACGTCCTCGCGGACCAGTTCGAGCCCGCGGTCTCCCGTCTCCAGCACGAGCGTGGCTTCCCCGGCATGGGCGTAGCCGCGCGCCGCCAAGGCCTGGCGCAGTGCGTTGGCGGCGGACTCGTGGCCGGGGGCCGCGCGTACGGTGAGTGGCATGGGCGTCAGTAGTGCGGCGGGGGTGGTTCGGCGCCCTCCGGCCCGCCGCCGTGCTCCTCGAGGTCGCGCATGCGATCGCGCAGCCACTGGACCTGCTGGCGCAGCTCGGTATTGGCCTGTTGCAGCTCCAGTTGCACGCGGGCCTGCTCCTCCTGGGTGTATTCCTGATGGGCCAGGCGGATCTCCAGATCCTCGATGCGTTTTTGCAGGGCTTCCGAATCCATGTGGGTTACTCCACCACGTTGCGCGGCTGGTCGCTCGCGAAGCCGTGGATATTGGCCGTAACCTCGTCGATCACCCGCTGTCGGGCGGTTCGCGCGGCCCAGGCGGTGTGGGGCGTGAGGACGAGGTTGGGGATATCGTCGGCCAGCAGGGGGTGATCCGCCGGTGGGGGTTCCGGTTCCAGTACGTCGATGCCGGCGCCGCCGAGATGCGCGCTGCGCAGGTACCTGGCCAGGGCCTCGGGATCGACCAGGCCACCCCGGGCGGTGTTCAGCAGCAGGGCCCCCGGACGCATCTGGCGCAGGGCGGCATCATCGATGAGGTGCCGGGTCGTCGCGGTCAGGGGGCAGTGCAGGCTGATGACGTCGCATTGTCCCAGCAACCGTTCCAGCGGCACGCGATCCTCTTGTGCTGCGCGGTCCGGATTCAGGCTCTCGGCGACCAGCACCTCCATGCCAAAGGCCTCGGCGACGCGCGCGGTGGCCCGGCCCAGTACGCCCCAGCCGATGATGCCGAGGCGCATTCCGGCCACCGTGCCGATGGGGTGGTCGAGGAGACAGAACTGATCGGAGGCGCTCCAGCGACCGGCGCGAATGTCCGCGCGGTAGGCGTCCAGTTGGGTGACCAGCGTCAGCAGCAGGGTGAAGACGTGCTGCACCACGGAGTCGGTGGCGTAGTCGCGCGCATTGCTGACGACGATACCCAGGCGGTGGGCTGCTTCCTCGTCGATATTGTTGGTTCCGGTGGCGGCGACGCAGACGAGTCGCAGGCGAGGGGCTGCGGCCAGTACCTCCGCATTCAGCTCGACCTTGTTGGTGACGATCACCTCGGCATCACCGATCCGGCCCAGCCGCTGACCCGGCTCGGTGTGCTCGTGGAAGGACCACTCGGGAAGGCTGGCCCGGAGTTCGGTCAGGTCAAGATCGTCGCGGTCGACCGTGGCGAGATCGAGAAAGACGCCGCGTTGAAGGTGGCTCATGATCGGCGTGTATCCGTATTCAATGAAGATGGTGTCCAATGAAAAGGGCCCCGCTGTGCGGGGCCCTGGAACGCATTCCTGCCGTGCTGTGCAGCGCGGAACCCTAGTTGTCGCCCATGAAGGCGTGGAACAGGTTCAGCAGGTGCAGGAACATCACATAGAGGTTCGCGTACAGCGAGACCGTCATCACGATGTAGTTGGCCTCGGGATCGTGAATCATCCGGCTGGTGTCGAACAGGATGGCGGCCGACAGCAGCAGGACAACCGCGGCCGAGATGGCCAGCGACAGGGCCGGGATCGCCAGGAACAGGTTGGCGACGATGGCCAGCAGGGCGACGATCAGGCCGACGACCAGGAAGCCGCCGAGGAAGCTGAAGTCCTTCTTGGTGGCCAGGGCGTAGCCGGAAAGCGTGACAAACGCGACCGCAGTGGCGGCGAAGGCGTTGCCGACGATCTGTGGCCCGTTCGGCAGACCCAGGTACATGCTCAGGATCGGGCCGAGGAAGAAGCCCAGTACGCCGGTGAAGGCGAAGGTCAACACGATGCCCAGCGCCGAGTTGCGCGCGGCGTGGATGGCGAACGGGCCGCCGATCAGCACCCCCAGCATGATGATCCAGTGCACCGGCGGCGCGTTGACCGCCATGGCGATGAACGCAGTGATCGCGCTGAACGCCAGGGTGAGCGACAGCAGCATGTAGGTCTGCCGGATCACCTTGTTGGTGGAGATGGTCTCGCTGATGGAACCAGTGCTGGACGGATTGCGACTCGAGCGGACGATCTGGTCTCGGGACACGGGTCAACTCCTCATTGGATTCGAAACAAGCACAGTGTAGCGACAAGCGTTCCCGGTTGCAGCGTTTCCCTTGCGGTTTCAGGGCATGCGGGCCGATCACGCGGTGATCGGCCCGGCGCGGGTTACTTGATCGGCTCGCCGACCTTTTCCGAGATGGTCTTCACCGCATGGTCGGTGGACTTGAAGATGTTGTCCTTGCCGATGATGTCGTCCAGCCCCGTGCGCTGCATGACCTCCATGATCTGGGCCTTGACGCCGGCGAACACGAGCGTGATGCCGCGCGCCTTGAGGCGGTGCACCAGTTGATGGATGACCTCTTCGCCGGAGGCGTCGATCTCGTTGATGCCCTTGCCGACGACGATCAGATATTTGGATTGTGGGTGGCGGGCCAGCAGGTCCAGTACGGCATCTTCGAAGTAGGGCACGTTGGCGAAGTACAACGACCCATCGAAGCGCATGATGCCGACCTTCTCGTTGGTCTCCAGGCCGTAGCGCTGGGCCTCGCGCAGGGTGCCGTCCTCGTAGCGTGCCAGTTCCGAGACGCGCGGCTTCATGGTGCGGTACAGATACAGCACGATGGCCAGACCGGCACCGGTGAGGATGCCGTAGTCCAGGTTCGGAGCCATTGCGAGGGTCGCAACGAAGGTCACCACCGCGGCAGCGCCATCGTGCTTGTTGGCCACCCATGCGTGCTTGATGGCCTTGAAGTTCACGAGCCCGGCAACCGCCATCATGATGATCGCAGCGAGGACCGCCTGTGGCAGGTGATAAATCAGCGGCGTCAGGAACAGCAGGGCCAGGCCGATGATCACCGCGGTAAAGACCGAGGCCAGGCCGGTCTTGGCGCCCGAATTCAGGTTGACCGCTGATCGCGAGAACGAGCCGCTTACCGGGTAACCTTGAGTGAAGCCGCCGGCGATGTTCGCCAGACCCTGACCCATCAACTCCTTGCTGGGGTCCAGGCGCTGCCCGGTCCGTGCCGCCATGGCCTTGGCGATCGCGATAGCCTCGGTGAAGCCCACCAGCGCGATGACGAAGGCGGTGGTCAGCAGCGTGGTGAAGGTGCCGAAGGTGATATCCGGGATCGAGAACCCGGGGAGGCCCTGGGGCACATTGCCCACTACGGCGCCGCCGCCATTCAGATGAACGGAATCTTCACCGACCCGTTCGATGCGCCATGCGGCGCGATCGGCGCGTGCACGTTCGGCATCGGTCAGGTGATCGTCTGCAATGAACCGCGCAGGCTGATCATTCTCGCCGGGGACGCGACGCAGCGTGATGTCGCGGATCTCCTCGCGCATGCCGGCAAGTTCGGGGCGCAGTTCATCGCGCTGCAGACGCAGCTGGTCGGCCTCGTGGCGCAGGCGCACGGCCTCGGCGCCCTCCTGTTCCTGGAGCTCTGCTTCCAGCCGGCGGATCTGCTCGTCGAGATCGGCGAGGCGCTTGCCATCGCTCTCGATGGACTGTGCGAGAGTCAGAACCTGGGCCGGGGCGATCTGCTGAAGGGACGTCTCGGCCTTCTGCTCGTAGCCGATTGCCCAGCTCACCAGGATCGCCACGACTACGGCGACTAGTACCCCCGGGATCTTCGGCACGAACCGTTTCATCAGCACCATCAGGCCAATGGCGCCGAGGCCGAACGCCAGTGTGGGCCAGTGGACGCTGCCCAATTCCGTCATCACGCCCCAGAGGCCCAGCATGAAGTGGCCGCTGGTATCAATCGGGACGCCGATGATCTTGTTCAACTGCGACAGGGCGATGATGATGGCCGCGGCATTGGTGAAGCCGACGATGACCGGATGCGAAATAAAGCTGACCAGCGCGCCAAGCTTGAACAACCCCAGCATCAACTGGATCAGGCCCACGATGAATGCCAGGGCAATGGCCAGCATGACAAATTCGGACGAGCCCTCGGCGGCCAGCGGTATCAGCGCCGAGGCGGTAAGCAGCGAGACCACGGCGACTGGGCCGGTGGCGAGCTGGTTCGATGAACCCCACAGCGCGGCGACCATGACGGGCAGGAGGGAGGCGTAAAGCCCGTACACCGGCGGCAGCCCGGCCAGCTGGGCATAGGCCATGGACTGCGGGATCAGGACCAGGGCGACCGAGATCCCGGCGATGAGGTCCGCATTGAGGGTTTGCTTCGTCGGGCGCCAGCTGAGGAAGGGGAACACTCGCAGCAGAATCGAATTCATCGGGTCGCTCGCTTGGCCAGTTCGTGGGGTTGATGACGGCCGGAACCGATGCAATGGGCCCAAAGGCAGTCCGGGCCGGGGCTTGCCAGGGCCGTCGTCACAATACTGGCAGCCGGTGCTGGGCCCGGTCGGATGCGCGGGCGCAGTCGCGAAAGTAGCGCCAGATTATAGGCGGTCAGTCCATTTTCTTCTATCTAACTTGTTCTATATGACACATGCCATATCGGCTATGTGTTGCGAGCAAGCTGCGAAGGGGATTCGTCTGGCGGAGACGGGAGATGACTGCGGCCGGGAGGCTGGAAATGGCGGAGAGGGAGGGATTACGGCCAGCGCCGCTGGCCGCCCTTCGGGCCGCCTTCGCGTCGCTACGGCGTTCCGGCGTCGCGTTGCGCCACCGGTCGAACCCGCTTTCTGGAATCTCGGGTTCGAATCCCGGAACGCTGGGGCTTGGCGGCACAGTGCTTTGAGTGAATTCTGGGGGTTGGGAATGGCGGAGAGGGAGGGATTCGAACCCTCGAGGGGCTTTCACCCCTGCCGGTTTTCAAGACCGGTGCAATCGACCACTCTGCCACCTCTCCGAGGCTGGGCATTGTCTGGCAAGGGGGACGGGCTGGCAACCGGGGGTGGCCCGCGTGGCCTGGCGGCCACGAGAGGGAGGGATAGATTCGGACCTGCGGTCCTCACCCTCCGGGCGTTGCCTGGCGGCAACGTCCTGCGGCGGCTGCGCCGCCTTGTCGAACCCTCGAGGGGCTTTCACCCCTGCCGGTTTTCAAGACCGGTGCAATCGACCACTCTGCCACCTCTCCGAGGCTGGGCATTGTCTGGCAAGGGGGACGGGCTGGCAACCGGGGGCGGTGCCAGGTCTCCTGGCGAAGGGGGCGATGGGAGCGGGATATTCGGCATGCAACGCTTGACGTTCGCTCTCTTGAACCCTAATCTTGTCCGCGCTTCGGGCGGTTAGCTCAGCGGTAGAGCACTGCCTTCACACGGCAGGGGTCACTAGTTCGAACCTAGTACCGCCCACCAGCTTTGAATAACAAGAAAGCGGCCTCGGGAAACCGGGCCGCTTTTTTTGTGCCTGTGAGACGGTCGCATGTGACATGAGAGGTGCTTGCGGAATCTGGCGGAGAGGGAGGGATTACAAGGCACTTCGCGCCTCGCCCTTCGGGTCGTCGCCTGCGGCGACGTTCTGGCATTGCTGCGCGCTGCCAGTCGAACCGTCATTTTCGATTCCTCGGGTTCGAACCCCGAAACTGCAGAGGCCAGACATGCAAAAGGGGCCACTCGGGCCCCTTTGCTTGAATCTGGCGGAGAGGGAGGGATTCGAACCCTCGGTACTCGCGAGAGTACAACGGTTTTCGAGACCGCCCCGTTCGACCACTCCGGCACCTCTCCGAATCTTCTTGTCATGCGGGGTCGAACCGCCACGACGGAGCGAATCCTAGCAGATTCGGTTGGCCGAGCGGTAGCCGGGCCGGGGAAGCGCGGATCAGCGTCTCTCTAAGGCATCAGGCGGGTGATTTCCCAGTCGCTGCCCGCGCGGTGGTATTGGAACCGGTCGTGCAGCCGATTGGGGCGGCCCTGCCAGAATTCGAACAGTTCGGGCTGCAGGCGGTAGCCGATCCAGGCGGGGTCGCGCGGAATGTCGCCCTCCGGGTATTGCTGCTCCAGCGAACGTACGCGCTGCTCGAGTTCGTCGCGGCCGGCGACCGGGTGGCTTTGGGTCGAGGCCGCCGCGGCAATCTGGCTGCCGCGCGGGCGCTGATGGAAGTAGGTATCGGCCAGGTCGCCCGGGAGGGCGGTGACCGGGCCTTCGACCCGGATCTGGCGCTCGGTCTCGGGCCAGTAGAATAACAGGGCGGCCCGCGGGTTTTCGCTCAGGTCCTGGCCCTTGCGGCTGCGCGAGTCGGTGTACCAGGCCAGGCCCTCGGGATCGACGTGCTTGAGCAGAACGGTGCGAGCGGAGGGCTGGCCGTCGGCGTCGGCGGTGGCCAGGATCATGGCGGTGGGGTCCGGGTTGCCGGCTTCGCGGGCGGCCTCCAGCCACTCATTCAGCAGGCTGAGCGGGTTTTCGTGCAGGTCGCCGCGGCGAAGTTCGGCGCGGGTGTAATCGCGGCGGGTATGGCGGTGGTCGGCGGTGCTCATGATGTTCCCCGGGGCTGGATGCGACGACGTCATCATACGGCGCCGGCGAGGATTCGGAAATTTGTGCGACTTTCACTGTCACAGATGACGACGATTCAAACCGAGCGCAAGGAGCATCCGATGGCTGAACCGATTATCGCCGCAGTGGAACCCCGGGGAGTGGAACTGACAAAGGGCGAGGAGTATGCGTTCTGTCGCTGCGGGCGCTCGAAGGATCAGCCTTTCTGCGATGGGTCGCACGAGGGCTCCGGCATCGAGCCGCTGATCTTCACGGCGGAAGAAGACGGCGAGGCGTACCTGTGTCAGTGCAAGCAGTCCGGCAATCTGCCGTACTGCGACGGGACGCATGCGCAATTCGATCAGGACGCGGTGGGTCAGCCCGCGAGCGCGGCGGAAGGGGATTCCGAGGCATCGGATCAGGGCGATCAGGCCCCGAGCCCCCGTAACAGCGAGGTTGAACCGCATGTCGAGTGGATTCACGCCCTGGCACGCGATGGATTGGAGGGTGTGGGCCGCCATGGCACAACGGTGGCCATGGGTGTCCCGCGCGATCGGTTGCCCGCGTGGGACGGGCTGCAGCTCCTGGCGGCGCAACTGGCCACACGCCCGCTCGACGAAGATGCCGACGTGGGCACCTCGCTGGTGATCGGCCCCGAGGCGAAGCGCCCCCTGGAGCTGGCGATTCCGCTGCTGGTGTCGGACATGAGCTTTGGTGCGCTTTCGCGCGAGGCAAAGATCGCCCTGGCGCGCGGGGCAGAGCGGGCCGGGACCGGTATCTGCTCCGGCGAGGGGGGCATGCTGGACGCCGAGCAGGCAGAGAATTCGCGCTACCTGTTCGAGTTGGGACCGGCGCAGTTTGGCTATTCGGACGAGGTTCTGGACCAGATTCAGGCGTTTCACTTCAAGGCCGGCCAGGCCGCGAAGACCGGGCTGGGCGGGGTTCTTCCGGGCAGCAAGGTAAGTGACGAGATTGCGCGGGTGCGTGGGATCGAGGCGGGGCAGGATGCCCATTCACCCGCTGCCCATGCCGACCTGCAAAGTCCGGACGATTTCCGCCGGTTTGCCGACGCGGTACGCGAGAAGACCGGGGGTGTGCCGATCGGATTCAAGCTGTCGGCCAACCACATCGAGGCGGACCTGGCCTTTGCCCTGGAGGCTGGCGCCGATTACCTGATCCTGGATGGCCGAGGCGGCGGTACGGGCGCCGCGCCGGCCCTGCTGCGCGATCACATCAGCGTGCCTACCATCCCGGCGCTGGCACGGACGCGGCGCTTTCTCGATGCCAATGGGGCCACTGGACGGGTGACGCTGCTGGTCACCGGTGGGCTGCGTACGCCCGCGGACTTCGTGAAGGCCCTGGCCCTCGGTGCGGACGGGATTGCGCTCGCCAATTCGGCGATCCAGGCCGTGGGCTGTGTGAGTGCGCGGATGTGCCATACCAATCAGTGCCCCAGTGGTGTCGCGACCCAGGATCCGAAACTGCGCAGCCGGCTGGACCCGCAGGAGGGGAGCGAGCGGCTGGAGCGCTTCCTGAACGGTTCCACCGAGTTGATGAAAGTACTGGCGCGGGCCTGTGGGCATTCCAGTCTGGAGGACTTCGGGCCGAATGATCTGACCACGTTCGATCGCGATCTCGCACGTCTCGCCGGTATCCAGTACGCAGGGGTTCTCGAGGGACGTTGATGGCCGTCCTCTGTAGCTGGGAAACCCTGATGTGTTCCTGCTCCCGGGGGTGATCTGGATTAGCCCCCCTCGGAGCAATCCCGGTAGAATCGCGCTTTTTCGGGAATGGGGGTTTTGATGAGCTACTCCGATGTTCACCAGAGCTACGGGCGTTGTCGGCGGGCCGGCAACTTCGTGGATCGCTTCTACGAACGTTTTCTCGCCGCCGACGAGCGGGTGGCGCAGGCGTTCACGACCACCAACTGGTCGCAGCAGAAACGGGCCCTGGGCCAGGCGGTTTCCACCGCGATCAGCTACGCCGAGGGCGAGAGCTTCGTGGCCCCGACCATGGAAAAGATGGCCGAGGTGCATAGCCGTCATGGCCGCGTACCGGTGGCACCGGAACTCTACGGGGTGTGGCTGAACTGCATGGTGGAGACGGCCCGCGAGGTGGATCCGCGCTGGGAGGAGTCCCTGGCGCAGCGCTGGCGCGGCGCGCTGAGTCCTGCGATCGATCTGTTCATCGAGCGCTACTGACGCGAGCCGGGCCGTTTCCGGCGGCCCGGTCAACCACTGCGAAGTCCCGCCCGCGGGCGTGCCCTGTTGATCTTGGGGCGCCCCCGGCGTGTAATGCGCGCATTTCCTGTTGCCGGCGTCCGCCGGAAGAAGCCTGGTCATGTCCGCAGCACCCGATTCCCTGTTCGCCCGCAAGCCCTACTGGGCCAAGCGCTTTGGCACGGCGCCGTTTCTGCCAACCACGCGCGAGGAAATGGACGATCTCGGCTGGGACAGCTGCGACATCGTGCTGGTGACCGGCGATGCCTACGTGGACCACCCGAGCTTCGGCATGGCGATCATCGGCCGGTTGCTGGAGGCGCAGGGGTTCCGCGTGGGGATCCTTGCCCAGCCGGACTGGACCTCGGCCGAGCCGTTCCGGGCCCTGGGGCGGCCGAACCTGTTCTTCGGCGTAACCGCCGGGAACATGGACTCGATGGTCAACCACTACACCGCGGAGCGGAAGATCCGCTCCAACGATGCCTATACCCCGGGGGACGTGCACGGCAAACGCCCGGACCGCGCGGTGATCGTCTACGCCCAGCGCGCCCGCGAGGCGTACAAGGACGTGCCGGTCGTTGCCGGAGGAATCGAGGCCAGCCTGCGGCGTATCGCGCACTACGACTACTGGCAGGACAAGGTGCGCCGTTCCGTATTGCTGGATTCGCGGGCCGACATCCTGCTGTTCGGCAACGCCGAGCGCGCCTTGGTGGAACTCGCCCATCGCGTCGCGGCGGGCGAGCATCCGCGCGAGATCACGGACCTGCGCGGGACGGCCCTGCTGCGGGATGCCGTGCCCGCCGGCTACGTCGAGCTGGATTCCAGCGAGGTCGATACCCCTGGACCGGTGGATGCCAACCCCGATCCCTACGCCATGGTCTCGCCCGAGACCTGCGCCGATGCCGAGGCACAGGATGCGCAGGCGGCAGGAGCGGAGGCGGGCGCGAAGGTCGTGCGTTTTCACCGGGATATCCCGCGCGGCACCCCGCGCGACCAAACGGTCATCCGTATTCCGGCCTTCGAGCAGGTGAAGGGCGACGCGGTGCTCTACGCGCATGCCTCGCGGGTGCTGCACCTGGAGACCAACCCGGGGAATGCCCGTGCGATCGTGCAGCGCCACGGGGACAAGGAGGTCTGGCTCAACCCGCCGCCGATCCCGCTGTCGACACCCGAGATGGACGCGGTGTTCGATCTGCCCTATGCACGGGCCCCGCATCCCTCCTACGGGGATGCGCGCATCCCGGCCTGGGAGATGATCCGCTTCTCGGTGAACATCATGCGCGGCTGTTTCGGCGGCTGTACGTTCTGTTCCATCACCGAACACGAAGGGCGGATCATCCAGAGCCGCTCCGAGGACAGCGTGCTGCGCGAGATCGAGGAGATCCGCGACAAGGTGGACGGGTTCACCGGCGTGATCTCGGATCTGGGCGGCCCGACCGCCAACATGTACCGCCTGGCCTGCAAGGACCCGAAGATCGAACAGAGCTGCCGGCGACTGTCCTGCGTGTACCCGGGCATCTGCAGCAACCTGGACACCGACCACGCGCCGCTCATTCGCCTGTACCGCAAGGCACGGGCGTTGCCGGGCATCAAGAAGATCCTGATTGCCTCCGGGCTGCGCTACGACCTGGCGATCGAGTCACCGGAGTATGTGAAAGAACTGGTGACCCACCATGTGGGGGGTTACCTGAAGATTGCCCCGGAACATACGGAAACCGGACCACTCTCGCGCATGATGAAGCCGGGCATGGGGACCTATGACCGGTTCAAGGCCATGTTCGAGAAGTACTCGAAGGCGGCCGGGAAGGAGCAGTACCTGATCCCGTATTTCATCGCCGCGCATCCCGGGACCACCGACCAGGACATGCTGCAGCTCGCGCTCTGGCTGAAGCGCAACGACTTCCGCGCCGACCAGGTGCAGGCGTTCCTGCCCAGTCCCATGGCCCTGGCCACCGCCATGTGGCACTCGGGGCGTGACCCGTTGCGCGGCATTCGGCGCACCACCAGCGAACGCGTCCCGGTGCCTCGCGGGGTGCGCGCGAGGCGTCTGCACAAGGCGTTCCTGCGCTATCACGATCCGAACAACTGGCCGCTACTGCGTGATGCCCTGCAACGGATGGGGCGTGCGGATCTGATCGGCAATGGCAAGCATCACCTGGTGCCGACCTGGCAGCCGGCTGGGACCGGTCAGGGTGCGGCACGTCCGTCCACCGGCGGGCGCATCACCCGTGGCGGCAAGGCGCTGAAAAAGCGCGGCCAGACCTTCCAGACGCAGCACAACGGCGTCGAGGCTGCGGCGCGTCCCGGTGGCAAGCCAGCGCCAGCGGGCAAGGCCGGGGCACGCTCTGCCGCGCCCAAGGGCGGCAAGCCGGGCGCGGGTAGTGGGAAGGTGCGCAAAGGGCGCCCGGCCGGAAAACGACCGCGCGCCTGACGCCCCTGCGGTTCAGGACGCCGCGTGGGGGACCGGGACCTGGCCTTCCAGGCTGATGTTCAGACCGGTGGTGGTGCGGTCGCCGGGGTCCAGGAAGTACAGATAGGGGCCAACCACGGCCTCGGGCTCGGGCAGTAGGTCGGGGTTTTCCCCGGGATAATGGCCGGCGCGGAAGCGGGTGCGTACGGGCCCGGTGTCGATACCGTTCACGTGCAGGAAACGCGGTTCGTTGCGATGCTCGTGCGACAGGATGTCGATCAGGCCGTCCTGGGCCGCCTTGGCCATGCCGAAGGCGCCCCAGAAGGCCTTGCGCGCGTTCTGGGTGGACACGACCAGGCTCCCGGTGGGACTGGCCTCCAGCAGCGGCAGGACGGCCTGCGTCAGGAAGAACGGGCCGTGCAGGTTACTGTTGATGACCTTGAACCACAGCTCGGGGTCGTAGTTCTTCATCGGCATCAGGGCGCCGGCCCAGCCGGCGTTCAGTACCAGCCCGTCCAGGCGGCCCAGCGAGTCGCGGATGTTCTCCGCCAGGTCACCATAGTCCTTGACCGTCGCGCCTTCGAGATTCAGTGGGTAGATCGCGGGCTGCGGGTAACCGGCCTGTTCAATCCGGTCATAGACCGCTTCGAGGCCCTTCAGGTCCTTGTCCAGCAGGACCACGATTGCGCCGGCCGCGGCACAGGCCTCGGCAACCGCGCGGCCGATGCCGTCGGCGGCCCCGGTGACCAGGATCACGCGTTCATCGAAGGCGCCGGGTTCCGGGCGGTAGGCGAGCAGGCGGGGAATATCGAGATCGGTCAAGGATGGTCCTCCAGGTACAGGTGCGCCGATTCTAGTCCAGATTGTACGGCCGCTTCGAGCGTGGACGGCAGTGCAGGCGTCAGGTAATCCCCGGCCAGATAACACCCCGGCCAGGGCGTGCGGGCCGGCGGGCGACGTGCATCCAGACCGGCTTGCGCGTCCAGCGTCGCGCGGCGTTCGCAAATGCTGTGGCCGGTCTCGGGTTCGCCCAGTTCGGGGAAGGTTTGGGCCAGGGAGCGGGCGACGGTGCGCCATCGCGCATCCGCCGTCAACGGTTCGAGGTCGTCGGCCGCGGAGATCACGACCGCCAGCCAGTGTGGCGCCCCGGCGACATTCCGCGCGATCAGCCATTGGCCATGCTGGTCCAGCAGCCCCTGTAGTGGCGGAAGATCATCAAGGCGCCGCGCATAGCGCAGGTAGACCGTGCAGATGCTGCGGGCGCCCATGGCATTCAGGCCCTGGTGCGTCGCCTCCCAGCCGGTTTCGTGCGGAAGCAGGGCAGCGGCGGCGGCTGGAGGGGCGGCCAGGATCACGCCGCGCGCCGGGCTCGCCACGCCCTGGCGATCGCGCAGGCGGTAGGGGGCGGCGTCGTGAGTCGTGCTGCGCTCAATGGCGGTGATGCGGCGGCCAAGATCCACTCTAGCGCCACGCTCCCGGAGTTCCTGGACAGCCGGTTCCGGGAACAGCTCGCCGAGTGGCCGCGCGGGGAGGAGAAGGCGCGCGGCCTCCGGGCCATGATTGAGTGCCAGGCGCAGGACGTTCTGGAAGATGCGGGCCGAGGCGGTTCGGGTCGGGGTGTTCATCACCGCCAGGCACAACGGGTCCCACAGGCTCCGAATGAGGGCGTCGGGCTGACGACGCTGGCGCAGCCAGTCGAGGACGGGGAGATCGTCGCGCAGGGGCCGGTGCAACATGGCGGCGGCGCCGGACAGTGCACGCAGGCGTGTACCAAGAGAGTGCTTCGCAAGCGCCCGGTAAAGCGCGGCGGCCAGGGCGGGCAACCGGGGCGAACGCGGTTCCAGCTGGAACGCCGGGTCCTGCGGCCGGCCGGTGGGCTCGAACATGCGCAGGCCGAAGGGCAGGGCCTGAAACGCCTGCTCGGGGTTGATGCCGACCGAACGGATCTGCTGCAGGGTCTGCTGGCAGGCCCCGACCAGGATGTGCTGGCCGTTGTCGAGCGGGGTGCCGTCCAGGTCGAGGCTGCGGGCACGGCCACCGGGGGCCTTGCCGGCCTCGATCAGGTGCACGGGGTGCCCGGCGCGTGCAAGCGCCAGCGTGGCGGTCAGGCCGGCCCAGCCCGCGCCGACCACGACGACGGGCGCGTGGGGTGAGCCGGAGATCATGGCATCAGGTCGCGCGGCGGCGTTGTTCGCGCTTCAGGCGGCGTGCGGTGCGCCACGCGATCCACAACTTGCGGATCGGGGTCAGGCGCACGCGGTGTTCCAGCACGCGGTAGCCATCGTCCGCGATCTCGTCGAGCAGGGTGCGGTAGATGGCCGCCATGATCAGGCCCGGGCGCTGGGCGTAGCGGTCGGCGTCCGGGAGGTGTTCCTCGGCGCGTTCGTAGTAGCGTTGTGCTCGTTCCGCCTGCTCCGCGAACAGGGCGCGGTGGCGGTCGTCGGTGATGTTGATCTGGAATTCCTCCGGCTTGACCCCGTGCTTGCTGAGCTCGTCCA
Organism: Thioalkalivibrio sp. AKL12; assembly: GCF_000377925.1. NCBI lineage: Bacteria > Pseudomonadati > Pseudomonadota > Gammaproteobacteria > Chromatiales > Ectothiorhodospiraceae > Thioalkalivibrio > Thioalkalivibrio sp. AKL12. The sequence goes on from NZ_KB898899.1 coordinate 60,368, forward strand.
TGGGGATGTACACGCGGCCGCGCATGGCGTCCTCGTGCACGTCGCGCAGGATGTTGGTGAGCTGCAACGCCATGCCGAGGTCGTGGGCGTACTTGAGAGTGCGCCGATCGGTGTAGCCGAAGATGTGAGCGGACAGGATGCCCACGACGCTGGCCGCGCGGTAGCAGTACAGCGACAGCGTGGTGAAGTCCGGATAGCTGTCGTAGTCGAGATCCATTTGCATGCCGTCGATGATCTCGTCGAAGTACTCGCGCCCGAGGTCAAAGGCGGCGATGTGCGGCTGCAGGGCCTGGGTGATGGGGTGGCGGGGTTCGCCGGCGAACAGGCGTTCGATCTCCTGGCGCCACCAGTCGAGCTTGGTGCGCGCAATGCTCTCCTCGCTCACCTCGTCGACGATGTCGTCGACTTCCCGGCAGAAGGCGTACAGCGCCGTGATGGCGCGACGGCGATCCGGCTCCAGAAAGCGGAACGCGTAGTAGAAGCTGGAGCCGCTTTGCGCGGCCTTCTCCTCGCAATACTCGTCGGGGGACATGCGCTCTCGCGTGGCGGGTGTCGAACAGGGAGGAGAAGGCTAGCACAGGCAGCACAGGGGGCGGGAGAGGGCGCCCTGAAGGCGGATTGTTGACCTGTATCAAGCTCGGGTCCGGCCTGCGGCCGTAGTCTGCAGAACCAAGGTCGCGAGTGCGCGGCGACGGCTGTGGAGCTCCCAATGGAACAACGCCTGGTGTTTGATCCCGAAATCCTGCGCCGCTACGACGTGAGTGGGCCGCGGTACACGTCGTATCCCACCGCGCCACAGTTTCACGAGGGCTTCGACGACCGCGCCTATGCCGAGGCGGCGCAGGCGACCAACGGGGCCGATCCGGCGCGGCCGCTGTCCCTGTATGTGCATGTGCCGTTCTGCGACACGGTGTGCTTCTACTGCGCCTGCAACAAGGTCATCACCGGAAATTACCAGCGCGCTCAGCGCTACCTGCAGTATCTGGAGCGCGAGGCCGAACTGCAGGGCGAGCTGTTCGACCGGGAACGCACTGTCGGCCAGCTGCACTTTGGGGGGGGCACGCCGACTTATCTTGGCGATGACGATCTGCGCCGGGTGATGGCGACCCTGGCGAGGCACTTCCGCCTGGACGAAAGCGATGCCCGCGAGTTCTCCATCGAGATTGATCCGCGCGCGGTGCGGGCCGGGACCATCCCGCTGCTGGGCGAGCTGGGTTTTAACCGGATCAGCCTCGGGGTGCAGGATTTCGACCCGAACGTGCAGCGGGCGGTGAACCGCATCCAGCCGTTCGAGGTGACCGCGCGGGCGGTGGAGCAGGCGCGGGCCAACGGCTTCGAATCCACCAACCTGGACCTGATCTACGGCCTCCCCTTGCAGACGGTGGAGACCTATACCGCCACGCTGGAACGCGCGCTGGAGCTGCGCCCGGAGCGCCTGGCGATCTACAACTACGCGCACCTGCCGCAGATGTTCAAGACTCAGCGCCAGATCCGCGAGGCCGATCTGCCGGACGCCGCGGAGAAGCTGGCGATCCTCGAGACCACCATCGCTCGCCTGACCGATGCCGGCTATGTCTACATCGGCATGGACCACTTTGCCCTGCCGGACGACGAACTGGCCACGGCCCAGCGCGCCGGGACGTTGCAGCGCAATTTCCAGGGCTACTCCACACGGGCGGAGTACGACCTGGTGGCACTGGGTCCGACGGCCATCGGCAAGGTGGGCGCCACCTACAGCCAGAACCTGCGCGAGCTGGATGCCTATTACGCGCGGCTGGATGCCGGGCGCCTGCCGGTGTTTCGCGGACTCGAACTGAATGCCGACGATCGGTTGCGCCGGGACGTGATTACCGAGCTCATGTGCCATTCGCGCATCGATTTCGCCGCGATCGAGGCGCGCCACGGGATCGTGTTCGGAGAGGTCTTCGGGGATGCACTGGAGCGGCTTCAGGGCATGGAGGCCGATGGACTGGTACGCATCGGCGCGGAGCGCCTGGAGATCCTGCCGCGCGGGCGGTTGCTGCTGCGCAACGTCGCCATGGCCTTCGACGCCTACCTGAAGACGGAGAGCGCGCCGCGCTACAGCAAGGTAGTGTGAGCGGCTTGACGGCGATCGGTTCTCGGCGGAAGCTTTGAACAATAGCAACCGGTAACAGGGACGTTCCGGTGAAGACGACACGTTACTTCGAGACTGTACGCGAGAGGCCGGATCGGCGAATGATCCGGAATCACTGGATCAGTAGTGTAATCGACCAACCGTTGTGCGAAGAAGTCCAAGGCGATGGGCGTATCCGCAGATGGGCTCGTGTCGAGGAGGCTGAAGGACGCTACCTTCGCGTTGTTCTGCTGCCGGATGGAGAAACCGTTCACAACGCCTTTTTCGATCGAGGGTTCCAGCCATGAAACTCCAGTACTTCGGGGATACGGATACGCTTTATATCGAATTCCGAGGCGATAGCGTGGCCGAAACCCGCTCGCTTGACGAGAACACTACCCTGGATGTCGATGCCAGTGGTGGTGTTTGCGCCATTACCTTTGAGCACGCAAGCGAACGAACTGACCTCCAGCACCTTACGGTCGAGGGCATTGCCGCTTGATGCCTTTTAAGCCCTCAGCTTAACCAGGGGTTCTCGGCGGCTCGATCCCTACGGTCTTCGGCGGCGCGGTCGGAGGCTGTGGCTCAGGATGATCCAGGCGTCGCGGGTGCGCAGGCGCGGGCGGGCGAAGACGTCATCCTGCTGCCGCAGCCGCCAGAGGATGCGCGCCCCGCCGTTGATGATCGCTCGGATCTCCAGCCCCATGCGTCCGCGCAGCAGCCCGCCCAGCGGCGCCCCGGCGCGCAGCAGCCGGTCGGCGCGGGCGTATTGAAACTGCATCAGGTTGCGTAGCTGGAAGGTGGTCTGCCCAGTGGCCAGCATCGCTTCGGTCACGCCGTACTGGTCCATCTCTTCCTGCGGCAGGTAGATGCGGTTGTTCTCCCGCAGGTCCTGCTGCAGGTCCTGATAGAAGTTGATCAGCTGCAGCGCCGAGCAGATGGCGTCCGAGTACCCCAGCATCTCGTCGGTCGGGTTGCCGTTCAGGTGCAGCATGAGCCGGCCAACCGGGTTGGCCGAGCGGCGGCAGTAGTCCATGATCTCGCCGAAGGTCGCATAGCGGGGTTGTTCCAGGTCCTGCAGGAAGGCGTCGATCAGGTCGGAAAACGGCGCGGCCGGCAGGTCGAAGCGGGCGCGGGCGTCCGCCAGGGCAATCCATTCGGGTTCGTGCTCGGCGGCGGGGTCTTCCAGGATCTGCACGCGTTCCTGCATCGCCAGCAGTGCCTGGCGCCGCTCGGCGACCGGGCGCGGGTCCTCGTCGGCCAGGTCGTCGGCGTCGCGGGCGAAGCAGTAGATCGCCGCCACGGGGCCGCGCAGGCGGCTGGGCAGCAGCCAGGAGGCCACGGGGAAGTTCTCGTAATGCGCCTTGGCACGCTGGCGACAGTGGCGGTAGGCCGAACGGATACGGGGCGACATGGGTGCTCAGACCCTGTTTCCGGCGTGCGGGGCGCCGAGGTGGGCGGATTCAGCTCGCAAGCCCGGGCTCCGTGGCGGCTCCGTCGGCGTACCAGGCCCAGAAGTCGTTCGGCTGTTCCAGGGCGGCATCGGCGCCCCATTGATCCGGACGCTGGTTGGCGTCGATGTAGCCCCAGTTGGCGATCAGGGTGGGCATGCCGGCGGCCCGTCCGGCCGCGATGTCGCGTTCTGCATCGCCCCAGTAGCAGTGGCGTTCCGGCGGCAGGCCGGTCTGGCGTGCGGCCAGCCACATGGGTTCCGGGGCGGGTTTGCGCTGGGGCAGGGTATCGCCGCTGACGACGGCTGCCATGCGCGCATGCAGCCCGAGGGCCTCCAGCAGCGGATCGGTCAGCCAGCCCGGCTTGTTGGTCACCACGCCGACGGGCCAGCCGCGGGCCTCGCAGGTGTCCAGCAGGTCCGCGAGTCCGGGAAACAGGGCGGTGGTCCGGCACAGGTCGCGGGCGTAGATCTCCAGGTAGCGCTTCTTGAGATGCTCGGCGAAGGCGGGATCGGCGTCCGGGAAGGCGAGATCCACCAGGGCCCGGGACCCGTGGGAGACAAAGTTACGCACGACCTCGAACGCCAGCGGCGCACGGTCGTGTTCGGCCATCAGGGTGACCAGGGCCGCATGCATGTCGGGAGCGGTGTCCAGCAGGGTCCCGTCGAGGTCGAACAGGACCGATCCCAGTTCGCGGGTCATTCGTCGGTGCCGGCTTCGTCGCGGCGGGCGGCCATCAGGTAGTTCACGTCGGTACGGGCGACCAGACGATACCGCCCGCTCAGGGGCGAATAGGTCAGGCCGGTCATCGCGGTGACCTCGAACCCGTGGCGGCGCAGGGCGGTGCCCAGTTCGGAGGGGCGAAGGAAGCGTCCGTACTCATGGGTGCCGGTGGGCAGCATGTGCAATACGTATTCGGCCCCCACGATGGCCTCGGCAAAGGCGCGCGGAGTTCGGTTGATGGTGGACAGGAACAGCCAGCCGCCGGGGCGCACGAGCGTTGCAAGGGCATCGATCACGGCATCCGGATCGGGCACGTGTTCCAGCATCTCCAGGCAGGTCACCACGTCGTAGTCGCCGGCGTGACGTTCGGCGTGCGCCTCGGCGGTAGTGTGCAGGTAGTGGATTTCCAGCCCTGCCTCCACCGCGTGTTCGCGCGCGACCTCCAGGTGTTCGGCGCCGGCGTCCAGCGCGGTGACCTGAGCGCCGCGAACCGCCATTGCCTCGGAGAGGATACCGGCGCCGCAGCCTACATCCAGCACCTTCTTGCCGGCGAGATCGGCCTTGCCGTCGATCCATTCGAGGCGCAACGGGTTGATCGCGTGCAACGTGGCGAAGGGGCCCTTCGGGTCCCACCATTCGTGGGCCCGATGGGTGAATTTGTGGATCTCGGCGCTATCGACGTTTGCGTGCGCAGAAGTTTGGGAGAGGGGTTCGGGGCTCATGGCGTCTGTCTCGCTCAGGGAAACACTGATTGATGTACACGTTCGCGCTCGAGTCGCTGTTGCGTGCGAACAAGGCGCGGTGACTGCCGTGCAGTCATTCTGCACAAGGGAGCCGCAACGCCGTGCGGGCGCAAGAGCGGCCGAGCCCCTCGGGGTTGGCACCCCAGGTTCCCCGATCCTGCGTTGCGGCCCTTGCCGGTAGAACAACTATCGGCTGCGCACCGCGCCTTGTCTTGGAAAACCTGGGGTACCAACGCGAGCGTGTACATTGATCAGTGTTTCCCTCAGGCAGTGGGCTGCTGGGTTTCCAGCACCCGGATGCGCCAGTACTCGGCTTCGGCGTGGAGATCCTGCGAGTTCAGCGTAAGCAGTTCGCGGTCGCGTAGCAACGGCCGTCCGGCCACGTAGACATCGCGCACGGCATCGCGGGTGGCGGCGTAAACGATCTGTGCACTGGGGTCGTGCGCCGGTTGCAGTTCCAGCGTCTGCAGGTCTACTGCGACCACATCGGCCTGCTTGCCGGGCTCCAGGGAGCCGATTCGGTCCGCGAGTCCCAGGGCTTTGGCACTCCCCAGCGTCGCCATTTCCAGCGCGGCGGTGGCGGGCAGGGCGGCGGCATCGCCACTGACGCCCTTGGCCAGCAGTGCGGCGGTGCGCATCTCGCCGATCATGTCGAGATCGTTGTTGGAGGCGGTGCCGTCGGTCCCGAGGGCGATGTTGATGCCGGCGGCCTGTAACCGCGTGACCGGGCAGAAGCCGGAGGCGAGTTTCAGATTGGATTCCGGGCAGTGGGCGATGGAGACCGGGCGTTCGCGCAGTAGATCCAGATCGGTATCGTCTACCTGGGTCATGTGCACCGCGATGAAGGGCTGGTCCAGCATGCCAAGGCGTGCGAGGCGGGCCAATGGCCGTTCGCCCTGGTCGCGCAGGGCGTCGGCGACCTCGCTGGCCGTCTCGTGAACATGCATGTGGATGGGCACGTTCAGTTCGCGGGCACGGGCCGCCACGCGCTCCAGGCTTGTATCCCCCACGGTGTATGGCGCGTGCGGGGCGACATTGAAGGCGATCCGGTCATGGTGCCCCCAGTTCGCGACGACGTCCGCACCGCGCTGGAAGTACTCGTCTGCCGTGCTTGCCCAGGGCGTTGGGAAGTCGAACACGGTGAGGCCCAGCGAGGCGCGGATCCCGGTCTCGTCGACCACCCGGGCCGCATCGTCCACGAACAGGTACATGTCACTGAAGCATGTCGTGCCCCCGCGCAGCATTTCGGCTATGGAGAGGCGGCTGCCTGCGCGTACGAATTCGGGGGAGAGCAGCTTGCCCTCGGCGGGCCAGATGTATCCCTTGAGCCATTCCATCAGCGGGCGGTCGCTGCCGATGCCACGCAGCAGGCTCATGCCAGAGTGGGTGTGGGCGTTCACCAGGCCGGGGATCAGGATCTGGCCGGGGTGATCGCGGTATTCCGCTTGAGGATGGTTGGCGCGCGCGGTGGCTTGCGGTTCGATCGCGTGGATCGTTCCGTCGCGGATGATCAGGGCGTGGTCTTGCAGAAGGGTGTCGCGGGGGGCTACCGGGAGGATCTGTGGGGCAGCGAGGATCAGCGTCTGGGCATTGCTCATGGCGGAGGGTCTGCGCGGGGATCAGGGTCGCGCATGGTACCTGAAAGGGGCGGCATTGCGCCGCCCCAAGTTGCCGTGAGGACTACAGGCGGTTGATCGCGAACCGGCCCGGACCGGTCAGGGCCAGGGCGATCGCCGCGAACAGGAACATCCCCTGCAGCTCGAGGGCCCAGCCGCCGGTGCTGGTGAGCAGGAAGACCTCGTGAGCATGGGCGAGCGCGATGGCGAAGACCATGTTGATGGCGATAATCACCGCGCCGATGCGCGAATACAGCCCGATGATGACGAGGATCGGGGCGAGGATCTCGCCGATGTAGACGCCATAGGCGAGGATCGCCGGGAGTCCCGCGTTGGTAACCATGCCTTCGATGCCGCTGATCCCGCCGGTCAGTTTGGCGATGCCGTGCAGCAGGATCATGATCCCGAGGGCCAGGCGGAGTACGAGCTTGCCACTGTCGTCTAGCGTGTTGTCCATTTCCATCCTCTCCTTGTAATGCTGCGGATCGATGTCCCCAGTCGGTGCGGCCGGGCCTGTGCCCGACCGGGTTTGCGCCCAGGCAACATCCGGTCAGGGCGTGCGGCCCCTGTCGGATGTGCCTGTGGCAGGTCAGCCGGCGTCGCGCCCCAGACGCTGGGCCCGCGCGACCTCTGCGACGTGACGCCCCTGCGAGGCGGCCATGCCCAGTTCGTTTTCGCTCGGCTGGCGCGAGCCGTCGCCGTCGGCCAGTGTGGTCGCCCCGTAGGGTGTGCCGCCGCAGACCTCGCTGACATCGAGCAGGCGCTTCTCCGTGTAGGGTAGACCAACCACGGTCATGCCGTAGTGCAGCAGGTTTACGATGGTCGAGATCAGGGTGGTCTCCTGGCCGCCGTGCTGCGAGGCGGTGGAGCTGAACACGCTCCCGACCTTTCCGACCAGCTTGTCGCCGAACCACAGGGCACCGGTCTGATCGAGGAAGTTGGCCATCTGCGCGGCCATCCGGCCGAAGCGGGTAGGGGTGCCGATGATGATCGCGTCGTAGTCCGCCAGTTCTTCGGGCTTGGCGATGGGGGCGGCCTGGTCGAGCTTGGCCCCGGCATTGCGGGCCACGTCATCCGGCATCAGTTCGGGGACGCGCTTGATCGTGACTTCGGTATCCGGTACCTCGCGGGCGCCGCGGGCCACAGCTTCGGCCATCTGCTCGATGTGGCCCCAGGTGGAGTAGTACAGGATCAGGACCTTGGTGCTCATGGCGATTCGCCTCCGGTTGACTAGGTTGCAATACCCGTCACCTTAGATCCGATTTATACGAATGAAAATGGCGAAAAACGCCTCAAACCATTCGAAGAATACGAACGGTTAGGGGTGGGCTGCGGGATTTCCGTTGTCGTTCTGGCGCAGTACCAGGGCCTCAAGTTCTGCCAGCGTGTCGGGGTGGCCGTACAGGTAGCCCTGAAAGTGGCGACAGCCAAGGCCGAACAGGAAGGCCCGCTGCTGGTCGTTCTCCACACCTTCGGCGATGACGTCCAGGTCGAGGGTGTGAGCCAGGTTGACCACCATCTGGGCGATCGCGGCATCGTTGGGATCGTCCAGGACGTCGCGGACGAAGGATTGATCGATCTTCAGCTGAGCGAGGGGCAGTCGCTTGAGGTAGGCGAGAGAGGAGTAGCCGGTCCCGAAGTCGTCCAGAGAGAACTCGATGCCGAAGCTCCGAAGTTCCTCGATGTGGGCAATGACGGTCTCCACGTTTTCGAGCAGCATGCTCTCGGTCAGCTCCAGCTTCAGGCGGTGCCCCGGGGCGCCGGTAGCCTCCAGCGTCTGGGCGAGATCGCGCACGAAGTACTTGTGCCGGAATTGGCGCGCGCTGACGTTGACCGACAGGGTGAGGTCCCGAAAGGCGGGCTGGTGTTTCCAGGCAGCCAGCTGCTCACAGGCCGCGCGCAGCACCTTGCGGCCAATCGGGACGATCAGACCGGTCTGTTCGGCCACGGGGATGAACTCGGCGGGCGAAATCATCCCGCGGCTGGCGTGCTTCCAGCGCAGCAGGATCTCGGCCCCGATGACCGCGCCCGACGTGTTCACCTGTGGCTGGTAGTGCACGCTGAAGGCATCCTGATCCAGGGCGTGGCGAAGCTCGCTCTCCAGCTCGAATCGGGCCTCGACGGCGCGGTGCAGCTCGGGGTCGTAGAAGCGCACGGTGTTGCGCCCGGCGTTCTTGGCCCGGTACATGGCGAGGTCCGCCTGCTTGAGGATCTCCTCCACGCTCAGATTGCGGCCGCTGAACAGCGTGGCACCGATACTGGGCGTTACGTGCCGCCTCTGTCCCGCCAGCTTGAAAGGATCGCGCAGAATCTCGATGAGCTTGCGACCCACGGCCTCGGCCTGGGTCGCCGCGCGTGCCTGGTCCGGGTGCAGATCGTTGAGGATGATGACGAACTCGTCGCCCCCCAGGCGGGCGAGGGTGTCCGCCTCGCGCACGGAGTTCAGCATGCGTTCGGCGACCTGGCGTAGCAGGTCATCGCCGACTGCATGGCCGAGGGTGTCGTTGATGTCCTTGAAGTTGTCGAGATCGATGAACAGCAAGGCGCCATGCAGGCGGGTGCGTTCGGTATTGGCGAGACTCTGACCCAGCCGGTCGTGCAGCAGGGTGCGATTGGGCAGTTGGGTCAGCCCGTCGAAGAAGGCGAGACGCCGGATCTCGTCTTCGGCCTCCTTGCGATCGGAGATGTCGGTCATCGTGCCGAAGGTCGCCATCACCTGGTCGTGGTCATCGAAGCGGGCACTGGCGTAGATGCTGACCCAGCGGATGTCACCGTCGCGGGTGCGCAGACGGATCTCCTCGGATTGGGAATGGGAGCCGCCTTCGAGGAGGGTGGCACAGAAGCTATGGGCGTCGTCGTGGTCCTCGGGGGCTACAAAGTCGCACAGCGGGCGGCCCAGAGTCTCTTCCACGCTGAACCCCGTCAGGGCCTCCCAGGCTGGATTCAGCAGGGTCCAGTGGCCTTCGGCATCGGTACGGAAGATGACCTCGGAGATGTGGTCCACCACGTCGCGGTAGCGGTTCTCGCTTTCCGCCAGTGCATCGGTGGTGCGTCGGTGGGTGGTGATATCCAGGGTCAGGCCGCGCAGGCTCTCCCGGCCGTCCGCGTCACGGGCCCAGGAGAGGATGTCTCGCAGCCACAGCCACTGGCCGTCGCGATGGGCGAAGCGGTAGTCCACCGTGCGCGGGCTGGTCCGGCTCTCGCGGGCGGCATTCTGCACGCGCGGCAGGTCGGCCGGGTGGATATGCCGGGCGCGCAGCTCGCCCCGGCCCAGGTTGTGGGCCGGGAAGCCCAGCAGACGGCGGGTGTCGCCGGACACGAACTCCCATTCGTGGGTGCGCGGATCAGCCTCCCACAAGATCGCGTTGGCACCGCCGAGCATGGACTCCAGGCGTGCGACCGAGCGGTTCAGTTGCTGGTTCTGTTGTTCCAGGGTGGTCTGGGTGGACCCCAGATGGGCGGCGACATCGTTGAAGGTGCGCGCGAGGTCGCCGAATTCGTCGTGCGAGCGCACCGGGATGCGGTGGTCCAGACGACCGCCCTGCAACGCCTTGCCGCCCTGGTTCAGCAGGCGCAGGCGGCGAGTAATAACCAGGCTGAAGACCACCGCGGCCAGCATGGACAACACGAGCACGCCCAGCGCCAGCAGGACGTTGCGCTGCAGGAGGGTGGCGGACAGGGCGTCGATCGCATCGGTGGAATAGCCCACCGCCAGAGTCCCGAGTGGCTGCCCGGCCAGCTCAATGTCGCGCAGGATCTCGATCTGCCCGGGCGTGGTGCGCGTGCCGTCTGCGCGTTCCGGGATGGTGTCGGGCGAGATGCCCACCGACGCCATCGGCTGGTCCTGGGCATCGAGTACCACGGCATAGAGGACATTGGAGTCGTCCGCGACGAGTTCGAGCAGGTCCTGCAGCATCGCCGGATCCGCATAGGCGAGCCCGGGGGTCAACGCGCTGGAGAGCAGACGGCCCTGTTGCTCGGCAAAGCGTTCCAGCATCTGCGACTGGTTCTGCTGCACCTGGGAGATGCCGCTGAACATCAGCGCTGCGACCATCGCGACCTGGATCGCGACGGTGCCGATGATGATCTGCCAGGCGAAATTCAGACGCATGCGGGGGGCGCCGGCGCCTGTGGGACGATGCAGGCCGAGATTGGGCCAGAGCAGGTTGGAGCCGGGCCGCGGCGAGTCATGAAGGGCATCCGGGGCGCGTACGCGCCAGTCTTCGATGGTGGGACGGGAATTGATGCAAAACTTGCCATTCTACCGGGGCTGGCCGGCGGATGCCCATCAAGGTCACGCAAATTAGTGCTTCCCTTGGTCGTTCTTTGCGTCTCCAAGGGAAGGTAATTCCCTTCCAAAGGCGCTTTGACGAAAAGGGCGATAGTCGGTCTCCTCGATCGCGACGAATCCTCGGTGGCGGATGGCTCGGAGTACTTCCAGGCCATGGGGTGTGTCCTGCATGCGGATCAGCTGGTCCTCCAGGTCCGGTAAACCTGCAAGCACTTCTTCGCGGGCCAGGAGGGTCATGCCCGGAAAACTAGGTGATTGCGAAATGATTCGAACGAGCGTTCCATCGTGCAGCGACATCAGCGTCTGCGCACTCTCGTCACGACGTTGATCATCGATCAGATCGCCGTCCGTGACCAGGACCAGGGCTTCTGCTTCTCCGCGCAGAAATGTGGTGATGGCACCACTGTGGTGATGGTGGTGCCGGACGGTCGGGGGTGATGATCCGTCCGGCCAAACAAGGTTCGAGAGCATGTGGTTCAGGAACGCGGCTGCAAGGCTTTCCTCGAACGGTGCGGCGATTTTGCTGTTCGCCAAGTCTTCGATGCGGTTGAACCGTGCCTCCGGTATTACGGCGACCAGGATCGCCAAACGGTCCCGGGTTGCCGCTACAGCTCGATAATTCGTCTCCTCGATCAAGAAAGGCACAACGTGCGGTGACGTGAACACGAGATCGTAGCGTTCGGTCCAAATTCTGCCGTGGAAAACGTCGCGTGTGCGTGCCGACTCGATTCGGACGGGCACCCCGAGTTGCTCGGCAAGCCAGTCGCGCAGCGGCGCGTAGCGCTCGAAGAGAGCTGGAGCACTAAGAAACGGCTGGATGCCCAGCAGGCGTGTTTCCGTTCCGTGTGCAGGCGCCAGAGCGACGAGCATCAGAATCAGGCAGGACACTGCGGCCCGGGAGCCCTTGGACAAGAGGGGTAATTCCGGGGAGGGTCGTCGACCTAGTCGGACTCTGAACATGTCTGTGTGCCGGCCTATGTACAGGTTGTGGATTGCGCGGTGTGAGGTTGGGGTGCATCCGTGCTTGGCTGACTGCACGGATGTTTCCCAGAACCAGAAACCGGTTATCAGGGTAGCCAATAAAGTGACGCCTCTCTGGGGGGGCAGCGCGCTTCCGCTCCATGGGCGTCAATAATTGGTCGGCCGGGCGCCGGGTGCGGCCTGGTGCCAGCCTTGCCTGCACTGGCTTCTTTCTTGCTTGGAATGAAGGCGGCGATGCAAGAGCGTACTCATGGTACGACAGGAGAAGAGATGACCGGAATATTCGAAAGGATTGCCGAGGCGCTGTTGGCCACGTTGCAGGGGCTCAGTCCATTAAGCGTGATTGGCTTGTTCGCGTTGTTGCTGTTCGGGCTGTTCCTGGTGGCCCTGATGGCGACGGCCCTGCGTCGAGCGGAGGCGCTGCAGGGAGCGGCGCCGGCGCTGCTGACCACCGTGGGGATTCTCGGCACCTTCCTCGGGGTCGCCATTGGGCTGCTGGATTTTGACGCTGGACAGGTGGAGGCCAGTATCCCGGCCCTGCTGGAGGGGCTCAAGCTGGCCTTTGTGACCAGTATCGTGGGCATCTTGCTGGCTGCGGTGTTGCGGATGGTTCAGGTGATGGTACCCGCACCGGCGGCATCCCCCGAACCGTCCGCGGAGGGTGCGTCGGATGCACCATTGGATAATGCGCACCTGGCGGCACAACAACGGGATGCCTCGCTCGCCGTAGTGGAGGCGGTGCGGGCCCTCGATCAGCGCCTGGATGCCCGGCTGGAGCAACAACACCGCGAACTGACCGGTGCGCTCGATGGCATGGCCGAGCGCATCACCGAGATGAGCAGCGGACACCTGGTAGAGGCCCTGGAGCGGGTGATCCACGATTTCAACGATCGCCTGGGTGAACAGTTTGGCGAGAACTTCCGGCGTCTGGATGACTCGGTCGCCCGCCTGGTGGAGTGGCAGGATCAGTATCGCGAGCAGATGGACAACCTGCATCGGGCCTTCGACCAGGCCCGTGCCGGGGTCGAACAGACCGAGCAGACCCTGGAGCGCATGACCGGGCAGGCCTTGCAGATCACCCGGCACGTGGAGGATCAGGAATCGACGCTTTCCAGTCTGCGGCGCGAGACGGTGGAACTGGAGGCCCTGCTGGGGAGCATCGCGGCCCTGCGGGATCGTGCCACCGAGGCCTTCCCGGCGATGGACGCACGGCTGGAGGCGATGCTCGAGAGTATCGAGAATGCCGTCCAGGCAGGGCTCGCGGCGGAGACGCGCTGGGGTGGGGAACGCTCCGCCGCCATCGCCTCCGCGGGCGGGCGTAACTGATGTTTTCCTGGTTGGCGCGCCGCCGTCGGCGACAAGGTATGGCCGCGGGAAACGAGGCCGACCAGGGTTCGCACTGGCTGGCGGTGGCGGACCTGATGGCCGCGCTGATGATGATCTTCCTGTTCCTCGCGCTGCTGCACATGGTTCAGGTGGAGCGCGAGAGCGCGGTGCATACCGAGGTTCGCAACGAGGCGGCCGCCTTGCGCGCGGCCATTTATTCGGTTCTGGAGGAGGAGTTTCGCGAGGATTTGCCGCGCTGGAACGCGGAACTGGACCGCGACAGCCTGACCTTGCGCTTTCGCGAGCCGGAGGTCCTGTTCGAGCGCAGTTCGGCACGCATCCGGCCGCGCTTCGAGGCGATTCTCGAGGACTTCATGCCGCGCTACGCGGAACAGTTGCGTCCGTTCGCCGAGGTCATTCGGGAGGTGCGGATCGAGGGCCACACCTCCAGCGAGTGGGCCGGCAGCGACGATGCGCTGGAGGCCTATTTCGGAAACATGGATCTTAGCCAGCGCCGCACGCGCGCGGTGCTGGAATATGCCTATCAGCTGGAGCCCTTGCAGGACGCGGACTGGTTCCGCTCGCGGGTCGCGGCCGTGGGGTTGTCCTCTTCACGCCGGGTGCTGGACGAGCGCGGCGAGGAGGATCGTCGGGCATCCCGCCGAGTCGAGTTCAGTGTCCTGACCGATTTCGAGGCGCGCCTGCTGGGCGCGGGGGCGGCGTCCGACGAGGCAGGGCCCCGACCTCTGGAGGCTCGCGCCCGCTGACCCGGTTGCCGTCAGATGGCGCCGAGCAGGGCCTTGCGCAGGTGGGCCTGATCCTCGTCATCGAGCGCCGCGTGGCCGGGGCGGCTGAGGAGGAAACTGTCCTCGACCTGTTCCCCGGCCGTGGCGATGCGTGCAGTGCGCACGTCGATTCCCTGCTCGGCAAGGACATGCCCGATGGTCGACAGCAGGCCGGGTCGGTCCAAAGCGCGCAGCCGCATGCGCGTTGCCTGGTCGCCCGCAGCGGGTTCGAATTCGATCTGCGTATCCACGTCGAAGTGCTTGAGGCGGCGTGGAAGCTGGCGTGAGGCCGGGTTGGGGATGGTCCCTTCGCGTTCGAGTTCACGTTCGAGGCTCTGGCGGATCTCTTCGGAGCGATAACCGGCATCCACCGTCTGGCCCCCGCCGCTTTCGAGAACCAGAAAGGTATCCAGCGTGCGGCCGGCTGCGGTCGTGATGATCCGTGCGTCCACGATGTCCAGTCCCAACTGGGTCAGGGCGCTGGTGATGCGCGCGAAGATCCGGGGATGGTCGCTGGCGTAGACGAAGATCTCCGTGCTCCCGCGCGAGGTCTTCGGGCGCACCAGGATCAGGGGGAGGGCGTCCGGGGGGAGTGGCAGCAGGGCCCGGGCGTGCCAGGCGATCTCGTCGGCGGAATGGCGCAGGAAGTATTCGTCGTCCAGTTCGTCCCACAACTTCTGAGCCTGATCGGTATCGAAGCCTTGTTGTTCGATTAACGCGAGTGCCTCGGTGCGGGTTTGCCGGATCTGTTCGTCCATGTCCGGCGGGGTATCCAGACCCCGGTCCAGGACATTGCGGGTGGCGTGATAAAGGGTTTGGAGCAGGGAATCCTTCCAGCTGTTCCACAGCTCTGGATTGGTTCCGCGGATATCGGCAATGGTCAGCAGATAGAGAAAGTCCAGGCGTTCGCGGGTGACCACCTCGCGGGCGAAACCCATGACGACCTCGGGGTCGGAGATGTCCTTGCGCTGGGCCGTCAGCGACATCAGCAGGTGGGAACGCACCAGCCAGGCAACCAGGCCGGCATCCGCGTCCGACAGGCCGTGATGCTGGCAGAAATGCAGGGCATCGTGGGCCCCCAGCTCGGAATGATCACCCCCGCGGCCCTTGGCGATGTCGTGAAACAGGGCGGCCAGCACCAGACGTTCGGGGCGCACCAGTCCGGAGTAGATCTGGTGCGCCAGGGGCTGTTCGTGCGCGAACTCGGGCAGCGCCAGGCGCCGCGCGTTGCGCACCACGTTCAGGGTGTGCTCGTCCACGGTGTAGGCGTGGAACAGGTCGTACTGCATGCGTCCGATGATGCGCCCGAAGGCCGGCAGGTAATTGCCCAGCACGCCGTAGCGGTTCATGCGGCGCAGCTGGCTGGTGATCCCGCGCGGGGCGCGCAGGATGTCCATGAAGAGCTCGCGGCACACCGGATTGCGGCGGAAGTGCCCATCGATCAGGTGGCGGTGGGCCCGGATCAGGCGGATGGTGGAGGCGCGGATGCCCTGGATCTCCGGGTGTTCCTGGAGCAGGCGGAAGACCTCCAGCAGCGCCGGCGGATAGATCATGAAGACCTGATCGTGCGCCGCCTCGAGGTAGCCGCCCCGGACCTGGAAACGCTGGTGGATGCGTATGGGGTCCTGCAGGGCTTCCGGATCGTCGAGGATGGCCTCGTTGAAGTGCTGCAGCAGCAGTTCGTTCAGCCGCTCGAGATCGTTGATGGTGCGGAAGTAGCGCTGCATGAACTGCTCGACCGCCCGGTTGTGGTTCTGGTCGACAAAGCCGAAGGTGTTGGCAAGTTGGCGCTGCAGATCGAAAAGCAGGCGGTCCTCGCGGCGGCCAGCGAGCATGTGCAGGGCAAAGCGTACCCGCCAGAGGAAGTTCTGGCCCTCCATCATCTCGCGGAACTCACCCTCGCGCAGGAAGCCCAGTGACACCAGCTCTTCGATGCGCTCGGCGCCGTAATGACGCTTGGTGACCCAGCCGATCATCTGGATGTCGCGCAGGCCGCCGGGGCCTTCCTTGACGTTCGGCTCGAGGCGGTAGGCGGTTTCGCCAAAACGCCGATGGCGGGCTTGTTGTTCGGCCAGCTTGGCGGCATAGAAACTGCGCGAGTCCCAGATGCGGTCGGGCTCGATGGCGCCGCGGAAGTCGTTGAACAGGCTGAGATGGCCGGCCAGGTAGCGGGCCTCGATCAGGTTGGTCGCGACGGTGATGTCGTCGCGCGCCTCGCGGGTGCAGTCGTCGATACTGCGCACGCTGTGCCCGACCTCGATGCCGATGTCCCAGAGGAACGTGACGAAGTCGCTGATCCGGTCGAAGAGGGCGGGATCATGTTCGCCCTCGAGGATGATCTGGATGTCGATATCGGAGGCCGGGTGCAGTTCGCCGCGGCCATAGCCACCGACCGCGATCAGGCATAGCTGGTCGTCATCCGCAAGGCCCTTCTGGGCCCAGATCAGCTTGAGAAGCTCGTCGATGCGCCGGGCGTGGCCATGGATCAGCTCGGCGATCGGCATGCCGTCGCGAAAGCCCTGGTATTGCTGTTCCAGGATGGCGCGGCGCCGGTCCCGGAACAGGGCGATGTTCCCCGGGTTGCGGCTCAGCCGCTGGTAGTCCTCGCCCCAGCCGGGGGTGAAGGCCGGAGTATCGAGTTCGCCGGGGGTGCTGCCCGCAGGATTCATCGGAGCTCCGTAGGTTGGGCGGTTCGAATCGGCGGGGAACAGGCGTGATGGCCTTCGATCAGGCCGCGATCTCCTGCGGTGGGGTTTCGTCCTTGCGCAGGGTCAGGATCTCGTAACCGTCGGCGGTGACCAGCAGTGTGTGTTCCCACTGCGCCGACGGACTGTGATCCTTGGTCACGGCGGTCCAGCCATCCGCCAGGATGCGGGTGTGGCGGCGGCCGGCATTGATCATCGGCTCGATGGTAAAGCACATGCCTTCTCTCAGGGTCATACCGGTGCCAGGCTTGCCATAGTGCAGGACCTGCGGATCCTCGTGGAAGCCGCGCCCGATCCCGTGGCCGCAGAACTCGCGCACCACGGAGCAGCGTTGTGCCTCGGCGTACACCTGAATCGCGTGGCCGATATCGCCCAGCGTTGCGCCCGGGCGAACCTGCTGGATGCCGAGGTACATGCTGGTACGTGCCACGTCGATCACCCGCTGGGCCTGGATACCGGCCTTGCCGATCACGAACATGCGGCTGGTGTCGCCGTGGAAGCCGTCCTTGATCACGGTGATATCGATATTGAGGATATCGCCGTTCTTCAGCTTGCGATCCCCCGGGATGCCGTGGCAGACCTGATGGTTCACCGAGGTACAGATCGACCTTGGGAAGCCGCGATAGTTGAGTGGGGCCGGGATCGCGTCCTGGGTGTTCACGATGTAGTCGTGACAGATCCGGTCCAGTTCCCCGGTGGTCACGCCGGCTTGCACGTGGGGCTCGATCATCTCGAGGACTTCGGCGGCCAGGCGGCCGGCGACGCGCATGTGTTCGATCTCTTCGGGGGTCTTGATGGAAACGGACATGGGGGCTCCCGCCGCGGCGCCCGGAGGGGCTCGGCGTTTGGTTCGGGTAAGTGTCCTATGCTATAAAGCGCGCGCCTCGCTGGCAATTCGGCGGGGCCGGAAGCCGCCTTTTGCGGGGCGACTCCCGAAACCTTAATCCACACACGCATCGGCACGATCTGTCGGGTGCCCGCCCTCGAAGAAGATTCGGTTCGGGTTTCAGATCGGGATGCGTGGAGGCTCAACCCGTTACAGGAGAAAACTCATGTCCCTCGTGACTATGCGACAGATGCTGGAGGCCGGTGTGCACTTCGGCCACCAGACGCGTTACTGGCATCCCAAGATGGCCCCGTACATCTTCGGGGAACGCAACAAGATTCATATCATCAACCTCGAGAAGTCCCTGCCGATGTTCAACGATGCGTTGAACTTCCTCGGCAAGATCGCTGCCGACGGTGGCCAGATCATGTTCGTCGGCACCAAGCGCTCTGCCCGCGATGTGGTGGCCGAAGAGGCAAACCGTTGCGGCATGCCGCACGTGAGCCACCGCTGGTTGGGCGGCATGCTGACCAACTTCAACACCGTCAAGCAGTCGATCAAGCGCCTGAAGGACCTCGAGACGATGGACGCCGATGGCAGCTTCCAGGTCCTGAACAAGCGCGAGGCCCTGAGCCGTCGCCGCGAAAAGGACAAGCTGGATCGCAGCCTGGGCGGTATCAAGGACATGAACCGCATGCCCGATGCGATGTTCGTGATCGACGTCGGCTACGAGAAGATTGCGGTGGCCGAGGCGAAGAAGCGCGGCATTCCGGTCGTCGCCGTGGTGGATTCCAACCATTCCCCGGTAGGCGTGGATTACGTGATCCCGGGCAACGATGACGCGATGCGTGCGATTCAGCTCTATGTGGCTGCGATCGCCGATACCATCATCGAGGCCAAGGGTGCGGTGACCACGGGTGGCATGGGCGAAGCAGAAGCCGCCGAGCCGGCCGCTGCAACGACTGACGCCCCGGACACCGCGTCGCCCGCCAACCCCGCTTGATAACAGGAGCCGGTCGCCACGCTGGCGGCCGGCTCGAGCATGATTCAGGAGCAAGCAACGATGCAGATTACTGCTGCACAAGTAAAAGAACTGCGCGAGCGCACCGGCGCCGGCATGATGGAATGCAAGAAGGCCCTGACCGAAACCGGCGGCGATCTGGAAGCGGCGGTCGAGGCAATGCGCAAGTCCGGCATGGCCAAGGCCGACAAGAAGGCGGATCGTGTCGCGGCCGAAGGTCGCGTCGAGATTGCCAGCGACGGTTCGCGCGCGGTGATCGTCGAGATCAACTGCGAGACGGACTTCGTCGGCAATGACGACAACTTCCGTGCCTTCACCAGCGCCTGCGCCAATGTGGCGCTGAACACCGCCGCCGATTCGGTGGAAGGCCTGATGACCGAGACCGTCGAGGGTCAGACCCTGGAAGAGCAGCGTACTCAGCTGATCGCCAAGGTCGGCGAGAACGTCCAGGTCCGCCGTTTCGAACGCATGACCGCGGAAGGTGCGCTGGGTTTCTATCAGCATGGTGCCCGGATTGGCGTGCTGGTTGGCCTGAATGGTGGTGACGAGCAGCTGGCCAAGGATATCGCGATGCATATCGCGGCGAGCCATCCGGTGTGCATCGACGAGAGTCAGGTGCCGACCGAGATGCTCGACAAGGAACGTGCGATCTTCAAGGCCCAGGCCGAGGAATCGGGCAAGCCGGAGAACATCATCGAGAAGATGATCGAGGGGCGTATCCGCAAGTATCTGGGCGAGATCACCCTGGTGGGCCAGCCGTTCGTGAAGGATCCCGATCAGACGGTCGCACAGCTGCTGGAAAGCAAGGGTGCTTCGGTCTCCGGCTTCATCCGTTTCGAGGTGGGCGAGGGGATCGAGAAGAAGACCGAGAACTTTGCCGAAGAGGTAATGGCTCAGGCGCGCGGCGCCTGATCCAGAAGGACTCCGGGGCGGCCGCTTGATGCGGCCGCTTCCGGATAAAAGGGCCAGAAAAAACTGGCAAGCGAGAACAACCGAGCCCGAGATAAGGAACCCCATGAGTCAGGACAGCCAGCCCGCGTTCCGGCGCATCCTTCTGAAGTTGAGTGGGGAGGCCCTGATGGGTCAGCAATCCTACGGGGTTGACCCGGATGTCCTGGCGCAGGTGGCCGAAGAGGTCTCGGAGCTCTCCCGCATGGGGGTCGAGGTCGGCATCGTGATCGGTGGCGGCAACATCTTCCGCGGTGCGGGTCTGGCACAAGGCGGCATGGACCGGGTGACCGGCGACCATATGGGCATGCTGGCAACGGTGATTAATGCGTTGGCGCTGCAGGATGCGATCGAGCGCGCCGGGCGTTTTTCGCGGGTGATGTCGGCGATCCGCATCAATCAGGTGTGCGAGGACTACATCCGCCGGCGTGCGGTACGCCACCTGGAAAAGGGGCGCATCGTGGTGTTTGCGGCCGGTACTGGCAATCCATTCTTCACCACGGATTCCGCGGCGAGCCTGCGAGCGATCGAGATCAACGCGGACATCATGATCAAGGCGACCAAGGTCGACGGGGTCTACGATGCCGATCCGATGACCACCAAGGATGCCCGACGCTACGAGCGGCTGACGTTCGACGATGCGCTGGAACAACGTCTGGGCGTAATGGATACCACGGCCCTGGTGATGTGCCGAGACAATGGCCTGCCGATCCGTGTAATGAACATGTTTGCCAAGGGCGACCTGCAACGGCTCGTGATGGGCGAGGCGGTCGGCACCTTGGTCGAGGGAGCCCGTAATGAGTGACGCCACCCTGAAAGATGCGCGCGAACGCATGGACAAGAGCCTGGAAGCGCTGCGCAACGAGCTATCGAAGATCCGCACTGGCCGTGCGCACCCCACGCTGCTCGAACATGTGCATGTGGAGTACTACGGCATGGATGTGCCGATCAACCAGGTCGCGAACATCAATGCCGAGGACGCACGCACGCTCTCCGTGGTGCCGTACGAGAAGGACATGGTCGGCAAGATCGAGAAGGCCATCATGACTTCGGATCTGGGACTCAATCCGGCGAGCATGGGGACGACGATCCGTGTGCCGCTGCCGGCGCTGACCGAAGAACGCCGCCGTGACCTGGTCAAGGTCGTCCGGGCTGAGGCCGAGCACGCGCGGGTGGCCGTGCGCAATATCCGGCGGGATGCCAACAACGCCTTCAAGCAGCTGGTCAAGGACAAGGAGATGTCCGAAGACGACGAGCACAAGGCGCAGGATCAGATCCAGAAGCTGACCGACGACCACATCGCCAAGGTCGACGCGATGCTTGCGGACAAGGAAGCCGAGTTGATGGAAGTCTGACCGGCGCAGGCGATGCCGGTTACTACTTCACCCAGCGAGGCGCTCCCGGCGCACGTGGCCATCGTCATGGACGGCAACGGGCGGTGGGCCGAGGCCCGAGGTCTGAGTCGTTCCGAAGGCCACCGGGCGGGACTGGAGGCGACGCGGCATGCCGTGCGGTTTTTCGCCGAACAAGGCGTGGGCACCCTGACGCTGTTTGCCTTTAGCAGCGAGAACTGGGGCCGCCCGCGCGAAGAGGTCGAGGCACTGTTCGATCTGTTTGTGTCCGCCATCGAGGCGGAACTCCCGGAATTGATCGAGCGCGGGATCGCGCTCACCTTTATTGGCGATCGCGCAAGCTTCCCGTCGGATCTGCAGACGCGGATGGCGGAAGCCGAGCAGGCCTCTGCCGCCAACGAGGGTATGCGGGTTGTCGTGGCACTGGGATACGGTGGCCGCTGGGACATCCTGCAGGCGGCCCGCCGCTGGGTAGCTGCCGGCGATGAAGGGGCGAATCCCGAGACTTCTTTCGCCGGCTATTTGAGCACGGCCGGGATGCCGGACGTCGATCTGTTGATCCGCACCGGCGGCGAACGCCGCATCAGCAATTTCCTCCTGTGGCAGGCGGCGTATGCCGAGTTGCTCTTCATCGAGACGTTCTGGCCGGACATCACAGCCGATGATCTGCGACAGGGGCTGGCGTGGTATGCGAGTCGCCAGCGGCGTTTCGGCTGCGTGACCGGAGCCGCGGAGGCAAGTGCGCGGGAGGTGCCGAGTGCTTAAACAACGGATTCTGACCGCCGCGGCACTGGGTTTGCCGGCGCTGGCCCTGGTGGCCTGGGGCCCGAACTGGGCGGTGCTGGCGCTGGTCGCGCTGGTCCTCGGGTTGGCGACCTGGGAGTGGGGTGGACTGGCCGGGCTCGAAACCCCTTTGGCACGTGGTGCGCTGGTGGCGGCCGTGGTGGTTCCCGTGGTTGCGCTTGGTCTGGCGCCGGTTGCGGGGTTGCACTACCTGATCCTGGGCCTGGTGTTGCTGTGGTGGCTGGTGATCCTGTTGCTGTTGCCGTTTTATCGCGAGTGCGAGACGGCCGCGCCGGCATCCCGTCGGACCCTCTTTGCGGTGGCCGCGATCATGACGTTGGTGCCGGCGGGAATGGGCCTGGTTTGGCTGCATGCCCTGGCGCCGTTGCTGGTGGTCTATCTGGTGGTGCTGGTTGGCCTCGCCGACACCGGGGCGTATTTCGCCGGGAAGGCGTTCGGGCGCAACCCGCTGGCGCCGCATATCAGTCCGGGGAAGACCCGCGAGGGCTTGCTTGGCGGTCTGCTGACGGTGCTGGCCTTCGCGATCGTGGTAGCGGCCGTTTGGGGCCTCGAGCCGATGGACGCGATGGTGTTCTTGCTGCTGTCGGTGCTGATCGGGCTGGTCTCGGTTGTGGGGGACCTGTTCGAGAGCATCCTGAAGCGACAGGCTGGCGAGAAGGATAGTGGTTCCTTGCTGCCGGGCCACGGGGGTATTCTGGACCGGTTCGACAGCATGGTCGCGGCGGCTCCGGTTTTCCTGGCCGGGTTGTTGTGGCTGGCGCTGATTCCGGCCCCGCCGGTGGCGGCATAGCGCGAACGGACGCAGGTACCCATGAAGACGACGCACATCACCATTCTCGGATCAACCGGCAGCATCGGGTTGAGTACGCTCGATGTCGTGGCGCGTCAGCCGGAACGCTTCCGCGTGTATGCCCTGACGGCGCATTGCAATGTGGAGCGCATGCGCGCGCAGTGCCTGGCCCACCACCCGGAAGTGGCCGTGATGGTCGATCCCGATGCCGCCGAGGCTCTGCGCGCAGCTTTGGCGGCGGTCGGCTCGCGTACCGAGGTGCGGGCGGGTGCGGAGGCCCTGGCTGAGGTCGCCCGGGAACCCCGGGTCGACGCGGTGATGGCGGCGATCGTGGGCGCAGCCGGGCTGTTGCCGACGCTGGCCGCGGCCGAGGCGGGCAAACGGGTGCTGCTCGCCAACAAGGAGGCGCTGGTCATGTCCGGGGCCTTGCTGATGGATACCGTGCGCCGCTCCGGTGCCTGTCTGTTGCCGATCGATTCCGAGCACAACGCGATCTTTCAGTGCCTCCCCAATGGCTACGTCTGTGCCGAGTCGGTGACACCGCACGGGGCACGCCGGATCTGGCTCACCGCATCGGGGGGGCCGTTTCGCGACCGTCCGCTGGACAGCTTTGCCGGGATTACGCCGGACGAAGCCTGCGCCCACCCCAATTGGGATATGGGGCGCAAGATCTCGGTGGACTCGGCGACGATGATGAACAAGGGGCTCGAGGTGATCGAGGCCTGCTGGCTGTTTGCCGTGGCGCCCGCGACGATTCAGGTGGTACTTCACCCGCAGAGCATCGTGCATTCGATGGTGGCCTACGATGACGGGTCGGTGCTCGCGCAACTCGGCAACCCCGACATGCGCACACCGATCGCCCATGCGCTGGCCTGGCCCGAGCGTATGGAGTCGGGCGTTGAACCGCTGGATCTGCTCACGATGGGCAAGCTGGAGTTCTCCGAGCCGGAAGCCGCGCGTTTCCCGGCGCTCGGTCTCGCCTACGCGGCACTGGAGCGTGGAGGGACGGCCACCGCGGTTCTCAACGCCGCCAATGAAGTGGCGGTGGATGCCTTCCTGGGAGAGCGCCTGGCCTTCAGCGAGATCCCGGCGGTGATCGCCACGACCCTGGAGGCGATCGAGGCCGAGGCGGCCGATTCGCTGGAGCGCGTCCTGGGGGCGGACCGGCGGGCTCGCGAGGTCGCGAGCGAGTATGTCGCGAACGCACGACCCGTCCTGTCATGACGTTCCTGACGAGCCTGCTGGCGTTTGCGGTGGCCATTGGCGTACTGGTGACCGTGCACGAATATGGGCACTACCTCGCCGCCCGTCTGGTGGGGGTGAAGGTGCTGCGCTTCTCGGTGGGTTTCGGCCGGCCGATTTTCAAGCGCTACTTCGGGCGGGACCGGACGGAATTCGTGATTGCCGCATTGCCGCTGGGTGGCTACGTGAAGATGCTCGACGAGCGCGAGGGTCCGGTGGCGGAGGAGGAGGTCACGCGCGCCTTCAACCAGAAAGGTCTTGGGGCCCGTACATTCGTGGTGTCGGCCGGTCCGGCGGCGAATTTCCTGCTGGCGATCCTGGTATACGCCGTGATGTTCATGGTGGGCGTGGGCGGGATCAAGCCCATTCTCGGCGAGGTAGCGCCGGATACGCCGGCCGCCGAGGCGGGCCTCGAGCGGGGGCAGGAGATCCTGCGGGTGGGCGATCGTGAAGTGGCGGACTGGGAGCAGGCCAACCTGCGCCTGCTGGACCATGCGGTTCGCGGCGAGGCGGTCACCCTGCTGCTGCGCGGCACGGACGGTCGAGAGATCGAGCGGGAGGTGGATCTGCGGGATCGCCAGGCGTTGCTGGCAGAGGGGCAGTTCCTCGACAAGCTGGGGTTGCAGCCCTATCGGCCGATGCTGGAACCGCGGATCGGTGCCGTCGAGGGTGGGAGCCCGGCGGCGGCGGCCGGACTGGAGGTCGGGGATCGTGTGCTGGCAGTGGACGGCGAGCCGGTCGCGGACTGGAATCGCTGGGTCGAGGTGGTGCGTGCGCATCCAGAAGCCGATCTGCGGGTCACCGTGGAGCGCGACGGGCGCACCCTGGAACTACGTATGACGCCGGAGGCGACGGATCACGAGGGGGTGGCCATTGGCCGTATCGGCGCGGGCGTGGATACGGATCAATCGGCGGCACGGGACATGGCCGTACTGGTGCGCCAGGGTCCGGGATCGGCATTTGTCTCGGGGGCGGAGCGGACGTGGGATGTGACCGTCCTGACACTGGGCATCCTGTGGCGAATGATCACCGGGGATGCGTCGGTTAAAAATATCAGCGGACCGGTTACCATAGCCGAGTTTGCGGGGGTCTCGGCATTGATCGGGATTTCGGCGTTCCTGGGATTTCTCGGGCTGGTGAGCGTGTCGCTCGGGATCATCAATCTGCTGCCGATCCCGATGCTGGATGGCGGCCATTTGCTGTACTACGCCGCCGAGGCGGTGAAGGGCAGCCCGGTGTCGGAGCGCACCCAGATAATCGGTCAGCAGGTGGGTCTGCTGGCGATCGCGGGGCTGATGATACTGGCCCTGTACAATGATTTGACACGACTGTTCGGTTAGGCGAAGGCACACTGGAGCGCATCCCGGGTGCCTCGATCAGCCCACCGAACGGCCTATTTTTTGGCGGAGAGCATGGCGCGAAACAGCTTGAGAGGAATGGCCCTGGTCGGTTTGCTGGGCCTGGCGGGGACGGCCTGGGGCCAGGCCTACGAGATCGAGGATATCGAAATCGAGGGGCTGGAACGGATCACCGCCGGTACCGCGCTCAGTTATCTGCCCGTGCAGGTTGGGGATACCTTCGACGACAATCGCAGTCCGGAGGTGATCCGCGAGCTGTTCCAGACCGGCTTCTTCGACGATGTGGAGATCGCCCGGCGCGGGGACGTCCTCGTTGTGATTGTCTCGGAACGACCCGCGATCAACGAGATCAACTTTTCCGGTAACCGGGATATCCCCGACGAGGGCTTGCGCGAGGCGCTGGATTCGGCCGGCCTGCGTTCCGGGCGGGTATTCAACCGCACGATGCTGGACCGCATCGAGAGCGAGCTGCGCCAGCAGTATTTCGCGCGCGGGCGCTATAACGTGCAGGTCGATGTGGAGATCGTGGAACTGCCGCGTAACCGCGTGGACATCGAGATCGACATTACCGAAGGGCCGGTGGCCAAAATCCGCCAGGTCAATGTGGTGGGCAACGAGAGCTACTCGGGTCGTGAACTGACCCGGCGTTTCGAGTCCGGCGTGCCACGCTGGTGGGCCTTTTTCAGTCGGCGGGACAATTACTCGCGCGAGAAGCTCTCCGGGGATCTGGAACAGCTCCGTTCGCATTATCTGGATCAGGGTTTCCTGGAGTTCGATATCGACTCCACTCAGGTGACGCTGACGCCGGACCGGCGGGATTTGTTTATCACCATCAACGTCGACGAGGGCGATCGCTATACGGTGACGGGTGTGGATCTCGCCGGGGATTTCGTGATCCCGCGAGAGGAGCTGGAAAGCCTGATTGACGTGGACATCGATGCGCCGTTTTCGCGCAGTCAGGTGACCGAGTCCGCCGAACGGATCAGCGAACGCCTGACCCGGGAGGGTTTCGCGTTCGCCAACGTGAACCCGGTGCCCGACGTGGACGAGGACAACCGCGAAGTCGCGATCACGTTCTTCGTCGACCCGGGCCCGCGTGTCTACGTTCGGAACATCCGGATCACCGGCAATCAGAACACCGAGGAACGGGTGTATCGCCGCGAGATGCGGCAGATGGAGAGCGCCTGGTACAACGGGGCATTGGTCGAACGTTCCCGGGTGCGTGTCCAGCGGCTGCCGTTCGTCCAGAGCGTGAACGTGGAGACCGAGCGGGTCGCCGGCACCGATGACGAAGTAGACCTGAATATCACCGTGACCGAGCAGCAGTCCGGGGCCTTGTCGCTGGGCGCCGGGTTCTCGCAGAACCAGGGGCTGCTACTGACCGCGAGCCTGACACAGGACAACTTCCTTGGGACCGGCAATCGCTTCTCCACCGAGGTGAGTACCAGCAAGGTCAACCAGCTGTTCCGGATGAGCGTCACCAATCCGCACTTCACCCCCTCCGGTGCGAGTCGCGGGTTCTCCGTGTTCTATCGCAAGATCGATGCCGAGGAGGCCAACATCTCGCGGTATTCATCCAACCGCTTTGGTTTCGACGTGACCTACGGGATTCCGCTGTCGGAGTTCGACCGGATTCAGGTGCGCCCGGGTTTCGAGAACATTGAAATCGAGACGGTCGAACGCTCCAATAATCGTATCGGAACCCCGGACGAGATCATCGACGAGCTGGACGAATTTGGCGATTCCGCGAACCTCTACAAGCTGGAGACAAGCTATATTCACGACACTCGGGACAGCACGACCTTCGCTTCGCAAGGCCGTCGTCATCGGGTCGGCCTGGAAGTCACGGTGCCGGGCAGTGACCGCGAGTTCTACAAGCTCACCTATTCGGGTCAGGAGATCTTCCGGCTGTCCGATCGGTACTCCTTCAGCCTCTCCGCCGGGCTCGCGTACGCGGATGGTTACGGAGGGGATGACGTCCCGTTCTACGAACGGCTGTTTGCCGGGGGCATTCGCTCGGTCCGCGGTTACGAGGACAACCAGCTGGGCGATCTGCGACCGATCCGCGATGGTCAGGTGGCGACGCGCGATTCCAATGATGATCCCTACGGTGGGCGTTTCCGGACTACGCTGTCCGCGGAATTGTTCTTCCCGATGCCGTTTGCGGCCGACAATGATGCAGTCCGCATGAGTACCTTTGTGGACGCGGGGAATGTGTTCCATGATGTGTCGGACTTTGATACCAGCGAGTTGCGGGCATCGGCGGGTGTGGCGGTGACCTGGTTCTCGCCGGTGGGGCCGCTGAGCTTCAGCGTCGCCGAGCCGTTCAACGATCAGCCGGGTGACGAGCTGCAGCGCTTCCAGTTCCTGCTGGGGGCCAGTTTCTGAGGATGATCGATGCAAGCGCATCGGGAGGCGTCATGAGATCCGGGATGGCCTGGTTCGCGGCGGTGATTCTCGTCGCCAGCGGATGGCTGGTAGTACCCGCTGTCGCCGGGGCGCAGAACGTGGCATTCGTGACGATGAACCGGATTCTCGAGGATTCGCCGCAGGCCGAAGATGCCATGCGCGAACTGGAGCGGGAGTTTTCGCCGCGCGATTCGGAGCTGGTGGCGGAACGTGAGGAGCTGCAGCGGCTGCGTGACCGGCTGGAACGTGACGGGGACCTGATGAACCCATCGGAACGGGCGGATCTGGAGCGGGAGTTCTCGCAACGTTCGCGCGAATTCCGGCGGGCGCAGGAGAGCTTCAGCGAAGACCTGAATGTACGCCGCAACGAAGAGCTGGCCAAACTGCAGCGACGGATCAACGATGCCATCGTCGATCTCGCCCGGGAACGCGACATTGATCTGATCCTGACCGAGCGCAACGTGCTGTATGCCAGTGACCGGATCGACATCACGGACGACATCCTTGCCACAATGCAGCGAGACTGACGGCGGGTATTCGGCCCGCGAGCTGGCGGAGGCGCTGGGCGGGCAGCTCACGGGCGATGACCAACGCCGTTTCACCGGGTTGAGCGCGCTGGCCACCGCAGGCCCCTGCGATCTGAGTTTTGTGACGGACGCCGGGCGTCATGCCGAGGCCCTGGCAGCGAGTGCCGCGGGTGTCATCCTGGTACCGGTGGCCGCGGGGCTGAAATCGACGGCTTCCCGAACCCTGATCCACCTGGATGATGTCTACCTGGGCTATGCCCGAGCGAGTCAGTGGCTGGGCAGGCCACGTCGCGCCCGAGCTGCGGGTGTCCATCCGGGTGCATTTGTGGATCCCGAGTCCTCGGTTGCTCCCGACGCATTCGTGGGGCCTGGGGCGGTGATCGGCGCGGGGGCCACGGTGGGACCCCAGAGTGTCGTGGGGGCGCACTGCGTGGTGGGCGAGGGGGTGATGGTGGGGGCCGATACCTTCCTGCACCCCCGTGTGACCCTGCTTGAAGGCGTTGCGGTGGGGGATCGCTGCATCCTGCACAGTGGTTGCGTGATCGGGGCCGATGGCTTTGGCTTCGCCCCCGCGGGCGACCACGGTTGGGAGAAGATCGAACAGCTGGGCCATGTCGTGATCGGTTCCGATGTGGAAATTGGAGCGAACACGACCATCGATCGCGGGGCCTTGCGCGCGACGCGGATCGGGAGGGGTGTGAAGATCGACAACCTGGTTCATGTTGCCCATAACGTCGAGATTGGCGACCATACAGCCATCGCCGGCTGTGTGGGGATTGCGGGCAGTGCCCGGATCGGCGCGCATTGCGCAATCGGGGGCGGTGCCGGGATCCTGGGTCACCTGTCGATCGTGGATCACGTCACCATTCACGCGATGACCCTGGTCACGCGCTCCATTACGCGTCCGGGTCACTACGCCTCTGGAGTCCCGCATCAAGAGGCCCGGTTGTGGAATCGCATGCTGGCCCGACTGCGCCGTCTGGCGCGTTAGGCAAGCGAGGGGCGATCAATCGGCCCTGGTAGTAACTGGCCTTGCCGCGTGTGGGGAGGCCGAGTCGAACGTCGTATTGCACGTCCCGCGCAGCGGTCCGGATGCGGCACAACAAGATCAAGAGAAAGGACACCGGCGTGGATGACTTTAATGTCCAGGAGATCATGCGCTACCTGCCGCATCGTTACCCGTTCCTGATGGTGGATCGGGTGCTGGAGTGGGAGGCGGGCAGCTATCTGACGGGGATCAAGAACGTCAGCATCAACGAACCGTATTTCCAGGGGCACTTCCCGATCAAGCCGGTGATGCCCGGGGTTCTGATCCTCGAGGCCCTGGCACAGGCCACCGGCCTGCTCGCGTTCAAGACCGAAGAGGCGCGTAACGAGAACCAGGACAAGCAGCAGTTGTACCTGTTTGTCGGGATCGACGAGGCGCGCTTTCGGCGCCAGGTGGTACCCGGGGATCAACTCCATCTGCGGGTGGATCTGAAGCGTACGGTGCGGGGTATCTGGCGCTTCGACGCGGTCGCGAAGGTGGGCGACGACGTGTGCGCCACGGCGCAGCTCATGTGTTCCGGTCAGGAAATCCCGGCGTGATCGATCCGCGAGCGGACGTCCACCCGAGCGCCGAGATCGACAGCTCGGTGACGATCGGGCCGTTCTCGGTCATCGGTGCCAATGTGAAGATCGGCGCGGATACCTGGGTGGGCCCGCATGTGGTGATCAACGGACCGACCGAGATCGGGCGGGAAAACCGAATCTTTCAGTTCTCCTCGATCGGGGAGGAGCCACAGGACACCAGCTATCGGGGTGAACCCACGCGGCTGATCATCGGCGAT
Organism: Thioalkalivibrio sp. AKL12; assembly: GCF_000377925.1. Classification (NCBI taxonomy): domain Bacteria; kingdom Pseudomonadati; phylum Pseudomonadota; class Gammaproteobacteria; order Chromatiales; family Ectothiorhodospiraceae; genus Thioalkalivibrio; species Thioalkalivibrio sp. AKL12. The sequence continues at coordinate 90,190 of NZ_KB898899.1, forward strand.
CGCAATGTGATTCGGGAGTCGGTAACGCTGCACCGCGGAACCGAGAAGGGCCTGGGTGAGACGGTCATCGGGCACGACAACCTGATCATGGCGTATGTCCACATCGCGCACGACTGCACCATCGGGAACGGCATCATCTTCTCCAATGCCACTTCCCTTGCCGGGCACGTGGAGATCCAGGATCACGCAACGCTGGGTGGGTTCACCCTGGTACATCAGTTCTGTCGCGTCGGCACCTACGCCTTCACCAGCATGGGTGCAGCGCTGAACCGTGACCTCCCGCCGTATTGCCTGGCGAGCGGCAACTATGCGCGGCTGATCGGGATCAACAAGGTTGGCCTCAAGCGCAACGGTTTCTCCAATGACGCCATTCAGGCGCTACACCGGGTATTCATCCAGGGAATGCGTGGACGCGCCGGGCGCGAGAGTCATCTGGACGCCATGTTCGAGGAGACCGAGGTGCCCGAAGTGCGCAATCTGATCGGTTTCGTGCGCGGCAGTCGTCGCGGCATTCTGCGCGGCGGTCGTCCGCACTGACGCGGTCGCCGCTGGGCAGGACCCTGCGTGCTGCCCAAGCGTTTGCCCCCAAACGAACCGTCGCCCTTAGATCGGCTTCTCGCTGTCCCTTAGTTGGTCGTGGTGCAGGAGTTCCTGCGCCATTTCGGCCACGCGGCGGTCGGCTCCACCATTGCCCAGGCGATCGCGTACCTGCGCCAGGCGATCGCGCATCGCTTCCAGGGCCGCGGGGCGGTCGAGCAGATCCGCGGCGTCGCGGGCCAGGCGCTCGGCGGTGGCCTGCTGTTGCAGGTACTCGGGCACCAGGCGCTCGCCGCCCACGATGTTGACCAGGGCGATATTCTCGACCCGCACGAGACGCGAGAAGACGGCGTGGCTCAGGGTGCCCATGCGGTAGAACACCAGCATCGGGGCCTGAAGCAGACCGGCCTCCAGGGTTGCCGTGCCCGAGGCGATCAGCAATAGATCCGCCCCCGCCATCAGGGAGTGGGTGGCGGTGTCGCCGCCCACGAAATGGACGGGGAGATCGTCACAGGTGGCGAGGGCCCCCAAGTGTTCCGTGGTGACCCCCGGCGCCATGGAGGCCACGAACTGGATGTCCGGGTGCGATACGTGGAGGCGGCGGGCGGTGTCCACGAGCATGGGCCAGTGGCGCTTCAGTTCGCCGTTGCGGCTGCCGGGGAGAAGACCGACCAGGCGCGTATTGGCCGCGAGGCCAAGCTGTTCGCGAATCGGCTGTTTGGGCGGCTGCACCCGGTCCACAAGCGGGTTACCGACATAGCGTACTGGCACCCCGGCCTTCTCGTAGACGTCGGTCTCGAAGGGAAAAAGTACCGCCATCGCGTCCACGCTGCGCTGGATGCGTTTGATCCGGCCGGAACGCCACGCCCACAGTTGCGGGCTGACATAGAACAGCACGCGGATACCGAGGCGGCGGGCGTGGGCGGCCAGGCGCAGGTTGAACTCCACGTAGTCCACCAGGACCAGCAGGTCCGGGCGTTGGGTCTCCAGGTGCTGGCACATGCGCCGGAACAGGCGGCGCAGGCGCGGGTAGTTGACCAGCACATCAACCAGGCCCACCACGGCCAGTTCGGAGACGTCGATCAGGGTGTCGACCCCGGCGGCGCGCATCTGCGTCCCGCCCATGCCCGTGTAACGGAGACCGGGCTCCAGCCCCGAGAGTTCGTGGACCAGCCCCGCCCCGAGTGCGTCACCGGAGCTCTCGCCGGCGCAGATCACGACATGCTGCGTCATGACCGGTTGAGGCCCCCTGTGGAAGCGATGTCGCGTGGCGTCACGCGAGGGCGGCGCGGATCTTCCCGCAGATCATGTCGATGGTCGCATCCTCGAGTTCCGGGAACACCGGCAGCGACAGACAGCGCGCAGCGACGTCTTCGGTGACGGGCAGCGATTCCGGCCGGTTCGGGAGATCGGCGAAGGCCTTTTGCTGATGCAGGGGTACCGGGTAGTAGATCGCGCAGGCCACGTCCGCGGCCTTGAGGGCCTCCATGATCGCGTCGCGATGATCGGTCAGCAGCGTGTACTGGTGGTAGACGTGGACCCCGATGCCGTCCTCGAACGGAACCTCGACCGGCAGCCCGGCCAGGCCGTCGCGATAACGTGCCGCCACCCGGCGGCGTTCGGCGTTGTAGGTGTCGATATGCGGCAGCTTCACCCGCAGGATCGCCGCCTGCATCTCGTCCAGCCGGCTGTTGTAGCCGATCTCGTCGTGGTAGTAGCGCACGCTGGAACCGTGGTTGCGCAATCGGCGCAGGGTATCGGCGGCAGACGGGCAGTTGGTGGTCACCAGACCCCCGTCGCCGAAGGCCCCGAGGTTCTTGCTGGGGAAGAACGAAAAACAGCCGAAGGCGGTGGCCGCGCCGGTCTGTACGCCATCGACCGTCGCGCCGAAGGACTGTGCGCAATCCTCGACGATCATCACCTTGTGTTTCTCGGCGATGGCCTGCAGGCGCGGCATGTCGGCCGGCTGGCCGAACAGGTGGACCGGCAGGATCGCGCGGGTGCGCTCGGTGATGGCCGCCTCGACCTGGTCCGGGTCGATGTTGAAGGTCCGCGGGTCGATGTCCACGAATACCGGGTCGGCCCCGACATAACGGATGGCTTCGGCGGTGGCAATGAAGGTAAACGGGGTGGTGATGACCTCGTCGCCCGGGCCGATGCCGGCCGCGGCCAGCGCCAGATGCAGGGCATCCGTGCCGGAGGCACAGGTGATCGCGTGTTCCACGCCCAGGTACTCGGCGAGCTCCTGTTCCAGGGTCTGGACGTTGGGGCCGAGGATAAAGCGCGCACCGGCCAGCACGTCCTGTAGCGCGGCATCGATTTCGGGGCGCAGGGTCTGGTACTGGCGCTGCAGGTCGACCATCGGGATCACGGCTTGACTCCTTCGAGGTGGCTGTGCGGACCGTCGGCCCGGCTCATGATGTTCAGGTTCTCGTAGACCAGGTCGGTGATGCGGCTGGCCGTTTCCAGGGCCCGCTGGCCGTCACGGCCGCTGACCACGACCGGCCCCTGACCGCGCACGGCGGCGACAAAGGCCTGGATCTCGGCCAGCAGGGCATCCGCCTCGTCGAAGACACTCTCCGTGCGGTGAATCGCAGGGGCTCCCGTCTCCGGATCGGGTGCGCCAATATGGTTCAGCGACAGGATGCGGTTCTGGAAGTCCACCGAGGCGTAGGCATGTGACTGGAAGATGCGCATGCGCCGCTCGGACTTGGTGCTGATGCGACTGGAGGTCACGTTGGCTACGCAGCCGTCCGCGAATTCCAGCCGGGCATTGGCGATGTCGATGTCGCCGGTCAGCACGCGTGCGCCGGAGGCGCGAATCTCGGTCAGCGGGGCATCCACCAGCGACAGGATGATGTCGATGTCGTGGATCATCAGATCGAGCACGACCGACACGTCGGTGGCGCGCGGCTTGTAGGGTGCCAGGCGGTGCGACTCGATGAACCGCGGGTGCAGCGGGGTCTCGGTCAGTCGGCGTAGCGCGGCATTGAAGCGTTCCAGGTGCCCGACCTGGAGGACCACGCCCTGTTGCTCGGCGATCCGGTTCAGCGTCTCGGCCTGCTCCAGGGTGGCGGTAATCGGCTTCTCGACCAGAACATGACAACCGGCCTCGAGGAAGTCCCGGGCGATGTCGAAGTGCAGGGTGGTCGGCGCGGCGATGGAGACCGCATCGACCTGACCGATCAGGGCGCGATGGTCGGTCTCCGCGCGGCAGCCGTGCTCCGCCGCGACGCGGCTGGCGGTTTCGGAATCGGCATCGACTACGGCAACCAGTTCGGTGTCCGGCAGCGCGGCGTATTTGGCGGCATGCCATTTGCCAAGATGGCCCACGCCGATGGCGGCGCAGCGTAACGGAGATTGGGACATGAGTAGGCTCGGATCCGGAGGGGGTGTGCTAGGATTTTCGGCGCTATTGTAACGGATCCCCGGCGCGGCGCATGTTCGCGTTCGGGCGATTGCCCGCAGTTCACCGTGGTGGAGACTCCATGTCCGATTTAGAGGCAGCGCAGCGCTACGTCGCCGGCGTGGACGAAGTGGGGCGCGGGCCGCTGGCCGGGCCGGTCGTGGCGGCCGCCGTCATCCTGCCGGAAGGCTACACCTGCCCCGGCTTGACCGACTCCAAGAAGCTCAGCGCGAAACGCCGCGAGACGCTGGACGTGCAGATCCGTGCCGACGCGCTGGCATGGTCGCTGGGCCGGGCCGATGCGGCGGAGATCGATGAACTGAACATCCATCATGCGACGCTGCTCGCCATGCAGCGGGCGGCGGCCGGGCTCGCCATCGCGCCGGCACATCTGCTGGTGGACGGGCGCTTCACACCGCAGGGTCCCTGGACTGCCGAGGCGATCGTCGGCGGGGATGGCTCGGTGGCTGCGATCAGCGCCGCCTCCATCGTCGCGAAGGTGGCGCGCGACGGCTGGTTGCGCGATCTGCATCAGGACTACCCCGATTACGGCTTCGACCGCCATTCCGGCTACCCCACGGTGGCGCATCGCGAGGCCCTGGAACGGTTGGGTCCGTGCCCGCAACACCGCCGTAGTTTTGGCCCGGTCGCGCGTGCGCTGGCGGCGCGTGAACAGGAGATGGGGGCATGAGCGAAGGCCATACCGGTTTCGTGCACCTGCGGGTGCATTCGGAGTATTCCCTGATCGACGGGCTGGTCCGCCTGAAGCCACTGGTGAACGCGGTGGCCGAGGGCGGGATGCCGGCCGTCGCAGTGACCGATCACTGCAACCTGTTCGGGCTGGTGAAGTTCTACCGTGCAGCGATCGCAAAGGGTGTACAGCCCATCATCGGTGCGGACGTTCTGGTGCGCGATGCCCGCGCCGACGGCAGCCTGGCACGCATGACCCTGCTGGCGCAGAACGACCCGGGTTACCGCAATCTGACCCGGCTGATCTCGCGCGCCTGGCAGGAAGGTCAGGAGAAGGGCATTCCGCGAGTGGACTGCGCCTGGCTGGATGCGGCCGCCGAGGGTTTGATCGCATTGTCTGGCGGGATCGACGGGTTATTCGTGAACGGTTCGGGGGCCGCGCGCGCGCTATTGGCCGAGGATCTCGAGCCGTGGATGCAGCGCTTCCCGGGTCGCTTCTATCTGGAACTGGTGCGCAGCGACCGCCCGGGCGAAGAGGCCTGGATCGAACAGGCGCTGGCCGCGGCCGAGGCGTTCGATCTGCCGGTGGTGGCCACCAATGATGTTCGCTTCCTGCGGCCCGAGGACTTCGAGGCCCACGAGGCGCGCGTCTGCATCCATGACGGCGTGACTCTGGACGACCCACGGCGCCCGCGCCGTTACTCGGAGGCGCAGCACCTGCGTACCCCGGAGGAGATGGCGGAGCAGTTCGCGGATATCCCGGAGGCCCTGGCCAACAGTGTGGCGATCGCGCGACGCTGTTCGGTGAGCCTGACCCTGGGCGAGTCGGTCCTGCCGGACTTCCCGGTCCCCGAGGGCTATACCGTGGAAGATCACCTGCGCGAGACCTCGGCGCAGGGGTTGGCGGGTCGCCTCGAGCGCTTCTGCTTCGCGCCGGCGGCGGATTACGAGGCGCGCTTGCAGCGCGAGCTGGATGTGATCTGCCAGATGGGCTTCCCCGGGTACTTCCTGATCGTGGCGGACTTCATTCAGTGGGCCAAGGACAATGGCATCCCCGTGGGCCCGGGTCGTGGCTCCGGTGCGGGGTCCCTGGTGGCCTATGCACTGGGTATTACCGACCTGGATCCATTGCGTTACGATCTTCTGTTCGAGCGATTTCTCAATCCCGAACGTGTCTCCATGCCCGACTTCGATGTCGATTTCTGCATGGAGCGGCGCGACGACGTGATCGACTACGTCGCCGAGCGCTACGGGCGCGACAAGGTCTCGCAGATCATCACCCACGGCACCATGGCCGCCAAGGCGGTGGTGCGCGACGTCGGGCGTGTGCTGGGCCATGGCTACGGTTTCGTCGACCGCATTGCCAAGCTGATCCCGTTCGAGCTGGGGATGACCCTGCAAAAGGCCCTGACCGAGAGCGCGGACCTCAAGACGCAGTACGACGAAGACGAGGAGGTGCGCGCGATCATCGATCTCGCGCAGAAGCTGGAGGGGCTCACCCGGAACGCGGGCAAGCATGCCGGCGGGGTGGTGATTGCGCCGTCGGCGCTGACCGATTTCTCGCCGCTGTACTGCGAGGACGACGGCGGCTCGCTGGTGACCCACTTCGACAAGGACGACGTCGAGGCGGTCGGCCTGGTGAAGTTCGACTTCCTCGGTCTGCGCACGCTCACCATCATCGACTGGGCGGTGGACAACGTCCGCAAGATGGATGCCGCGGTACAGGTCGATCTCGATGCCATCCCTCTGGATGACGCCGAGACCTTCCGGCTGCTGAAGGACTATCAGACCACCGCCGTGTTCCAGCTGGAATCCGGTGGCATGAAGGACCTGATCCGCCGCCTGCAGCCGGACAGCTTCGAGGAGATCATCGCGCTGGTGGCGCTCTACCGCCCGGGCCCGCTGCAGTCGGGCATGGTGGACGACTTCATCGACCGCAAGCACGGTCGTGCCCAGGTGGAATACCCGCATCCGGATCTGGAACCCATTCTCCAGCCCACCTACGGCGTGATCCTGTACCAGGAGCAGGTCATGCAGATCGCCCAGGTGCTGGGCAATTACACCCTGGGTGGTGCGGATCTGTTGCGCCGCGCGATGGGCAAGAAGAAGCCCGAGGAGATGGCCAAGCAGCGCGAGATCTTCCTGGAAGGCGCGCTGGGGCGCGGGGTGGACGAAGGGGTCGCGACCTACATCTTCGACCTGATGGAGAAATTCGCGGGCTACGGCTTCAACAAGTCGCACTCCGCGGCCTATGCCCTGGTTGCCTACCAGACCGCCTGGCTCAAGGCGCATTATCCGGCGCCGTTCATGGCGGCGGTGCTGTCCGCGGACATGGACAACACCGACAAGGTGGTGGGGCTGATCGAGGAATGCCGCAACATGGGCCTGGAGGTCCTGCCGCCAGACGTCAATCAGTCGGACTACCGCTTTACCTGCCACGACGCGCAGACCGTGGTCTATGGCCTGGGCGCGATCAAAGGCGTCGGGGAGTCGGCCATCGACACCCTGCTAAAGGCGCGCGGCGAGGGCGGTGAATTCCACGGGCTGGTGGACCTGTGCCAGCGGGTGGATCTCGGCAAGCTGAACAAGCGTGTGCTGGAGACGCTGGTGCGCGCCGGCGCGATGGATCGGATCGGCGCCAACCGTGCGACGCTGCTGAACGACATCCCGATGGCGGTCGCGGCAGCCGAACAGAGCGAGCGCAATGCCAATCTGGGTGTGGTGGACCTGTTCGGGGATCCGGCCGCGGCCGTGATCCCGGATAGCGCGACCCTGGCCGAGATGGAGGACGACGATCGTCTGCGCGGCGAGAAGGACACCCTGGGGCTTTATCTGACCGGCCACCCGGTGGAGCGCTACCGCGCCGAGTTGCTGCGCCTGACTGGCACCACGCTGCAGGCGCTGGAGGCCAAGCTGGAGGATCGCCCGGACGAGCCCCAGGGCCAGAAATGGCGGGGCAAGCAGGAGACCGTGCGCATCGCCGGTCTGATCGTCGGGGTGCGGGTGCGCAACACGCAGAGCGGGCGCATGGGCATCGTCACCCTGGACGACCGCAGCGGGCGGGCCGAGGTGGTGTTGTTCAACGACGACTTCACCACCTACAAGGACCGTCTGGAGCCGGATGCCCTGCTGGTCGCGGAGGGCACGGTCACGCTCGACGACTATGCCGGCGGGATCCGCATGCGGGCCCGTACCGTGTACAGCCTGGACGAAGCTCGGGTCCAGTGGGCCCGCGCGCTACACCTGTGCCTGGAAGGGGTGGTTCCCGAGCAGGTGGCCCATCTGCGCGGGCTGATGGAGCCGCATCGTGAGGGGCCTTGCCGTGTGCACCTGTGCTATCGCCGTGACGGGCTGGAGGCGGATATCAGCCTGCCGGAGGGGTGGACCATCCGCCCGGACGAGCGGCTGTTGCGTGGCATTCAGCAGTCCCTGGGTCCGGGTTGCGAGGCCGAGGTGCTCTACGGCCGATAGCTGGAAACAAGGCGTCGCCGCACCTGCATTGGAGCGGGGATCGCCGCAATTGGTTACAATTCGCGTCCTTCGTCGGTATCCACAACCAAGTCTTCGGGACCCTGCATGAATCCGGACTTTCTCGACTTCGAACAGCCCATTGCCGAACTGGAAGCGAAGATCCGCGATCTGCGCTACGTCGGCGACGATGCCGAGGTCAACATCCAGGAAGAGATCCAGCGCCTGGAAGGCAAGTGCCGGTCTTTGACCGAGAGCATCTTCGCCAAGCTGACCCCGTGGCAGGTCTCGCAGATGTCGCGGCATCCGCGGCGACCCTACACCCTTGACTACATTCCCGACTTGTTCGACGAGTTCGAGGAACTGCACGGCGACCGTGCCTTTGGGGACGACCCGGCGATCGTGGGCGGCGTGGCGCGCCTGGACGGGCGGCCGGTGATGCTGATCGGGCACCAGAAGGGGCGCCAGACCCGCGACAAGGTCTACCGCAATTTCGGCATGCCGCGCCCGGAGGGCTACCGCAAGGCCCTGCGCTTGATGGAGATGGCCGAGCGCTTTCGCATGCCCGTGCTCACTTTCATCGACACGCCGGGTGCCTACCCGGGCGTGGGGGCGGAAGAACGCGGCCAGAGCGAGGCCATCGCGCGCAACCTGCGAGTGATGGCGCGCCTCGACACGCCGATCATTGCCACGGTGATCGGCGAAGGCGGCTCCGGTGGGGCCCTCGCGATCGGGGTGGGCGACGCCACCCTGATGTTGCAGTACTCGACCTACTCGGTGATTTCGCCGGAGGGCTGTGCCTCCATCCTCTGGAAGAGCGCCGAAAAGGCCTCGGAGGCCGCGGAGGCCCTGGGCATCACGTCGGAACGCCTGCGCGAGCTGGGGCTGGTGGACCGCATCGTGCCGGAACCCCTGGGCGGTGCCCACCGCGATCCCGACACCATGTCCTCCAGTCTGCGCGCCGCGCTTCTGGAAACCCTGGACGGCCTGGAAGGGCTGGACCCGGGCAAGCGCCTGGAGCGGCGCTATCGCCGGCTGATGGATTACGGTGCCTTCCAGGAAGCCGCTTCCTGATCCCGGTGCCGGGGCGCTCGATCCTGTAGCCGCGGCGCTGCGGGACTTCCTCCAGGCGCATCCCGGCTATCGCCAGGTGCGCATCGCCTTCAGTGGCGGTCTCGACTCGACCGTGCTGCTCCACGCCGCGGTGCGCCTGGGTACCCCCAACCTCGAGGCCATGCACGTGGATCACCGCCTGCGTCGGGACTCCGGTGAGCAGGTCGAGCACTGCCGCGCATTCGCGCAGGCACTGAACTGCCCGTTCCGGCTCCGTACCCTCGGCTCACTCGACACCCGTGCCCTCGGTGTGGAGGCCGCGGCGCGCGAGGCACGCTACGCGATGCTGCGCGAAGGGCTGGGCGAGACGGGCATCATCCTTGCCGCGCAGCATGCGGACGATCAGGCCGAAACGTTCCTGCTGGCTGCCCTGCGTGGCAGCGGTCCCGAAGGGCTGCAGGCCATGCGGCCGCTGCGCCGCGAGGGCGAGACCTGGCTGGGGCGACCCTTGCTGGGCCTGCCCCGCGAGGCGCTGGCCGCCTTGGCGGAGCAGGAGGGCCTCGACTGGTATGACGATCCCAGTAATGAAGATCCTCGATTCGACCGCAATTTCCTGCGCCAGTCGGTGCTGCCCTTGTTGCAGGAGCGATTTGATGGCGCGGCCGGGCTGGCGCGCGCTGCTGCCTGGCAGCAGGAGGCGGTCGGCCAGCTCCGTCAGCATTTCGGCGAGCTTCTGGAAGAAGTGCGGGATCCGCTGACCGGCAGCCTGGACCTCCAGGGTTTGCGCGGGCTCGACGCGGATAACCAGCGTGGCCTGCTGCGGCACTGGCTGCGCGAGCAGGGCCTTCGTCCGCCCGGCCACGACCGCCTGGGTGAATTCCTGCGCCAGGTCCTGGTGGACAACCCGGAGGCCTCCCCCGCCGTGGAATGGGATGGCGGATGGATGCGGCGTTATCGCGATCAGCTGCACGCCGGGCCGAAGGAGGAGGCTGCGGGCCCGCCGCCCGAACAGCCCTGGCCAGCCGATCAGTCGGAACTGATTCTGGCAGACGGACGCCGCCTGACCCGGGAGATGCTGCCGCGGCTCGGCGTGGACCGCGAGGCCGCCCTCACCGTTAGCTATCGAAGCGGGGGCGAGGTGGTCGCGACCCCCGCCGGGCGCCGATCCCTGAAAAAGCTGATGCAGGAGCGCGGGATCGCCCCCTGGGAACGCAGCCGGATTCCGCTTTTGCGTCAGTTGGATGGAGCGATTGTGGCGGTGCTCTGGCCCGGGTTGGTTCACGCTGGGAGTTGACGCGCCCGTCCAAATCGGACAATTCTTGGGTCGTATTCAGGGGTGCGGGTGAGCGGTACGTGACAGGTTTCGCGGCACAGTGCGGACGACGTACGGGCATGGGGGTGCTGGCGGCCGGGATGCTGCTGGCCGCGCCTCTGGCCGCGGATTCGCTGATGCTCACGACCGAGAGCTACCCCCCGTTCAATTTCGAGACGGAAACCGGCGAGCTGGACGGGATCTCGATCCGGGTGATGGATGCCCTGCTGGATGTCGCACAGGTGGACGCCGAGATCCGCCTGCTGCCGTGGAGTAGGGCCTATGCCGAGGCTCAGTCGGAACCCGGTACCTGCGTCTTTTCCACCACGCGCACCTCCGAACGTGAAGACCTGTTCACCTGGGTCGGTCCTCTCGTGGAAAACCAGTGGCATGCGTTCGTGCTTGAAGATGCCAAGGTGGATGCGCAGTCGCTGGAGGATCTGGAACGCTACCGCGTCGGGGGCTATCGAGACGATGCCGTGGCGCTCTTCGTGGAGGGCCGGGGCATCCCCGTGGATACCGCACCGAATGACCGGCTGAATGCGCGCAAGCTCGCGGCCAACCGGATCGACGTATGGGTCAGCGGCGAGCATCTGGCCCCCTGGTATGCCCGCCAGGAGGGGATCGGGGAACTCCGGTCCCTGTTCGCGTTCAACGATACCGTGATGTCCCTGGCCTGCCACCCGGAAACCGCGCGAGCCCCGCTGGACCGCATGCAGGAGGAACTGGATGCGATGCGCGCGGACGGGCGCTATGCGGCCATCGTGCAGGATGTCCTGGACAGTAATGGAGAGCGCAATGACTGACGCAGCCGAGGCCCGGACGGAATCGTCGGCCCTGATCGCCGAGGAGGTGCTGGGCTTTCAGCGCAACATGACGCGGCGCGGCATCATCTTTTCGTTCACTGGCTACATTTCCGAGGGCATCCTGAAGGCCCTGGGGGATGCGCTGCGGCAGAAAATCCGACTGGAGTCCACCGATACGAAGACCGTGAACCGCGTCTTCTCCGTGTTCGTGGAACAGGTGCAGAACGTGATTCGCTATTCAGCCGAGCGTATCGAGCACGATGCGGAGCCCCCCGTCGAGCTGAGCTCCGGGATGATTACCGTCGGGTCGGAAAACGGCCGCTTCTTCGTTATTTGCGGCAATGTGATCGGGCGCAAGGATGCCGACACCCTGGCCGTCCGCCTGCGTGAGCTCGCGGGCATGGACAGCGATGAGTTGCGCCGCTTTTACAAGGAAAAGCTGCGGGAACCACCGGACGAAGGCAGCAAGGGCGGCAGTATCGGCCTGATCGAGATCGCACGCCGCGCAAGCGAGCCCATCCAGTTCGACTTTCAGCATCTCTCCGATGCGCAATCCTATTTTGTCCTGAAGGCCTATATCTGATGGCAGTCGTCGAGACCATTGAACACGAGGCAACCGACCGGACCCCGGCTGTCGTTTTCGATTTCGCGGCGGGGCAGTACCGGCTGTCCGGCGAGTCGTATCCGGAAGATGCCGCGAACTTCTACGGTCCGCTGACTCAGGGGTTGCGGCAGGCGGTCGAGGACCGGGCCAGCGACGAGGTGGAGTTCACCGTGGAGATGATCTACTTCAACAGTTCGACTGCGAAGGCCTTGATGAACATGTTCCAGATCCTGGAAGACGGCGCCGAGTCGGGTCTGAACGTACGGATCAACTGGTGTTACCACGATGACGACGAGACCATGGAGGAGTTCGGCGAAGACTTCTCCGAAGATTTCGAACACGCTGACTTCCGAATGTGTCCGCTGACATGAAGGCCCCCTCCCGAGACGACCCGATGAATCCTGCTAGCCGGCCACGGGAGGGCCAGGAAATGGAGAGTCTCGCGGACTTCTCCCTGTTCGAGCAGGAAAAGTCCGTCATGCAGCGCTCCGAACAGATGCTCGAGGCGCTGGATGCGGTAGGCGATGGCGTGAAGGTGCTCGCCAAGGCCTATTCCGAGAGCTATCGGGCGCAGCGTCGCATGATGCGCATGAGCGACCGCATGCAGGCGGATCTGCAGGAGGCCAACCGCCAGTTGCGCGAACAGGCGGAGCACCTGGCACAACTTAACAATGCATTGTCCGACGAGGTGCGCGAGCGCGAGCGCCTGACGGCCGAACTGGAACGCCTGGCGCTGGAGGATGCCCTGACCGGCCTGTTCTCGCGTCGCCGGGTGATTGACTGCGTGGAGGGCATGGCGGATAGCGTCGGCGAGGAATCGCGTTCGCTCACCGTGATGATGCTGGATCTCGACGACTTCAAGGCGCTGAACGACACCCACGGCCATGCTGCTGGCGATTTCGCCCTCGAGAGCTTTGCCGACATCCTGAGGGGCGAGCTGGGGGCGGAGCAGTACGCTGGGCGCATGGGTGGGGAAGAGTTCCTGGTAGTGGCGGCGGATCTGGATGCCGAAGAGGCAGTCGCACTGGCCGAGCGCATTCGTTCGTCAGTGGAGAATGCATCGCTGCACTGGAAGGACGAACCGCTCGCGCTGGCGGTTTCCATTGGCCTGGTCATCACCACGAACCCGTGGCCGGATGCCGGCGAGCTGGTGGCTCTGGCCGATGACCTGCTCTACCGGGCCAAGAACGAGGGACGCAACCGTGTCATCGTGCAAATGCACGGCGAACGCGGGTGATGGCGGGCGGTACCCGCCGGAATCGTAGCCTTGTCGCCAAGCTGGCCGTCGCCACGCTGCTGGCGGCGCTGGCGCTGAGCCTTCTCAGCAGCGCCTATGTCATTGCCTCGGACTGGCATGCCTTCCGTGCCGAGACCGGGGAACAGATCGACCGTCTGCAACGCCTGGTCGAACCACCCGCCGCCGAGGCGGCCTTCCAGTTGAGCGCTGCCCAGGCCGATTCCCTGGTCCAGGGCCTGCTGGTTTTCGACGAGATCCGGCGGGTCGAGATCCTCGACGACTTTGGCAACACCCTTGCGGAAGATGCCCAGGAGCGCACCCAGACCGGTGGTGAGTGGGCGCACTGGCTCTTCGGTGATCTGCAAACCCATGAGCGCGAGCTGCGCCACCCTGATACCCGCGGAAATATCCAGGGCGTGGGCGTCCTGCGCGTGGAACTGGACCCCGGCGTGCTGGGGCGGGCCTTCGTCAACCGTCTGCAGACCGGGGTCGTGACCAGTGTGACCCAGGCGGTGATCGTCTCTCTGGTGGTGGTTGTACTTTTCTATCTGCTGATGCTCCGTCCGATGTTGAAGATTTCACGTGCGGTGGCGGACACCGACCCGGAGCAGCCCGCGCACTGGCCGATGCCGCGCCTGGGCCATCACGAAAACGATGAGCTGGGGGCGCTGGGGCGTTCGCTGGATCGTTTGCTGCGGGCCTTTCAGGCGGGGCTGGACGCGCGCGACGGGGCCCGGGGCGAGCTCAAGGCCCTGAATGCGGACCTCGAGCGGCGCGTCGAGGACCGCACCCGGCAGTTGGAGGCCGAGAAATCCGAGACGGAACGGGCGCTGGCCAAGGTGGACGAGGCCAACCGTGAGCTCGAGCGCAGTAATCGCCTGGTGGTGGAGAGCATCCGTTATGCCCGCCGCATCCAGACTGCCATGCTGCCGGACAAGCATGCCCTCGATGGTCACATGGACGAGGTGCAGATCTACTGGGAGCCCCTGCACCTGGTGGGTGGCGACTACTTCTGGGTCGAGGCCATCGACGGACACAGCATCCTGGTGGTGGCGGACTGCACCGGCCACGGTGTACCGGGTGCCTTCATTACCCTGGTGGTGGCCTCGGCGCTGGATCGCATCCTGCACGAACACCGCTTGTTGGAGCCCTCGGCCATCCTGCGCGAGATGGATCGACTGGTTCGCTCGCGGTTGCGTCAGGATGGCTATGACTCCGACTCGGACGACGGGCTGGAGGCCGCGGTCTGCGTGTATCGACCGGAGGACCGCAAGCTGGCCTTTGCCGGGGTCGGGCTGCCGTTGCTGATCGACCGCGGCGGCGAGGTCGAGGAGATCCGGGGCGTACGTGGCGGCCTTGGCTACCGCAGCCTGGAGCCGGCCCAGCCCGTGGACCACGAGGTCGACGTGGAGCCGGGCACCGAATTCTTCCTGATCACCGATGGCGTGCACGATCATGTCGGCGGAGAGCCGCCGCGATTGTTTGGTCGGCGGCGGTTGCGCCAGGTGCTGACGGACAAGAGTGGCCGCGATCTGTCGGCCAAGATCGATGCCGTGGTCCGGGTGCTGGAAGATTATCGCGACGGCGAGCCGCGGCGTGACGATATGACCCTGGTGGCCTTCCGGCCGTTGTCATCCCGGGCTGGAAACGAGGCACTGCCCCCACCTTCCGATTGAGCGGGGGCGGGTGCTCTGGTACTCTCTCAGGGGTTTTCCGCCTGCCCCGGATTGCGTGTGCGAACCGGGGCAGGGTGCTTGTCAGCTCCCAGCCAGGTTTCCCGCATGACGCGTTTTGTTTTCATTACCGGAGGCGTGGTCTCGTCTCTGGGCAAAGGTATTGCATCCGCCTCGCTGGGGGCGATCCTGGAGGCGCGTGGCCTCAAGGTGACGCTGCTCAAGCTGGACCCGTACATCAACGTGGATCCGGGCACCATGAGCCCGTTTCAGCATGGCGAGGTGTTCGTCACCGATGACGGCGCCGAAACGGACCTGGATCTCGGGCACTACGAACGCTTCGTGCGCATTCGCACCTCGCGGCGCAACAATTTCACCGCCGGGCAGATCTACGAGAACGTGATCCGCAAGGAGCGTCGCGGGGATTATCTCGGCGGCACGGTGCAGGTCATCCCGCACATCACCGACGAGATCAAGCGCTCGATCCACGAAGGGGCCGGCGATGCCGACATCGCCCTGATCGAAATCGGCGGTACGGTCGGTGACATCGAATCCTTGCCGTTTCTCGAGGCGATCCGTCAAATGGGCGTGGAGCTGGGGCACGACAACGCCCTGTTCATGCATCTGACGCTGGTGCCGTATATCGAGGCCGCCGGCGAGATCAAGACCAAACCGACCCAGCACTCGGTCAAGGAACTGCGCTCCATCGGTATCCAGCCGGATATCCTGCTGTGCCGCTCCACCCAGGCGATCCCCGAGGGTGAACGGCGCAAGATCGCGCTGTTCACCAACGTCGAGGAGAAGGCGGTCATCTCTGCAGTGGACGTAGACAACATCTACAAGATCCCGCTGTGGCTGCATTCGCAGAAGCTCGACGAGATCGTGCTGCGCAAACTCCATATCGAGGTCCCGCAGGCCGATCTTTCGGACTGGAAGCACGTGGTCAATGCCATGGAGTTCCCGGAGTCCGAGGTGACGGTCGGCATGATCGGCAAGTACGTCGATCTGACCGAGTCGTACAAGTCGGTGAACGAAGCCCTGACCCACGCGGGCATCCAGGCGGGTACCCGGGTCCGGATTCGTTATCTCGATTCGGAAAAGCTGGAAGGGGCCGAGAACGAGGCTGCGCGCGAACTCGAGGGCCTGGACGCCATCCTGGTTCCGGGTGGCTTCGGCGAACGCGGCGTGGAGGGCAAGATTGCCGCGGTGCGCTACGCCCGCGAGAACGATGTGCCCTATCTTGGAATCTGCCTGGGCATGCAAGTGGCGGTCATCGAGTTTGCGCGCGATGTGGTCGGGCTGGAAGGTGCGCACAGCACCGAGTTCGCCCCCGACACGCCGCATCCCGTCATCGCGCTGATTACCGAGTGGCAGGACAAGGAAGGCCGCATCGAACAGCGAGATGCCGACAGTGACCTTGGTGGCACCATGCGTCTGGGCGCCCAGAGCGCGCGCCTGACCCCGGGGTCACGCATTGCCGAGGCCTATGGTCGCGAAGAGGTGGGAGAACGCCATCGTCATCGCTTCGAATTCAACAACGCTTATCGTGAACGCCTGGAGGCCGCAGGTCTTCGACTCTCCGGGGTCTCGGAATCCGGCGAACTGGTAGAGGCCGTGGAGCTGGCCGACCATCCGTGGTTTGTGGGCTGCCAGTTCCACCCGGAATTTACCTCGACCCCAAGGGATGGCCACCCGCTGTTCACCGCGTTTGTGTGTGCCGCCCGGGATTACCAGGATTCCCGCGAACCGGAAACCACCACGGCGCTGACGGAATAGGCGCCCGTTCACTTTTTTGTGGCCGCACCCGGAGGGTGATGGCCACCAGACAGGACAGAGCATGCAGCTTTGCGGTTTTGAAGTTGGCCTTGATCGGCCCTTTTTTCTGATTGCCGGCCCCTGCGTCATCGAATCCGAGGCCATGGCCCTGGAGACGGCCGGCGCGCTGAAAACGATGGCGGACGATCTCGGCATTCCGTTCATCTACAAGTCCTCGTTCGACAAGGCCAACCGGTCGTCGACGAAGAGCTTCCGCGGCCTGGGCATGGAAGAGGGCCTGCGCATCCTGGAGAAAGTGAAATCGGAGATCGGCGTGCCGATCCTGACGGATGTCCACGAGGACACCGCGCTGGACGAAGTTGCCAGTGTTGTTGATGTGCTGCAGACCCCGGCCTTCCTTTGTCGGCAGACCAACTTCATCCAGAACGTTGCGCGTCAGGGCCGGCCGGTGAACATCAAGAAGGGCCAGTTCCTCGCGCCCTGGGACATGGGCAATGTCGTGGACAAGGCCCGCGAGGTCGGTAACGATCAGATCATGGTTTGCGAGCGCGGGGTCTCGTTTGGCTACAACACCCTGATCTCCGATATGCGCGGCCTGGCCCAGATGCGTCAGACCGGCTGTCCCGTGGTCTTCGATGCGACGCACTCGGTGCAGCAACCGGGCGGGCAGGGCGCCTGCTCCGGTGGGCAGCGCGAGTTCGTTCCGGTGCTGGCACGGGCGGCGGTGGCCGCTGGCGTATCCGGCCTGTTCATGGAGACCCATCCGGATCCCGAGAAGGCCTTGTCCGACGGTCCCAACGCCTGGCCGCTGCCGAAGATGGCCGAGCTGTTGCAGACGCTCAAGGCGCTGGACGCCGCCGCCAAGGCGCAGCCGTTTGCGGAAGCGGAGTACGGTCTCGGTTAACGACCGAAAGAATCGATAAAACGTCCCGGACGGGCCCGTCCGGGCGGGTATTTTCAAGGAGAGAGCATGTCCAAGATTGCGGAGATTCACGCCCGCGAGATCATCGATTCTCGGGGCAACCCGACGGTCGAGGCCGATGTTGTCCTGGATTCCGGCGCCATGGGGCGAGCGGCGGTGCCCTCCGGTGCTTCCACAGGGGCCCGCGAGGCCCTGGAACTGCGCGACGACGAAAAGCGTTACGGCGGCAAGGGCGTGCTGAAGGCCGTCAGCCACGTGAACGGCGAGATCCGCGACGCACTGCGTGGGATGGAGCTGGATCAGACCGCAGTCGATCGCCGCATGCTGGAACTGGACGGGACCGACAACAAGGCACGCCTGGGCGCCAATGCCCTGCTGGCCGTCTCCATGGCCACTTCGCATGCCCTGGCCGCGGATCGCGAACAGCCACTGTTCGAGACCCTGGGCGGCGACGACGCCACGCTGCTGCCGGTACCGATGATGAACATCATCAATGGTGGTGCCCATGCCGATAACAGTGTGGACATGCAGGAGTTCATGATCCTGCCAGTGGGGGCGGACTCGGTACGCGAGGCCGTGCGCTACGGCGCCGAGGTCTTCCACGCGCTGAAAAAGGTGCTGTCCAAGCGCGGGCTGGCGACGGCGGTGGGCGACGAGGGCGGTTTTGCGCCCGACCTGCCGTCCAACTCCGCCGCGATCGAGGTGATCCTGGAAGCGGTTCACAACGCCGGCTTCAAGGCGGGCGAGGACATCTGGATCGGCCTCGACTGCGCCAGCTCCGAGTTCTACCGTGACGGGCGCTATCACCTCGATTCCGAAGGCAAGGCCTTCTCTGCCGACGAGTTCTCCGAGTATCTCGCCCACTGGGTGGACCAGTACCCGATCCTGACCATCGAGGACGGGATGGCCGAAGATGACTGGGACGGCTGGAAGACGCTGACCGAGCGCCTGGGCAATCGCGTGCAGCTGGTGGGTGACGACCTGTTCGTGACCAATACCCAGATCCTGCAGGAAGGCATCGAAAAGGGCGTTGCGAATTCCATCCTGATCAAGCTCAACCAGATCGGCACCGTGACCGAGACGCTGGAAGCCATCGAGATGGCGCGCAAGGCCAATTACACTGCAGTGATCTCGCATCGCTCGGGCGAGACCGAAGACGTGACCATCGCGGACCTGGCCGTGGCCACGCGCGCCGGCCAGATCAAGACCGGTTCGTTGTCGCGTTCCGATCGGGTCGCCAAGTACAACCAGCTGATCCGTATCGAGGAACACCTGGGTTCGCGGGCGACCTATCCGGGCATGTCGGCGTTCACCTTCGGGCGCTGATCGAGACCCGGGACGGCCTTGGTCACCACGCAGTCCTCAGCCTGCGGCGCGGTTCCTGTCCCCGGTCGTCCGGGGCTCGTAGAATGCCGGGCATGCCGGCCACTTGCGAAAGCCCTCGTCTCCACGTTGTCGCGTCTGTCGCGGTGCGCGGGCGAGGGCTTTCTCTGTTCAACCATACGGAGTGCGGGTGATGCGCGGCCTGTTGATCGGTCTGGCCCTCGTGCTGCTGGCCCTGCAATGGCCCCTGTGGCTGGGCGAGGGGAGTTGGCGCGATGTGCGCGATCTGCGCGAGCAGGTTGCGCAACAGCAAGCCGCAAATGCCGAGCTGGAACAACGCAACCAGGCCCTGGAGGCCGAGGTGCGCGATTTGCGCGGCGGTACCGCGGCGGTCGAGGAGCGCGCGCGTCGCGATCTGGGGATGATCCGCGAGGACGAGATCTTCTTCTTCGTGGTGGGCGAGGACGAGCCCACGAGGCTGCAGGTCGAGCCGCTACCGGGCCCGGCTGGAGAGACCGATGCGGGCCCGGACGCGCAAGTCCCGGAGGATGCGGAGCCCGCCACCGACACCCTGCCACCCGAGGACCCCTTTGATGGCTGACGCGGAACACGTGCCGACTCGGGAGCCAGCGTTCTGGGCGTTGATCCCGGCGGCTGGAATCGGTCGGCGCATGGGATCCAACCGTCCGAAGCAGTACCTGACACTCGGATCGCACACGATCCTCTCCCACACCCTGTCGATCTTTCTCGAACACCCGCGGATTCGGGGGGTGGTTCTGGTACTCGGTCCGGACGTCGACCCGGATGCCCTGGACCTGCCGCTGGCCGGCGGCCGGCTGTTCCGTGCGGCCGGAGGGGCGGAGCGCGCGGATTCGGTCCAGAACGGGCTCGATTTCCTTGCCGAACGGGCGCACGAGGAAGACTGGGTACTGGTGCATGACGCGGCACGACCCTGTCTGCCGCTAGCGGATGTGGACCGGCTGCTGCACGAGTTGCGAGACGATCCGGTGGGTGGGCTGCTCGCCAGTCCCAGCACCGATACCATCAAGTGGAGCGATGGTGCCGGGAAGGTCGAACGGACGCTGGATCGCGAACGGGTCTGGCGGGCCCTGACCCCGCAGATGTTCCGGCTGGGGATGCTCCGCACGGCCAACGCGCAAGCGCGTGCCGAGGGACATCCGGTGACGGACGAGGCCAGCGCCATCGAGTTCCTGGGCCAGGCACCCCGACTGATCGAGGGCTCCCCGATGAACATCAAGATCACCCGCAGCGAAGACCTTGAGCTCGCTCGCCTGTATCTGATGCAGCAGGGACGCCTGGAAGGCGGGTTTCGCGCATGAGCGGCTTGCGGATTGGCCAGGGCTTCGACGTACACGCCTTCGGCGAAGGCGACCACTTGGTACTCGGTGGCGTTCGTATCCCGTTCGAGCGTGGATTCGTGGCCCATTCGGATGGGGACGTGCTGATCCACGCGGTGTGCGACGCCCTGCTGGGCGCCGCAGCGCTGGGGGATATCGGCCTGCACTTTCCGGATACCGATCCGGCGTTTCGAGGGGCGGACAGCCGCGTCCTGCTGCGGGAGACGCTCGAACGAGTGGCCGGGGCCGGCTGGCGCCCGGTCAACATCGACACCACGGTGATCGCGCAGGCGCCCAAGCTTGCACCGCATGTGCGCGCGATGCGCGAAAACCTGGCAGCCGATACCGCGCTGAATATCGCCGATGTCAGCGTGAAGGCGACCACTACCGAGCACCTCGGCTTTACCGGGCGCAAGGAAGGGGTGGCGGCCCAGGCCATTGTGTTGCTCGAACCGGCCTCGGGGGTGATGCGGGTATGACTTCGGCGAAGCGGCTAGAACCCGGTATCCTGCGTCTGCATCACGCAAGCCTGGTGATTGCGGACACGCGGGTGGCGGCGGCCTTTTACGGGGAGCAGCTTGGCCTGGTGCCGCTGGAACGCCCGGATCTCGACTTTCCCGGTCTGTGGTATGACCTGGGGAGCGGACAGGCGCTGCATCTGTTGCAGGTGCCGAACCCCGATCCGACCGAGCGCGGCGTGCGCTGCGGTCAGGACCGTCATCTGGCGTTGCGCGTCCGGGGCCTGGAGGCGCTGGCAGCGCGTCTGGAAGGCGCGGGGATTGCCGTGGAGCGCAGTCGTTCCGGGCGCCCGGCCGCATTCGTGCGCGATCCCGACGGCAACGCCATCGAGCTGATCGAGGAAGGCGGCTGAGGCCGGCCTGGGGGGGCGGCCACGAACCAGCGCCCCTGCACCCGTTGCGGGGCCATCCTTCGCCACGGAACGGATCGTGGGATCACCGGATCCAGCCCCAAGCCTAGCTGGGTGGCCCGCGACGCCATCCATAGCCACCTTGGCTCCCAAAGCCCCTTCACCGCAGCCGTAACGAACCGAAGAGCCGTGGTTTTCTGCATGAGTGCGAGACAGCGGGTCGGGGCTTGGTCCACGCGGTGAGATCCCGGATAACCGCTGTGCGGCTTCCGGGATGACGAAAGCGATGGGTGGCGAGGGAGCAAGGATCACCGGTCGGGTGATCTTCCTTGACGTCATCCCGGCCGTAGCGGAGCGAAGAGCCGGGATCTCTGGCGCGGGTGCCAGGCAGCAGGTTGGGGGCTTTGGGCCACGCGGTGAGATCCCGGATAACCGCCGGGCGGTTTCCGGGATGACGAAAGCGTCAGGTGGCGGGGGATGCAAGTACCGGTCGGGTGATCGTCCCTGGCGTCATCCCGGCCGTAGCGGAGCGAAGAGCCGGGATCTCCGGCGCGGGTGCCAGGCAGCAGGTTGGGGGTTTGGGCCACGCGGTGAGATCCCGGATAACCGCTGGGCGGTTTCCGGGATGACGGAGAGGGGGGAATCGCGCGAGGAACTTGCGGGATGATGGGCTGGTTCGAGGTCAGTCCATGCTGGCTGGTTCGGCGGCGAGCTGGCCGGACTGGTAGTCGCTGATGGCCTGTTCGATCTCGTCGGAGGTGTTCATCACGAACGGGCCGTAGTGGGCGATCGGTTCGCCCAGCGGCCGTCCCTTGAACAGCAGTACCCGGGCATCCTGCTGCGCGATCAGGTGGACCTGGGTGTGGCCGTGCCAGACGCCCAGTTGGCCCGTGCCGAGGCCGGTCAGCTCGCCGTCGAACACGTAGGCCAGCACGCGATCTTCCAGTTGCACCGCAAGCGACAGGCGATAGCCGGCCGGTAGCGTGAGATCGGCCATGGCGGCGCCTTCGCCGATCTGTGGAAGCGCGCCTTCGGTGTCCCCGGCGCTGGTCTGCCAGGAGCCGGCAATGGCCTTGAAGCGCAGCGAATCGTCGTCTTCCGGCAGGTGGCGCATCGCGTCGGCGCGCACGTCGCGGTAACGCGGCGGGTCCATCTTGCGCGCGGCGGGCAGGTTTACCCAAAGCTGGAAGCCGTGCAGGCCGTCCGCGTCCAGAAGCGGCATCTCGGAGTGGATTACACCGCGCCCGGCACTCATCCACTGGGCCTCGCCGGCCTCGACGCGGCCCTGGTTGCCCATGGAGTCCTCGTGAGTCAGGCCGCCGTGGACCAGGTAGGTCAGCGTCTCGAAACCGCGGTGCGGGTGCGAGGGGAAGCCGCCGATGTAGTCCTCGCGCGCGCTGGCCTTCAGTTCGTCCAGCATCAGGAAGGGATCCAGGCCGCCGCGGAAATCATGGATGCGCCGAATCTTCACCCCGGCCCCGTCCTGGGTGGGATGAGAGGTCTTCACGCTGTCCGGCGGTGTCGGGTTCATGGCGTTCTCCTTCGCAACAGATCTGCACCATACCGACCATGAAACGAAAAGAAAA
This sequence comes from Thioalkalivibrio sp. AKL12, assembly GCF_000377925.1. NCBI lineage: Bacteria > Pseudomonadati > Pseudomonadota > Gammaproteobacteria > Chromatiales > Ectothiorhodospiraceae > Thioalkalivibrio > Thioalkalivibrio sp. AKL12. The sequence goes on from NZ_KB898899.1 coordinate 112,809, forward strand.
TTGCATCGTTTCCCTTCATGGAGCGTTCTGTCAGGGCACGGGGAGCTCCCAGGAATCGGCAAACGCCTCGAGGCTCTCGACGAAGTCCGGGTCGTGCTCCTGGCGATTGATGGTCAGGTGCAGGGTGACGGCCCGCGGCTCCGGCGGGTGACCGGTGGTCAGCGTCCAGGCGAGGCCATTCGGGCATTCCGGCAGGGAAAAGCGAACGCCACCGTTGATGACTTCCCGATGGACGCGAAACTCGCCCCACAGGCAGTACACGACGCCGGCATCGGGGCCCTCGCCGGCGATCAGCGTATCGATCGCGCCGCTGGCGTCGGGTAATGCGGACACGGTGAGGCTTCGCTGCAGGTTTTCGGCATCCAGGTCGGAATGCAGGGTGCGGAAGAATTCCATGGGGACTACTCGTTGCGCGGCAGGAAGACGGGCAGGCCGTCCACCTCGCCCACGCTCAGGCGTTGGTTGTACAGGCGCTCCAGTGCGCTGGGCACCAGCATGGTGGCCGTGGGGCCCCAGCACGCCTGTCCGTCAGGGAATAGCAGTAGCAGGTGATCGCAGTAGCGCGCCGCGAGGTTGACGTCGTGCAGGACCAGCACCGCGCCTCGGTCTTCCTGACCGACGATGGCCTGCACGCGGTTGAGCACGGCCACCTGATGATGCAGATCCAGCTGGCTGGTGGGTTCGTCCAGCAGGAGCAGGCTGGGGTCCTGCGTCAGCACGGTCGCGATTGCCAGGCGCTGGCGTTCCCCGCCGGACAACGTGTCCACCATGCGGTCCTCGAGGTCGGCGAGATCCATCGCCGCGAGTGCCGCCCGGGCGCGGGCGTAGTCCTCGGAGGACTCGATATCCCAGGGCCGCAGATACGGGTGGCGTCCGATCAGGGCCGTCTCCAGCACCGTGGCGGGAAAGCCGTCGTGGTGGGTCTGGAAGACCAGGCCCAGGCGACGGGCCAGTTCCGCGCGGGCGAGGGTCGCAATGGATTGTCCCTTGACCTTGATGGTTCCGGCACGCGCGGCCCGCAGGCCGGCGAGGGTCTGCAGGAGGGTGCTCTTGCCGGCCCCATTCGGGCCCAGGATGCCCCAGCACTGGCCCGGGTCGACCGTCAGGTCCAGCGGCGAACCGGGCGGCCGCTCGGGCACGTCGATGACAAGGTCATGCGTCGCGAGCAGGGTCTTGGGCCCCGGTTCCTGGTGGACGCTGCGCGCGCCAAGGCCCGGCGTGTCGTGTGGCTGGGTCGCCGCGGGGACTGGGAGATGTGTACGCGGCATCAGCGGCTCCGGTAGAGCAGGAACAGGAACACCGGGACACCCAGCATCGCGGTGATGACGCCCACCGGCAATTGTTCCGGGGCAATGATCGTCCGGGCCAGGGTGTCGGCCAGGGTGAGGAGGATGCCCCCGCCCAGGGCCGAGGCCGGCAGGATCACGCGCTGGTCGTTGCCAAAGATCAGACGCAGCATGTGCGGCACGATCAGCCCGACAAAGCCGACCGCGCCGACTTGGGTGACCGCGGTCGCGGTGATCAGGGCCGCCACCACATAGATCGTCCATTCCACCGGGCGTACGGCCACTCCGAGGGCCGCGGCCTGCATGGGCCCGCGCGCCAGGACGTTCAGGGTGCGGCCAAATGGCAGGGCGAGCAGGGCGACGACCACGAGTACGCCCCAGGCCGGGTAGGGGTTGCGGGCATGGGAGACGTCGCCCATCAGCCAGTACAGCATGCCCGGGAGCTCCGCAGTGGGGCTGACTGCGAGGATGAAACTGATCATCGCGCCCCAGCCGGCGGCCACCACGACACCGGTCAGCAGCAGGCGGGTCGGGGTCCAGCTGCCCGTGCCGTGGGCCAGGCCGAACACCAGAATGGTGGACAGCAGGGCGCCCACGAAGGCCGCGGCCGAGACCGAGAACATGGACAGCCCCGCCAGCATCGCCAGCAAGGCGCCCACCGAGGCACCGCCGGAGAGCCCCAGCACGTAGGGATCGGCCAGTGGATTGCGTAGCAGGACCTGCATCAGCGCTCCGGCCAGGCCTAGCAACCCGCCGGCGGCGAACGCGGCCAGCGCGCGCGGCAGGCGCAGATCCAGTACCAGGGTGCTGTGCAGTCGCGAGGCCTCGCCGAAGAAGACACTCAGCAGGTCAGGGAACGGAATCTGCACGCTGCCGTAGGCCAGTGCCACCAGAACGGAGAGCACAGACGCGGGTAACAGCACGCCCAGGGCCAGGAGGAACGAACGGGTCAAGCGGTAGCCCTCCGCTCCAGGCGGGTGAAGCGGTAGGTTGCCGGAACGGCGGGAGCGCTGCCTTCAGCGCACGTACAACGCTCCTTCATTGGTGTCCCGCGATATCCTTTCCGAGAGACTGCGAGGCGGACCGTCATGGTCATGGGGCGGGACGGCGTGCGCGGGCGCGTTCGAGTTCTTCGCACATCAGGGCGGTGCCTTCCGCGATGCGTCCGGTATGGCGTTGCAGGAGCGAAGGGGGAATGAAGAACAGATTGTCGCGCTGGACCGCGGTCATATCCTCCCATTGGCCCCAGGCGACCACCCAGTCGGGGCGGTCCTCGCCCATGCCGCCGCCGATGATGACCTCGGGGTCGGCATCCAGTACGGCTTCGCGGCCAATGCGTGGCACCAGGCGGTCGAGATCGCCGAACACGTTCACGCCGCCACAGACGGCGATGGCCTCGGCGATCAGGTGGTCGTCATTGACCGTCATCAACGGTTGCTCCCACACCTGATAGAACACGCGAATCGGGTCCCGGTCGCCGTACGTGGCGCGGAGCGCGTCCATTCGGCCCAGGAAGTCCTCTGCCGCGGCCTCGCCCTGGTCATGCGTGCCGGCGAGCGTGGCCATGCGCCGCATGCTCGAGGCCACACCCTCGAAGCTGCGTGGTTCCGATACGTACACCGGCAGTCCCAGTTCGCGCAGGCGTTCGACCTGAGAGGCGGAGTTGCCGCTCTTCCACGCGATCACCAGATCGGGGTCCCTTTCCAGTACCCGTTCCAGGTCAATCCGGCTGTAGCCGCCAATCCGCGGGATGGCCTCCGCCTCGGGCGGATAATCGCTGTACTGCGTTGCGCCCACGATGCGGTCCCCCGCACCCACGGCAAACAGCACCTCGGTGATGTGCGGCGCCAGGCTGACGATGCGCTCGGCAGGCTGCTCCAGATGGACCTCGCGGCCATCGTCGTCAGTGACCGTGATTGAGTCCGCCATTGCGATCAGCGGGGTTGAGAGCAGGCCCAGGAGGCAAGCGAGCAGTGGAGTTCGGAAAGTCCAGAATTGCATGATTTTACAGTCGCATTGGATTGATTGTTCAAGCGCCTTCGAGCCGGCTGGGGAGCCGCCACTTGGCGCTGGACTAGCGGGGCATCATAGCAGCAAGCCTGGGGCGCCTCGGAGCGTCAATTGGTCGGCAGTGGGCTTGCCGCGTATGATTGGCGGCTTGCTACCAGGTGCCCGGGCGACTGATCGCGCGGGTTAAACGGGAAGTCGGTGCAGGCGCGAGATCCTCCGCAGCCCCATTCCGACGCTGCCCCCGCAACGGTAAGCGAGTGGGTTCGAGGGGTGCTTCCGCAGGCCGCTCGGACCTCGACAAGTCGAAAGCCACTGGGCCGAACGCGGCCCGGGAAGGCGACTTGCCGCCCCGGGTTGCCGGGGCCTCGCGAGCCCGGAGACCGGCCTGGACGATGTTTCTGCGACCGCGCGGTGGGCGAGGGTCGGTAGGTGCGGGCCCCCTGTGGCCGCACCCCGATCCCTCTGCATCCGCGTCGTGTCCCCCTGACGGTAAGCCGATGCAGTCCGAGTTGCCCGCCAATGAGAACCCTTCCTGCCCGGGCGCTGATGCCGGGGGTTCGGGATTTGCCCAAGATGAGCTTGCGGCCGTCTATCGCGTGATCGCGGAACGCCGGGATATGCGCCATTTTCGGCCGGACCCGGTCGATCCAGCGGTGCTGCGGCGGCTGCTGGAGGCGGCGCATCGCGCGCCGAGCGTGGGGTACATGCAGCCCTGGCGCTTCCTGCGCATTACCGACCCGGCGGTGCGCGAGGCGCTCCACGCCCACGCGGCGGATGAACAGGCGCGCACCGCCGAGGCCTGTGGCGAGCGCGCGGCCGACGTGCATCGCTTGAAGCTGGAGGGCATCCGCGAGGCGGGCGAGTTGCTGGTCGTGGCCCTGACCGATGGCCGCGAGCGCTACGTGCTGGGCCGGCGGACGCTCCCCGAGATGGACCTCTGTTCGGCCGCGTGTGCGATCCAGAACCTGTGGCTGGCCGCCCGCGCCGAGGGCCTGGGCATGGGCTGGGTTTCCCTGTTCGATCCGGACTGGCTGGCCAATCGGCTGGACATGCCCGAAGGCGGGTACCCCATTGCCGTGCTGTGCCTCGGGCATGTCGAGCGCTTCTATGACCGGCCGATGCTGGAAACGGCGGGCTGGGACAGCCGCCGCCCGCTGGAAGACCTGGTGTTCCAGGATCGCTGGGGTGCGCCGTGCGAGCTGGCTGCGTCCACGGACGCCCGGGAATCCGCCGCGCGTCCGGATGGGCCATCCGGAGGTGGCGACACATGAGTACCTTTCTGATCTTGATCGGCGCCCTGATCCTGGACCGACTGTTTGGTGACCCACGGCGGTTCCATCCGCTCGCCGGATTCGGCCAGCTCGCGTCCTGGGCCGAATCCCGCTGGCATGCGCCCAGTCGTGTACGCGGAGCGCTCCTTCTCGCGGCGCTGGTCCTGCCCTGGGTGGCGCTGGCCGCACTGGGCGCCTCGCTGGCCTGGGGCTGGGTTCTGACGGTGGCGATCCTCACGCTGGCAATTGGCTGGCGCAGCTTGGACGAGCATGCGGAGGTGGTGGCCGAGGCCCTGGAAAAGGATGACCTGTCTGGGGCGCGCACCGGTGTCGGCATGCTGGTCAGTCGCGACACGGCGGCCCTGGACGCGCGCGGGGTGAGTGGCGCGACCATCGAGTCGGTGCTGGAGAACGGCAACGACGCGCTGTTCGCCACGATCTTCTGGTTTCTGGTGGCTGGCGCGCCGGGCGTGGTGGCCTATCGGCTGGTGAACACGCTGGACGCGATGTGGGGCTATCGCAATGACCGTTTTCGCTCGTTTGGCTGGGCTGCCGCGCGCCTGGACGATGCGATGAACCTGATCCCGGCCCGCCTGACGGCGCTGGGCTATGCCCTGGCCGGGCGCGGCCGGGACGCGCTGCAGTGCTGGCGCGAGCAGGCCGCCGGCTGGAAGAGCCCGAATGCGGGTCCGGTGATGGCGGCGGGGGCGGGTGCGCTGGGTGTGGTCCTGGGGGGAGCGGCACCCTATGGCGGGCAGCGCGAGTGGCGACCCCGCCTGGGGATGGGCCGCATGCCCGACGCGGCAGGCATTCGCCAGGCGGTTGAGCTGCTGGATCGTGCGCTGGCCATCTGGATGGCCTTCATTGTGGCCGGGGTGATTGTCGTTGTCCTGTTCTGAGGCCCAATCGATGCAGACGCCGGAGCCGCAGGTACTGATCCAGGTGCACGGGGGCGGTATCCGTCAGGCGGCTGCGCGCTACGGGATCCCCGAGGCCGACTGGCTGGATCTCTCCACGGGCATCAACCCGCATGGCTACCCCGCGGGCGAGCTTCCGCCAGGGGCCTGGGCACGCCTGCCGGAACCGGACGACGGTCTGGAGGCCGCAGCCGCCGCCTATTACGGGACCGGGGCGCTGTTGCCGGTGCCCGGTTCCCAGGCCGCGATCCAGCTGCTGCCCGCGCTACGGGAAGGCCCTTCGCGCGTGGGCATCCTCGAGCCCAGCTACAACGAACACGCCCGGGCCTGGCACGGGGCCGGGCATGACGTCGTCCCGCTGGATGGGGATTCGATTGAGGCCGCATTGCCCGGCCTGGACGTGCTGGTGCTGGTCAACCCCAATAACCCGACCGGACAGCGGTTTGACCGCGCGGACCTGCTGGCGTGGCATGCGACCCTGGCCGCGCGCGGCGGCTGGCTGATCGTGGACGAGGCGTTCATGGACGTGACACCCGAGGCGAGCCTGGCGACGGACGCGCCGCGCGAGGGTCTGGTGGTACTGCGCTCGCTGGGCAAGTTCTTTGGCCTGGCCGGGGCGCGCGTGGGATTTGTCATCGCGGAGGACACGCTGCGCACGCGACTGGCCGCCCGGATGGGCCCGTGGGGTCTTGCCGGACCGTCCCGCTGGATCGCCACCCAGGCGCTGTCGGACCGGGCCTGGCAGGCCGAGACACGCGGCATGCTCCAGGCACGTGGTCAGCGCCTGGCGGACTTGCTGCGCGACCAGGGGCTGGAACCCGCCGGCGGCACCGCGCTGTTTCAGTGGTGCCGCGTGGACGATCCCGCAGGCTGGCAGGATCACCTGGGCGCGCAGGGCATCCTCGTGCGGCGGTTTGATGAGCCGGGCAGCCTTCGTTTTGGCCTGCCGGGGCAGGAATACGAATGGAAGCGCCTGGAACAGGCGCTGGGGGCGTCCTGATGGGTACGACGCTGATGGTGCAGGGCACGACCTCGGATGCTGGCAAGAGCGTGCTGGTCGCGGGGCTGGCGCGCGTGCTGCATCGGCGGGGGCTGTCGGTGGTGCCGTTCAAGCCGCAGAACATGGCGCTGAACAGCGCGGTCACGGCCGATGGTGGCGAGATCGGGCGCGCCCAGGCCCTGCAGGCCGCGGCCTGTGGCCTGGACCCGCATACGGACATGAACCCGGTACTGCTGAAGCCCAGCTCGGATCAGGGGGCGCAGGTCATCATCCACGGCCGGCCGGCGGCGGAGCTGGATGCCCGGGCCTACCACGACTACAAGCCGGTGGCGCTTGAGGCGGTGCTGGCCTCGCATCGGCGCCTGACGGCGCAGTACGCCCATGTGCTGGTGGAAGGCGCCGGGTCGCCGGCGGAGATCAACCTGCGCGCGGGCGACATCGCCAACATGGGCTTTGCCGAGGCGGTGGACTGTCCGGTGATCCTGGTCGCGGATATCGACCGGGGCGGGGTGTTCGCGCACTTGGTGGGCACGCTGGCGCTTTTGAGCGAGACGGAGCGCACGCGGGTGCAGGGCTTCGTGATCAACCGCTTTCGCGGCGATATCGGCTTGCTGCAACCCGGGCTGGACTGGCTGGAACAGGAGACCGGCAAGCCGGTGCTCGGCGTGATTCCGTACCTGCACGGGCTCTACCTGGATGCCGAGGATGCCCTGCCGCGCGAGGCGATGCCTTCGACGCCCGCGGACGCGCTGAAGGTGGTCGTGCCGGCACTGCCGCGCATCTCCAACCATACGGATTTCGATCCGCTGCGGCTGCACCCGGCGGTGGACCTGCGCTTTGTCGGACCGGGCGAGGCGTTGCAGCCCGCCGATTTGGTCGTCCTACCGGGCTCGAAGTCCGTGCGCGCCGATCTCGCCTGGCTGCGCGAGCAGGGCTGGGAAGAAGCGCTGCAGCGGCATGTGCGCTATGGCGGCAAGGTGCTGGGGATTTGCGGCGGATTCCAGATGCTGGGTCACGCCGTGTACGATCCCGATGGCGTCGAAGGCCAGTCGGGCTCCACGCCGGGGCTGGGCTGGCTGGATATCGAGACCCGGCTCGCACCCGAGAAGCACCTGGAGCGGGTTCGCGGCGACCGCGTGCTGGATCGGGAGGCCCGTGTGGAGGGCTACGAGATCCATGCGGGCGTGACGACCGGGCCGGGCCTGGGGCGTCCGGTGCTGCAGCTGGAACACGGCGCGGATGGCGCGCGTAGTGCAGATGACGCGGTGGCCGGCACTTATGTTCACGGCGTGTTCGATACATCGGACGCCGCCGAGGCCTTGCTGCAATGGGCGGGTATGCGCAGCGGGATGGAGATCGGGGAAGACCTGGCAACGGCGCGGGAGCGCGGCCTGAAGCGCCTGGCCGATTCTCTGGAAGAACACCTGGATATGAATTACATACTGACCCTTCTGCAAGCCGAACGGAAGGAGCCAGTCGCATGAAGACCCTGGTACTGGGTGGCGTGCGCTCGGGCAAGAGCCGGCTGGCAGAACAACTGGCGGCGGCCAGCGGCCTGCCCGTGACCTACGTGGCGACGGCGCGCGCGGACGATGCCGAAATGGCGCGCCGGATCGAACGCCACCGCGCCGACCGGCCCGGAGACTGGGGCCTCGTCGAGGCGGGCACGGGCCTGGCCCGGGCGCTGGAGCAGGCCGCGGGACCCGAGCAGTGCCTGCTAGTGGACTGCCTGACCCTGTGGCTCACCCAGCTACTGTGCACCGATGACGAGGGCCGGATCGAGCGTGAACGCGAGGCGCTGATCGAGACTGTTCCACGCCTGCCGGGCACGTTGGTGTTCGTATCCAACGAGACCGGCATGGGGATCACGCCCATGGACGCACTGTCCCGCCGCTTCGCCGACGAGGCCGGCTGGCTCCACCAGCGCTTGGCCCCATCGATGGACCGCGTCATCCTCACCGTCGCCGGCCTCCCGCACGTCCTGAAGGGAGACCCGCTGTGACAGGCTGGCATACAAGCATTCCGCCCTCCAGGATGCGTTCTGCCCTCCAGGCACATAGACAAGCACGCCGGCAGGCCGGCACCACCGCAGTATCCCGACCCCAACCGTCACCCCTGCCACCTAACCCTCGTCATCCCGGAAACTGCGAAGCAGTTATCCGGGATCTCCATCGTTGGCAGGTGGCACGGACGTCAGGGGGTATCCCTGGCGCGTGGAGATCCCGGCTCTCCTCTTCGCTGCGGCCGGGATGGCGGACAGTAGTGGGAGGGCGGGCTGACGTCAGGGGGGAGTGCTGCGCCCGGGATGACGCCAAGGAAAGCGCTTACGGCCGGGAGGGCGAGAAGCAATGGGCCGGCATGACAGTTGGGCGGGTGGCCAGGATTCCTGGTCCAGACGTTCGGATGTTCCCCCCAACGTCGTCATCCCGGAAACCGCGCAGCGGTTATCCGGGATCTTCGTCGTGGGAGGTGGCGCAGACGTCGGGGTGTTCCCGCGTGGGAGATCCCGGCTCTCCGCTTCGCTACGGCCGGGATGACGGGAAGTGGTTGGCGAAGACGGGCAATGGATGGCCGGGATCACGAAAAGCAATGGGCCGGCATGACAGTTGGGCGGGTGGCCAGGATTCCTGTTCCAGACATTCGGATGCTCCCCCAACGTCGTCATCCCGGAAACCGCGCAGCGGTTATCCGGGATCTTCGTCGCGGGAGGATGGGGCAGACGTCGGGGTGTTCCCGCGGGGGAGATCCCGGCTCTTCGCTTCGCTGCGGCCGGGATGACGGGAAGTAGCCGGCCGGGATGGCGAGGAGTCATGGGTCGGGATGAAGGAAAGTGGCAAAGCACGCACGAGAGACCAATGAGGACCAACAAGTGACCGAAGACTGTGACTGGCTGCAGGTGCCGCCGGCGACCCTGGCCGCCGCCGCCCGGCAGGCCGCGGCTGAACGGCAGGCCCAGCTGACCAAGCCGCCTGGGTCGCTCGGGCAACTGGAGGCGATCGCCGAACGCCTGGCCGGCATGCAGGGCCTGGAAAAGCCAGGGCTGGAGAACGTCCACATCGCGGTGTTCGCCGGCGATCATGGCGTGGTGGCCGAGGGCATCTCGCGCTTTCCGCAAGCGGTGACGGCGCAGATGGTCGCGAACTTCGCGACGGGTGGGGCGGCGATCTCGGTGCTGGCGCGGTACCTGGGCGCCTCCATCGAGGTGATCAACCTGGGCACGGTCGCGGAGCCGCCCGCGGTCCGCGGTGTGCAGCAACTGAACCTGGGCCCCGGCACTGCCAACCTGGCCCGCGAGCCGGCGATGACGCCAGCGCAGCTGGAACGTGCCCTGAACGCCGGCCGCCAGTGCGCGGAGCGCGCGCGGCGCAGCGGGGCCCAACTGTTCATCGGCGGCGAGATGGGCATCGGCAACACGACCGCCGCCGCCGCGCTCGCCTGTTCGCTGCTGGACCTGCCACCCGTCGATCTGGCCGGGCCCGGCACAGGGCTGGACGCGAATGGGGTGCGGCACAAGGCCGAGGTCATCGAACAGGCCCTGCAAACCCACGGCGAGGTGCGGGGCGACGCACTCGGCAGCCTTCGCTGCCTGGGGGGCTTCGAGATTGCCGGGCTTGCCGGGGCGTATATCGCCGCGGCGCAGATCGGCCTGCCGGTGCTGGTGGACGGCTTCATCAGCACCTCGGCGGCGCTGGTGGCCGAGCGCCTGTGTCCGGGCACGGCGGACTGGTTCTTCTATGCCCATACCTCGGCGGAGCCGGGTCACCAGCGCCTGCTGGCGGCGCTGGAGGCCGAGCCGCTGCTTGATCTCGGCATGCGGCTGGGCGAGGGGAGCGGGGCGGCCACGGCCGTGCCCCTGCTACGTCTGGCCTGCGAGCTACACTCCGGCATGGCCACCTTCGCCGAGGCGGGTGTCAGCGGAGAGGCCAGTTGACTATCCGCCACGCCCAAATCGGCCTGCTGCGCCACGGAGAAACGACTGGCAACGGCTTCTGCGGGCGAGGCAGCGATGTTCCGCTGACCGAGGCCGGCTGGACCGCGATGCGTGATGCTCTGGCCGGAGGTAGCGTCTGGGATCGCATTGTCTGCTCGCCGCTGATACGTTGCCGCGCCCCGGCACAGGCGTTTGCGGAAGAGGCCGGTGTACCGCTCGCCGTCGACGACCGCCTGGCCGAACTCGACTTCGGCGACTGGGAAGGCCGCACGGCGGCGGCGCTGATGGAGACGGACGCCGATGCACTGGGCCGTTTCTGGCAGGATCCGGTGAATCACTCGCCCCCCAAAGGCGAGTCGCTCCTGGAGTTTCGCGAACGTGTTGTCGCCGGCTGGAATGACCTGGCGCCCGACGAAGGCGAGTGCGTGCTCGTGATCGCGCACGGCGGCGTCATCCGGCTGCTCCGCGCCCTGCGCGAAGGCTGGCCATTGGAGAAGCTGCTCGGCATCGACGTCCCGCTCGCCTCCCTGCATATTGTCGAGCCATGGCAGCCCTATCGATGAATCTCCCGCCCCCGATGCGCCAAGACCCTGTGGGTGGCCTTGTGAGGGCTCTTGTGGGAGCGTGCTTGCACGCGAAGCCCCTGCCAAAGTCTGGCGCGGGCAGGGGCTTCGCGGCCAAGGCCGCTCCCACAACTATGTCGAGGACTTTCGGTGGCCTAGCCCCCTGCGGGAGCAGCCCTGGCCTCGAATGCCTCCCGCCAAAGTCCGGCCAGGCACCCACATGAGCGTCGTGTTGACACCCTTCTGGCTGGCCCTCCAGTTCCTCACCCGCCTGCCCACCCCCGCGCTAGACCCGCAGCCGGCCGACCTGGGCCGTTCGGTGCTGGCTTATCCACTGGTCGGTCTGATCCTGGGCCTGCTCGTGGTGCTGGTCGGTATCGCGCTGGCGGCCATACCCGGCACGCCGCCGCTCTTGGTCGCGGCACTGGTGCTCGCGTTATGGGTCGGTCTGACGGGCGCGCTGCACCTGGACGGCCTGGCGGACACGGTGGATGCGTGGGTTGGCAGCCATCAGGACCCGGAACGCGCCCAGGCCATCATGAAGGACCCGGCCAGTGGTCCGATGGCCGTGGCAGCGCTGGTCCTGGTGCTGCTTATCAAGTTCGGAGCTCTGGTAACCGTGGTGGAGACGGGTGCCTGGATCGCATTGCTGGTCGCCATCGTGCTGGGGCGGGCGGCGCTCACCGGGCTGTTTCTGCTGGTGCCCTACGTGCGGGAGCAGGGCCTGGGCGCCGAGATGGCCGCACACCTGCCGCGCAGCCCCGCCCAGATGGTGCTGGTAGCCACCGGCGTGTTGATCCTGCTACTGGCGCTGGTCACCGGTGTTTGGGGCCTGATCCTGGGCCTGGCCGTTGCACTGGCGTTGGTGTTCGCCATCGCCGCCTTCCTGCGTCGCTGGCTCGGCGGTTTCACCGGAGACACGGCCGGTGCCACCCTGGAACTGGTGGAGCTGGTGGCGATTACCGTCATGGCGCTCGCGCTCGCGCTCGCCCTGCATTAGGGAGTCGCCTCTCAATCAGGCGAGGTGTTCCCCATCGCCTTGTCCAGCAGCGCCAGACCTTCCTGTTCCCGGCCCTGACCACGCTGGGCGCGCACCCGGAAACGGGTCTCGGCATCGTGCTCTGCAATCAGCAGCGTGGCCATCTCGTCGACAAGGCGGTTCACGCTGGTCCCACGTTCGCGTGCCAGCGCCTTCAGCCGTTCGTACTTGTCGTCCGGCAAACGTACGGTTAAAGCAGTCATGCGCTAATAACCTCCAACAGTTCAGCGGGATCGAGAATTCGAATATCCGGGAACTGCAGCTCCATCTGAAAAAAGTCTCGTTTGTTTCGCGTCACAATCGTTTGGCAGTCACCCGCTACCGCGAGTTCAATCAGGTGGTTATCGCCCTCGTCGCGAAGATTGGGGCGCCAACCAAAGTAGATGCGGGACCATACACACCGGGCGGCGAAAATATCGAGTAGGCGTTCGCGTTCGGCGATGTCCAGCAGACTTCCTTCGAAGATCTTGACGCGGCCCAAAACGTCCTCGTACTCCCGGAATAAGGCCGTGCCCATCACCGGTGTAACTCGTCCTTCAATACACGCCTGTATGGCGTAATTGGCCGGGCCTACGCCAAGACAGGCACCGACGAAGACGTTGGTATCGAACACGGCCTTCATGGTCAGATGGTAGCAGAAATGCCACCAAGGGGGGCATAAGACGGCTTGTAATAGAATGGTCATGTAGTTGCCACATACTCCGGGCATGACCGTTCGTGCCTGCATCAATCCCGCCCGCATGACCCTGCGCGCGCTCGTAAACCCGCTTGGGGCGGTGCGCGATGCGCGGGCAATCGAACCCGCCCCGCCGTGGTGGCAGACATTCCTTTGGCTGGCGTTGCCGGTGCTGCTGGTGAGCGTGGTCGCGAGCCAATGGCTTTACCTGGTGATCCCGATTGGCCTGCCGCCCGAGGCCATGCCGGGCGCCTGGGGCTTTGGCGTCTACAGCGTGCTGGCGATGAGCATCGGGGTGCTGGGGATGGCCTGGTCCGCGCACTACCTGACCGAGCTGTTCCAGGGCTACTCGCACCCGGACCGTGCGATGCTCGCGGTCACGGTCGGGCTGTTGCCCGCCTGGGTCGGCAAGGTGGTCGCCGCGTTCCCCTGGCCCTGGGGCAACGGCATCGCCTTGTTGCTGATCCTGTACTCCCTCTGGCTGCTCTACTGGTCCCTGCGCGAGATCATCGGCCTGCGCCGCGGCAATCGCATCGGCCTGTTCGTGGCCACCGTCTTCTGCGGCGCCTTCATCACCCTGATCTTCGGCTGGCTCCTGATGGACCTGATCCCCGGCGCCATCCCCGAACACCGTATCGGGACCACCTGGCTGCTCTAGCCCGCGCCAGCCATGGCAATGCGCGCCTGTGACCGTTACACCAGTCGCCGCGCACACACCCCGTCATCCCGGAAACTGCGAAGCAGTTATCCGGGATCTTCGTCGTTGGAGCCGGCACAAGCGTCGGGGTGTTCGCACGTGGGGAGATCCCGGCTCTTCGCTTCGCTACGGCCGGGATGACGGGGAGGGGCGCGCTGCGGCCGGGGTGATGGCGAAGGAGGGGCTCGTCGGGATAACGGCCGGGGGATGCGGGCTGGATGGAGGCGCGCACGTTGGGAATGACCACCCAACCCTCGAAATAACCACCCAACCTCCGTCATCCCGGAAACCGCGCAGCGGTTATCCGGGATCTCCATCGCTGGAGGTGGCGCAGACGTCGGGGTGTTCGCGCGTGGGGAGATCCCGGCTCTCCGCTCCGCTACGGCCGGGATGACGGGGAGGGGAGCGCTGCGGCCGGGGTGACGAGAAGGCGAGCGCTGCGGCCGGGGTGACGAGAAGGCGAGCGCTGCGGCCGGGGTGACGAGAAGGCGAGCGCTGCGGCCGTGATGCCGGGAAGGGAGGCGGTCCGGCCGGGCTCGAGTAGTCGGGGCGGTCGGGATGATGCGAGGGATAGCCAGCGGCTTTGAGACCTTAAAGGCTGGCAGGTCCGATCTTCAGGTGGTCCTGCGCGTAGGTGCGCAGTGCGTGGTAGTCGGCGTGCATCTGGTCGGTGAAGCGGCAGGCGCGTTGGAGGGCCGGGGCCAGGTCGGCGGGCCTCTCCATGTATTCATGGACCAGGCGGTTGCGCAGCTGGCGCATTTGTAGCCAGGCGTCGGCGTCCTGGATGAGGGCGAGCTTCTCCAGACGTGACAGGTTGTCGATGGCCGGGCCCGTGTTTTCCCCGGCGCAGGCAAGAAACGTGGGGACGAGCTTGTCCATGATGGTGTCTTGCATGCGGCCGAACTTCGCGCCGAAGGACTCCAGGCGATCGACCCCGGTGTCCGTGGCAAGGATACCCTGAACGCGTTCGGGACCGACTGTGCAATCGCCTTCCAGCAGGCGTTCGCGCACGGCGAGCAGGTGCTCGTCCTCGCGATCAACCAGATCAATGAGCCGGGCGAGTCGGTGCTGTGGCGTTGTGGCGGTCACAGGGCGACACCCGTGCGGTCGGCATGCGTATCAATGGGGCGGGGCGGCGCGCCGCGCGGATGCACGACGATATCCACACGGCGTTCGCCCAGTTGGCGTTGCAGTGCCACGTACAGGCGGAGTTCCTGGTCCAGCAGTTCATCCGGTGTGCCGTCCGCCTCGATGTAGAGGTCGATGTCGCCGCCACGCGCGGCATCGTCCACGCGCGAGCCGAACAGCTTCACGCGTGCATCCGGCCCGAATGCACGGCGCACTTCCTCGCGGATGATCGTCTGTTGTTCGTCCGTCAGGCGCATCACTCAAGTATATCAAGGCCCTGGGGCATATACCCGAACCGTCTCACCTCCGACCTCCACCACCGTCAGCCCGCGAACCAGCCGCGAATCCACCACCTCTGTCATTGCGAGGAGCGCAGCGACGAAGCAATCGCTCGGGACAAGCAGAGTGCTGGATTAAAACGCCTTGCGCCCTGCCAGCTGATTGCCACGTCGCCTGCGGCTCCTCGCAATGACGGGATGTAATCGCCACCCTTGAGCGGCCGGGTCGCGGCCCTCGTTTCCGTACGATCCTGCCACCCCCGTCATCCCGGAAACCGCGGAGCGGTTATCCGGGATGACGGGGGTGGCGCGCAGACGTCGGGGTGTTCGCGCGTGGGGAGATCCCGGCTCTCCGTTCCGCTCCGGCCGGGATGACGGGTAGGGGGTATTGCGGTCGGGATGACGGCGAGGAAGGGTGCCGACGGGATAATGGCCTGGATATGGCCTGGATAGATGCAGGCACGTTTGGAATGGCCACCCATCCGTCGGATTGCCCACCCACCCCCGTCATCCCGGAAACCGCGCAGCGGTTATCCGGGATCTCCGTCGTTGGGGGTGGCGCAGACGTCGGGGTGTTCGCGCGTGAGGAGATCCCGGCTCTCCGCTGCGCTGCGGCCGGGATGACGGGAAGGGGGCATTGCGGTCGGGATGACGGCGAGGAAGGGTGCCGACGGGATAATGGCGTGGATATGGCCTGGATAGATGCAGGCACGTTTGGAATGGCCACCCATCCGGCGGATTGCCCACCCACCCCCGTCATCCCGGAAACCGCGCAGCGGTTATCCGGGATCTCCGCCGTTGGAGCCGGCACAAGCGTCCGGGTGTTCGCACGTGGGGAGATCCCGGCTCTCCGCTTTGCTCCGGCCGGGAAGACGGGAAGGGGTGCGTTGCGGCCAGGATGATGGCGAAGGAGGGGCTCGTCGGGATAACGGCCGGGGGATGCGGGCTGGCTGGAGGCACGCACGTTGGGAATGACCACCCAACCCTCGAAATGACCACCCACCTCCGTCATCCCGGAAACCGCGCAGCGGTTATCCGGGATCTCCGCCGCTGAATGTGGCGCAGACGTCGGGGTGTTCGCGCATGAGGAGATCCCGGCTCTTCGCTTCGCTACGGCCGGGATGACGGACAGGGGGCTGCGGCCGGGATGACCGAGAAGGCCATGGTGGCCGGAGTGCGGTCCGGATAATGGCTGGGCATCGGAGCGCGGCGTTACGGTTTCGCGGCTGGAGGAACTGGGGGCGGCAAGGAATTGCCGCCGGTCGAAAAAAATTTCGATGCAGGGCTAAAGGTTCCTGGGTGAGGGTCGTTAAGGCTTCTGAGAGCGGGGATCAACCCGTTCACCAGAACCGCCCGAGGCGGTGACGCAAGACTCTTACAGGAGAGCGATCATGTCCCAAGTAATTAACACCAACGTTCTTTCCCTGAACGCGCAGCGTAACCTGAGCAACTCTCAGGGCGCGCTGGCCCAGAGCCTGGAACGTCTGTCCTCGGGCCTGCGTATCAACAGCGCCAAGGACGACGCGGCCGGTCTGGCGATTTCCGAGCGCTTCACCACCCAGATCCGCGGTCTGAACCAGGCCGTGCGCAACTCGAACGACGGCATCTCCCTGGCGCAGACCGGCGAAGGCGCCCTGCAGGAAGTCCAGAACAACCTGCAGAGGATCCGGGAACTGGCCGTGCAGTCCGCCAACGCGACCAACTCTGACTCGGACCGCGAGGCGATCAACCGCGAGGTGCAACAGCGCCTTGAGGAAATCGATCGCGTGTCGTCGCAGACCTCCTTCAATGGGCAGAAGATCCTGGACGGCTCCTTCGGGGATGCCAAATTCCAAGTCGGCGCTAATGTCGGCGAAACGATCGACTTGAATCTCGAGTCCAGCACCCGTTTGGACGCCATCGGCACGGCTGCGTCGGCTTCTGGCGATCTTACGGGGCAAATCGTTGCAGGCGAGGACGCTGTGGCAACCACGTCCACGTCGTCTGGGGACTTCACTGAAGCTGTGGTGGCGGGCGCTGGTGACTCCCAGTTCACTTTGGAAGTAGGCGGAGTTGAAATTTATGATTCTGGCGTCGACGCCGATGTAACTGTCACGGCGGAAATGCTTGACGCCGGTCTGGCTGCTGCGGCCACGGATCTTGATAACGCTGGAATCAGCTTTACTGGCAGTTTTGAAGACGGTGATGTGGTGTTCACCAGAGCGGATGGTACTGACTTCGGCATTGAGGTTACGGCGGACAACCTTACGTCTGGAGGTGGGTTTGACGGTGGCGATTTCTCCGCCGGAACTAATACCATCGATAATGGCGAGGAGGCGGTGGCCGCGGATCCTCTGGTGCTGGGCGATGGTGACCTATCGATTCAGCTCGGCGACCAGGACGCCGTATCCATTACCGGAACCTTCGAGTCTGTCCAAGAGTTGGCGGATGCTGTGAGCTCTGAGCTCGGCGGCGTGTCGGTCACGGTCGACAATGACACGATTAGTATTCTTGCGTCAGACGATATCACTATTACTGGTGACGAAGCGGCAAATCTGGGCTTCGACGAAAACAACGAAGTCAATGGTAGCCTCGCTGATGTGAATGTCCTGACGGTGGCGGCTTCGAACGAAGTGATTCTGCGTGTCGATTCCGCCCTGACCGCGGTCAGCGACATCCGCAGTGACTTCGGGGCGATCCAGAACCGCTTCGAGTCGACCATCTCCAACCTGACCCAGACGACGGAGAACCTCGAGGCCTCCCGGTCGCGTATCCGCGACGCGGATTTCGCTTCCGAGACCGCCGAGCTGACTCGGGCGCAGATCCTGCAGCAGGCGGGTACCTCCGTGCTGTCTCAGGCCAACGCGGTCCCGCAGAACGCCCTGGCGCTGCTGCAGTAAGTAAGAGCCGTACGCAGGGTAGGTTAAGGACGGAGGTGCCGGGGTTCCCTCGGCCCTCCTTCCGTCTGAAGAGGACAGTGCCATGAGTGATCAGGTGGGTAATGTCACTTCACCGCCAGTCTTGATGACGCCGCGGGGTCCGGCATCGGACAATCGTCCGGGGATGGACGCCGCGGGTTCTCGTGTTTCCGGGCCGGATCAAGGCCCGCGGAGCGGGGAAGAAACCCGCTCCCGGCCGCCGGAGACGCCTCGATCGGCGCCGCCGGTGGAGGCCTCGGATCTCGAGAAGGTGGTGGAATCGATCAATAACTATCTGCAATCGAGCAAGCGTTCGCTGGAGTTCGCGGTGGACGACGTGAGTGGTCGGACGGTCATCACGGTGATGGACGGTGACCGCGAGAACGTGATCCGGCAGATACCACCGGAGGCGGTGCTGGCCCTGGTCGAGCAGTTCAAGGAAGATCAGGGGCTGGACGGGACTGGACTGGTGGACAAGGCCTGACGGCTTCGCTTCTACCGCCAACGTGTTTGATTGATTGAGCCGGACCCGGCATGGGTCCGGCTTTTTTTGTTGTGGCATCGTCATCGAAGCCGCAGACCATGCCGGCCACCATTAACGTCATCCCGGCCGTAGCGCAGCGGATAGCCGGGATCTCTTGCGGCGGGATGCCCCGACGTTTGTGCCACCTTCAGCGGCGGAGATCCCGGATAACTGCTTCGCGGTTTCCGGGATGACGGATTTTGGGCGGCAATTTCGAATGTTCGAGTAGGCATCGGGCCCTGGGGGCATTCTTGCCATCCTCCAGGCCGGGCTCCCTTGATCGTCATGTCGACTTCCCCGGATTAGGTCCACGCATAACTAGAGGTTTCCGGGGTGTGTAACTGCCGGTATTCGACCGGCGTCAGGTCCCCCAGCGCGTCGTGAGGGATGGTTTCGTTGTAGTCCTGCAGCCACTGCTCGGTGTGTTCCCGGACTTCGGTCAGCGTTCGGAAGACGTAGAGGTCCAGGACCCCGCGGCGGTAGCTGCCGTTGAACCGTTCGATGAAGCCGTTCTGCATCGGTTTGCCCGGCTGGATGA
>NZ_KB898900.1:0-121311 GCF_000377925.1 Thioalkalivibrio sp. AKL12
TGCACTTCACGCCCACCTCGGCGTCATGGATCAACCTGGTCGAACGCTTCTTCGCGCTCATCTCGGAACGCTGGATCAAACGCGGTTCGCATCGCAGCACTCGGGAACTCGAGGATTCCATCCGCGAATACCTGGAGACGTACAACGATGAACCCCGACCGTTCATCTGGCGCAAAACAGCCGACCAGATCATCGCGTCCATCGCCCGTGTAAGTGATCGCCTCAATAATGATGCGAACTATTGTTAAAGGACACTAGGGAGACGCTGATTTAATCGCGCGTTCGCGCTCGAGTCGCTTTTGCGTGCGAACAAGGCGCGGTGACTGCCGTGCAGTCACTCTGCACAAGGGAGCCGCAACGCTGTTCGCGCGCCCGTTTTTGATCAATAACGGGCGGCCGAGCCCGCTCTTTCAATGATTTGTCGGGTTGGTGCCCCTGTTCCCCGATCCTGCGTTGCGCCACTTGCGGGTAGAACCACTACCCGCTGCACGACGCGCCTTGGCTCGGGAAAAAGGGGGCACCAACGCGAACGCGCGATTGAATCAGCGTCTCCCTAGAACGGAAGGACGGCCTGCTGCCACTGCTCCATCGCCCCCTGCCGCGCGTCCAGGGCCCGCTTGCCTATCCGCACCCCCAGCAAGCGCATGGGGCGATCCAGCGGAGTACGGCGCAGGCAGTCGCGGGTGGCCGCCAGGATCTGCTCGGGATCGGCCGTCCAGGCCTCAAGCGTCAGATCGCGCGTGGCCGTACGGAAATCGTCATACCGGATCTTGATACCAACCGTCCGCCCCAGGTAACCCGTGGTCCACAGATGCGGCACGATCCTTGGGCCTGGCTGACTCTCGTTGCTAATCAGGTTTTCGTTTGCGCTGGCACAAAGGATTCGAACCTCCGCTCAACAACCCGGTTCGATCCCGAGCGCAGCGAGGAACGTGTCGACCGCAGGCCGCCACCCGGAAGGGCGAGACGCGCAGCGTCGCCGCTATCCTTCCGGGCACGCCACACTCCAGAGAAAGGGCACCCCATCCGGGTGCCCTTTCTCGTTATGGGCTCCAGGGCGTTGGTGACCCCCTCTTACCAGTCACGGCAGGCCCCCGTCGTACAAACCATCCAGCAGACCTCTGACGCTGCCCCCCCCTCGCGCAAACACCCTCGAACAACCCCGATCTGACAATTGAAGCGCGCCGGAACTGAGAGTCCGTTTGGCGCTTATCCGGACCGTGTTTCTCTGACCAGTCCTGAGGCCTCCCCCTTGTCGCTGCATCACATCTGCGTGAACCCCACCGTGCGCTGGCGAACATACGGCGCTGACGCAAGGTGCAAGACTGAAGTCGTTGCCTACGACGGGGTAGGCCAGCCCGGCCCTGACCCACCTGCGTCCGGACAAGGAGAAGGTCATCGACATCAAGGCGTTCGGATCTTCCTCGCGTACGCGCGAGGCGCTTCGCCACGACCGCGACACCGAGTTGCTGCGTTCGGAGCTTCTGAGCGTCGAGCAGCTCAAGCGGCATGCGGTCACGCTGGCCGAGCAGCACCGTATCGATCCCCGCCCCGGACCGGACCGGCTGCTGCCGCGCCTGGCGGACAATGAACAGGTCCTGATCGCGGCCTACGATGTCATCACCGCGACCCGTGCCGAAGTACCGGGCCAGCGAATCGTGCCGGACGAGGCGTGGCTGCTCGACAACTTCTATCTGATCGAGCAGCAGATCGCGATGGCACGACGCCATCTGCCCGACGGCTACAGCCGGCAGCTGCCGCACCTGGCCGATGGCCCCTCGGCGGGATTCCCGCGCATCTACGACCTGGCGCTGGGACTGATCTCGCACATGGATGGGCGGGTCGATCGCGACAACGCCACCGAGATGATCGCCGCCTATCAAACCGTCGAGCCCCTGAAACTGGGTGAGCTGTGGGCGTTCCCGATCATGCTCCAGCTGGCCTTGCTGGAGAACCTGCGCCGCGTCGGGGTGCGCATCGCCCAGCGTCGCGTGGAACGTGACGCGGCCATCACCTGGGCGGACCGCATGCTCGCGGCCGCCGAACGCGAACCCGCGCAGCTGATCCAGTTGCTGGCCGAGTTTGCCAGTGCCGATGTACCGCTGACGGCGCCGTTTGTGGAGGAGTTCTACGGCCGGCTCCAGGCGCAGGGGCCGGCCATGGCCTTCGTGCAGACCTGGGTCGAGCAACGGTTGCAGGAACAGGGGGTCACCACTACCGGGTTGTCCGAGGCGTATGGACGCACGGCGGCAGCCAACCAGATTTCCATCGCCAACTGCATCGGTAGCCTGCGGTTCATCTCCTCGATGGACTGGAAGCAGTATGTCGAGTCACTCAGCGTGGTGGAGCGGATTCTGAGCGAGGATCCAATGGGCAGCTACGCCGGCCAGGACTTCGCGACCCGCGACCGGTACCGCCACGTGATCGAGGAAGTGGCTCGCCACAGCGGCCGCAGCGAACCGAGCGTCGCGCACGAAGCCATCGGTCTGGCGCAAGCGGCAGCCACACACCGGAACCACCGCGACCGCAATGTGCATGTGGGCTACTACCTGGTCGACCGGGGACGTCCGGACCTGGAGCATGCGGTGGGCTACCGGCCCTCGTGGAGATCCCGCATCCGCGGGGTGTTCCGGGAACACAGCCTGCCCCTGTATCTGGGGCCCATTGGGTTGCTCACACTCCTCATCGCAGGGGGTGCGGCAGCCCTTGGTGGCTTCTTCGGCGCCGGTTCCGGGTGGAACTGGCTGCTTGCGCTTCCGCTCTTGATCGCCGCCTCGGCGCTGGCGATCGCCCTGGTGAACCTGCTGTACACGCGCGTTTTGCCACCACGGGCCTTGCCCCGCATGGATTTTTCCCACGGGATTCCCGACCGCCACCGCACCATGGTGGTCGTACCCACCCTGCTGGGAAGTCCGCAGGATGTCGATGATCTGCTCGAAGCCATGGAGATCCGCTATCTCGGGAATCGCGATCCCAACCTGTTTTTCGCCCTGCTGACGGACTTCCGCGACGCGCCCGAACAAACCATGCCCGGGGATGAGGCGCTGCTCGCCCATGCGCGCAGTGCAGTCGAACAACTCAACCAGACCTACAGCGACGACCGCCCCTGCATCTTTTACTTGTTCCACCGGCCCCGGGTGTGGAATCCGTTCGAGCAGAGTTGGATGGGCCATGAGCGCAAGCGCGGCAAGCTGGAGCAGTTCAATGCGCGGCTGCGAGGCGAAGCCCTGACCGCCTTCTCCGATCTTGTTGGCGATCCGTCCGTGCTCGCGTCGATCCAGTACGTCATCACCCTGGATACCGATACACAGCTACCACGCGACGCAGCCCGCGCCCTGATCGGCAATCTGGCGCATCCGCTCAACCGCCCGGTCTACGACCCCGACAAGGGCCGCGTGGTGGAGGGCTATGCGATCCTCCAGCCCCGCGCGATGATCAGCCTGACCAGCGCCGAGCAGTCGCACTTCAGCCGATTGTTTGCCGGTGAGTCCGGCCTCGACCCGTATACCCGCGAAGTGTCGGACGTCTACCAGGACGTCTTCTGCGAAGGCTCGTTTATTGGCAAGGGCATCTACGACGTGGATGCGTTCCGCCAGGCCGTCGACGGACGCTTTCCGGAAAACCTGATCCTCAGTCACGACCTGCTCGAAAGCGGGTATGCGCGGTCGGCCCTGGTGACCGATATCGAACTGATCGAGGAACACCCGGCCAGCGTTGCCACCGAGGCCAGTCGGCGCCACCGCTGGATACGGGGCGACTGGCAACTGGCAGGCTGGCTGCGCCCGCGGGTACCGGGGCCGCCCGGCCCGGACGGATCCATGGGACCGCGCCAGCCGAACCCGCTCTCGGCCCTGTCGCGCTGGAAACTGTTCGACAACCTGCGGCGCAGCCTGGTCGCGCCCGCGCTGGTGCTCCTGCTTGCAGGGGGCTGGCTGCTGGGACCGGCGTGGCTGTGGACCCTGCTGGTCGTGGCCGTGGTGCTCCTGCCCACCCTGCTGTCCAGCATCATCGAGCTGATCGACAAGCCCACCGGACGCGACTGGGCGCCACACTTGAACCTGACCGGACGGTCGACCGGCCGGCCGCTGCTGCTCGCCCTGCTGACCCTGGCCTTCCTGCCCTACGACGCGCGGATCAGCGTGGGTGCGATCCTGCACTCGGGCATCCGCATGTTGTACACGCGCAGCGGCCTCCTGCTGTGGCACCTGCCATCGTACGCGCGCCGCAATGCCCGCCAGACGCCGGCCGGCTTTTTCCGGGAGATGGCGATCGCACCCGGCCTTGCCGTCGTGCTGGGCGTGCTACTGGCCCTAACCAGCAGCCCGGCGGCGATCTCGCTTGCTGCCGTCCCGATCCTGCTGCTGTGGCTGGTCTCGCCGGCGATCGGCTGGTGGATCAGCCGGCCGCTGAGCGTTTCCACTCCGGACCTGAGCGCCGATCAGCGGGCCTTCCTGCGGGCCGTGGCCCGACGTACCTGGCGCTACTTCCTGGACTTCGTCGGCCCCGAAGATCACTGGCTCCCACCCGACAATTTTCAGGAATCCCCCGCCCCGGCCATCGCCACGCGGACCTCGCCGACCAACATGGGCATGGCGCTACTGGCCGATCTGGCGGCGGTCGATTTCGGCTATCTCACGACCGTGGAATGCCTGGAACGCATCGGCAATACCCTGGGCTCGATGGAGCAGCTGGAGCGCTATCGCGGGCATTTCTACAACTGGTACGACACCCGCACGCTGCAACCCCTCCAGCCGCAATACGTATCGTCGGTGGACAGCGGTAACCTGGCCGGCAGCCTGCTGACCCTGCAAGCCGGCCTGGAGGAACTAAAGCACCAACCGATACTGACCGCGAACGCGTGGCAGGGCCTACAGGACACCCTGGAGGTGCTCGCCGAACACTTGCCCCCTGCTTCCGCGCCCGAGTTGACGAAAACCGTCGGCCGGCTGCAGGAGACCCTGCGCACCCTGATGCTGAACGGCCCCCCGCAGACCCTGGATGCCGCCACCCGTGCGCTCGGCGAGCTTCACCGCCTCGGAGGCATGCTCCTCGAGGAGCCGTCGCCAGGTACCGAGATCGACCCTGAACTGGAGGCCTGGACGCAGGCATTCCAGCGCCAGGCCAAGGCCCTCCAGGAAGAGTTCGCGCAGCTGGTTCCCGCCACGTGGCCGGACAACGGCCTCCCGACGCTGGCGGAACTGGCCCGGGCAGATTCCGGAGGTGGCGCCGCCCGGGAACAGATCGACCGCATCGATGACCTGATCGGGCGTTGCAGCGCACTGGCGACCATGGATTTCGAATTTCTCTACGACGCGCCGCGCGACCTGCTGGCCATCGGCTATGACGTGACCGAACGGCGGCGTGACCCATCGTGCTACGACCTGCTGGCATCGGAAGCCCGCCTGGCCAGTTTCCTGCTCATCGCGCAGGGACAGGTGCCGCAGAAACACTGGTTCACGCTCGGCCGCCTGCTGACCCGCCATGGTGGCGACATCAGCCTGATCTCATGGAGCGGCTCCATGTTCGAGTACCTGATGCCGCAGCTCATCATGCCGAGCTACGCCAATACCCTGCTGGACCAGACCGGCAAGGCGGCCGTGGCGCGGCAGATCGAATACGGCCGTCAACGGGCAGTGCCCTGGGGTATATCCGAGTCCTGTTACAGCGCCACGGATCTCCATCAGGTGTACCAGTACCGCGCCTTCGGCGTTCCCGGCCTCGGGCTCAAGCGGGGGCTGGGCGATGACCTTGTGATCGCACCCTACGCCAGCGCCCTGGCCCTGACCGTGGCACCGCAGGACGCCTGCCGTAACCTCCAGAACCTGGCGGATCAGGGATTCCTCGGCGCCTACGGGTTCTACGAGGCGATCGACTATACGGCGACCCGGGTGCCGCACGGCAATCCGCATGCCGTTGTGCGCTCCTTCATGGCGCATCACCAGGGCATGAGCCTGCTCGCCTTTGCCCATGTCCTGCTCGATCAGCCAATGCAGCGCCGTTTCATGTCCGATCCGCTGGTGCGGGCGACCGAATTGCTGCTCCAGGAACGGGTGCCAAAGAAGGGCGCCACCGTGCACCCGCACGCCGCGGAGGTCAGTGCCGCCGCTCGACCCTCCGGCGCGGACACCGGTTCGATCATGCGCATGTTCACCGACCCGGACACGCCGATGCCCGAGGTTCATCTGCTGTCGAACGGTCGTTACCACGTCGTGGCGACACATGCCGGCGGCAGCGCCAGCCGCTGGCGCGACCTTGCCGTCACCCGCTGGCGCGAGGATGCCACCACCGATGGCTGGGGCACGTTTATCTACCTGCGCGACCGCGACAGCGGCACCTACTGGTCGACAGCCCACCAGCCCACCCTGCGCCCCGCCGACCACTACGAGGCAATCTTCGTCCAGGGGCGGGCGGAATACCGCCGCCGCGACCACGCGATCGAGGCCCACACCGAGATCTGTGTCTCGCCCGAGGACGATGTCGAGATCCGCCGCGTCACCCTCACCAACCAGTCGTCCAGTACCCGCCACATCGAGGTGACCAGCTACGCGGAGGTGGTGCTGGCGCCGTTGAACAACGACCTCGCGCACCGCTCGTTCAGCAATCTGTTCGTGCAGACCGAGATCCTGCCGGAGCGCCAGGCGATCCTCTGCACGCGGCGCCCACGCACGCCGGGCGAACAAGTGCCCTGGATGTTCCACCTGATGGCGGCCCCGGGTGCGACAACCGACGAACCCTCCTACGAGACCGACCGTGCCCGCTTCATCGGCCGCGGGCGCAGCGCCGCCAACCCGCTGGTGCTCGACAAGCCGGACAGCGAAGCGACCCTTTCCAATACGGATGGGCCGGTGCTCGACCCCGTGGTCGCGATCCGCCGCACCCTGACCCTGGCGCCCGACGAGTCGGCCAGCGTGCAGATCATCTCCGGGGCCGTGGACACCCGCGAGACCGCACTGGCCCTGCTGGAAAAGTATTGCGACCGCTACTTTGTCGAGCGGGCATTCGAGATGGCCTGGTTCCAGAGCCAGGAGGTGCTGCGCCACATCAATGCCACCGAAGTCGATGCCCAGCTCTTCGGTCGCCTGGCCAGTTCCGTCGTCTACGGCAACGCCCTGCGCCGCACCGAGCCCGCCACCATCGCGCGCAACCGGCTGGGCCAGTCCGGGCTGTGGCGCTTCGGCATCTCGGGGGACCTGCCCATTGTCCTGTTGCACATCCGTAACCTGGATCGCATCGGCCTGGTCAGACAGATCCTGCAGGCCCACACCTACTGGCGCCTGAAGGGCCTTGCCGCGGACCTGGTGATCGTGAACGAGGACTTCTCCGGCTACCGCGCCCTGCTCCAGGATCAAATCATGGGGCTGATCCACGCCGGACCCGAGGCGCAGGTCGTCGACCACCCCGGCGGCGTCTTCGTGCGCCGTGCCGAAGAACTGACCGAGGACGAACGGGTCCTGCTGCAGACGGTGGCGCGGATCGTCTTCAGCGACACGGCCAAGACCCTGAGCGAAGAGATGGACCGGAGGCTGTCGGCCAAGTCGCTGGATCGGCGGGTCTCGAACAAGGGACGATCGGTGGATCGGCGCCGCTCGAAGCCGGGCCGATCGGTGGACCGGCGCGTGACCGCAACGCGTGCCTCCGATCTGCTGGAACCCGCCAAGCCCGCCACCCCCGAAGCGGTTCATCCGCTGGCGTCACGCGAGCGGGTATTCAGCAACGGGCTGGGCGGCTTCACCCCCGACGGGCATGAATACGTGGTCACCCTGGAACCCGGCCAGACGACCCCGGCGCCGTGGGTCAACGTCATCGCCAGCCCCCACATTGGCACGGTCGTCAGCGAGAGCGGCAGTGCCTACACCTGGGTCGAGAACGCGCACGAGTTCCGCCTCACCACCTGGCATAACGATCCGCTCTCCGACGCCAGCGGCGAGGCCTTCTACATCCGCGACGAGGAGACCGGGATGTTCTGGTCACCCACGCCGCTGCCAGCCCGCGGCCAATCCGGCTACGTATGCCGGCACGGGTTTGGCTACAGCGTGTTCGAACACACCGAATCGGAGATCGCCTCGGAGCTGCATACCTACGTCGCCATGGACGCGCCGGTGAAGATCGTGCGGGTCAAGCTGAGCAACACATCGCAGCGGCCACGCAGCCTGTCGCTGACCGGGTACTGGGAACTGGTGCTCGGCGAGTGGCGGCACGCGAACATGATGCACATCGTCACCGAAGCCGATGCGCAAACCGGGGCGCTGCTGGCCCGCAATGCCTACGGCCGCGAATGCGCCAACCGGGTGGTGTTTGCCCATGTCGGCGGACGCGAGCGCTGGATCAGCGGGAGTCGCAACGAATTCATTGGCCGCAACCGCTCGCTGGCCAGCCCGGAGGCGATGCGCCGTAAGCGGCTGTCCGGCAAGACCGGACCTGGCCTCGACCCGTGCGCCGCGCTCCAGACCCGGATCGAACTGGCTGCAGGAGAGGAACAAGAGATCGTGTTCGTGTTCGGTGCGGCCGCCAACGCCGACGAGGCGCGCCAGTACATCCAGCGATTCGGCGGACGCGCCGGCGCGCGCCACGCACTCGAAGCGGTCTGGGAATACTGGAATCACACGCTGGGCGCGGTGCATGTGGACACGCCCGACCCCGCCCTGAACGTGCTGGCCAACGGCTGGCTGGTGTATCAGACGATATCGTGCCGGCTGTGGGGCCGCAGCGGCTATTACCAGTCCGGCGGTGCCTACGGGTTCCGGGATCAGTTGCAGGACACCATGGCGCTCGTCCATGCCACGCCCTGGCTGGCCCGCGAACAACTGCTTCGCTGTGCCGGACGCCAGTTCCCGCAGGGCGACGTGCAGCACTGGTGGCACCCGCCCAACGGCCAGGGCGTGCGCACCCGGTTCTCCGACGACTACCTGTGGCTGCCCTATGCCGCCTGTCGCTACGTGGCAGCCACCGGGGACAGCGGCGTGCTCGACGAGTCCATCGCGTTCCTGGAGGGCCGCGAACTCCATGCGGACGAGGAGGCCTACTACGACCAGCCGCAGACCTCGTCGGAATCGGCCAGCCTCTATGAACACTGCGTGCGCGCCCTTCGGCACGGCCTGCGTTTTGGCGAGCACCACCTGCCGCTGATGGGTTGCGGCGACTGGAACGACGGCATGAATCTGGTCGGCAACGAGGGCAAGGGCGAGAGCGTATGGCTCGCGTGGTTCCTGTTCGAGAATCTCGAGCAATTCGCCGACCTCGCGCGCAACCACGGCGACGCGGACTTTGCCGAGTTGTGCACCGCGCAGGCCGAAGCGCTTCGCGACAACATCGAAGCCGAAGCCTGGGACGGTGCCTGGTACCGGCGCGCCTGGTTCGACAATGGGACTCCGCTGGGTTCGTCCAGCAACGGGGAGTGCCAGATCGATTCGATCAGCCAGAGCTGGGCGATCCTCTCCGGGGGTGGCGACCCGCTGCGCGCCCGTCAGGCCATGGCGGCGGTGGACACGCGCCTGGTGCGACGCGACGCGCGGATCATCCAGCTGCTCGACCCGCCCTTCGACCACTCCGACCTGGAACCGGGGTACATCAAGGGCTACATCCCCGGTGTGCGCGAGAACGGCGGCCAGTACACCCATGCCGCGATCTGGACCACGATGGCATTCGCCAGGATGGGCGACACGGAACGCGCCTGGGAGTTCTTCGCCATGCTCAATCCCATCCACCAGGGCAGCACCCCGGAGGCCATCGAACGCTACCGGGTCGAGCCCTACGTGATGTGTGCGGATATCTACGGCGCCCCACCGCACACCGGCCGCGGCGGCTGGACCTGGTACACCGGGGCGGCCGGCTGGATGTACCGGCTGACGGTCGAGACCCTGCTGGGCCTGCACCTGGAGGCCGATCATCTGCGCATCGCGCCCCGCATCCCTGCGGACTGGGACGCCTACCGCATCCACTACCGCTACCGCGAGACGGTCTACCACATCACCATCCGGCCGACCGGGGAACCTGAAGGTCAGGCGACGCGCATGACGGTGGACGGTGTCGAGTGCCCGGATTCACGCATCCCATTGGTGGACGACCACCAGGAGCATCATGTCGAACTCCATCTTGTTACAAAGGCGTGATCACGCCCCCACCCACCAGCGACCGCGGCCGCATGGCCCACACGGCCCGGCCCATCGGCCCGGAGGGATGGCCACACCCATTGAACCGGCCGCATGTTCGCTAGCGCACAGACCCCCTGGAGGGTCGGTGCCAGGGTTGGGCATGAGCGTTCGACCCCGCGCGGACACCGCGCCGCCCTGCCAGCATCATGCGTCCGGTCGAATCGTTTGTGATGAATCTTACACCTGGGGGTACACGCATGCGGCCACGAGGCGTGCCGAGCATCGAATGCGACAGGGACGATACCATGAGGCTTGAGTACCAGATGAGGGATGAGTACCAGACCAAGAACGCATTGCGGCGCGCGGCGGAGGCCCGACTCGCAAGGGTCGCTTCCCGGGAGCCCCCCGAATCGACCCAGGCGCTCGTGCACGAACTCCGGGTTAACCAGATCGAGCTGGAGATGCAGAACGAGACCCTGCGTCAGGCCCAGCATGAACTGGAGGAATCGCGCAACCGCTATGTCGATCTCTTCGAATCCGCCCCGGTGGCCTATGTCATCGTTGCGCGCGATGGCCGGTTGACCGACGCCAATCAACTCGCCACCCGGCTCCTGGGCCTCACCCAGGCACAGTTGCTTGAACATTCCTTTGACCAGTTCATCGCTTCCTGCGACCGGGAGCGATGGCAGGAACGCGCCGCGGCCGTGTGGGCCGGCCGCCTCGACACACCCCAGGAGCACGAACTTCTACTCCAGAACGCGGAGGGCTCACAGTTCCCGGCCCAACTGCAATGCGGCGCGCTGGACCGCTCCCACACCGGGAACACCATGCGCATCGCGTTTTTCGACATCACTGAGCGCGCCGAGGCCGCAGCCGAGATCCACCGGCTCGCCTATTTCGATGCGCTGACTGGCCTTCCCAACCGACGTCTGCTGCTGGACCGTCTGGCCCAGACACTGGCGGCATCCGAGCGCAAGGGCCTCTACGGCGCGATCGTGTTTCTCGACCTCGACGATTTCAAGGTGCTCAACGATACCCGGGGTCACGACGCCGGCGATCGACTCCTCGCCGAGGTGGGTCAGCGCCTGCGTGCCGGGCTGCGCGAAGGCGATACCGTGGCGCGCATGGGCGGCGACGAATTCGTGGTCATCCTGGACGGTCTCGGCCCAACGCGGGACAGCGCCGCCCTGCTCGCCCAGAGCATTGGCGAAAAGCTGCGTCAAAGCATTGCCGAGCCCGTCGATTTCGGCGACTTCGCGTTCCACTGCACGACCAGCATCGGCGTGCGCCTGTTCGGTCCGGGCGAAACCCAAGCAGAATTGCTTCAGCATGCCGATCTGGCCCTGTACCGGGCGAAATCGGCCGGGCGCAACCGGGTAATCTTCTTTGACCCGTCGATGCAGGCAGTGCTCGATGCCCGGGGCATCCTGGAGGACGCACTGGGCCAGGCACTCAGCAAGGGGCAACTCGAACTGCACTACCAACCCCGGTTCGATGGAACACGGCGCGTGGTGGGAGCCGAGTCGCTGCTCCGCTGGCGACATCCGAAACACGGATTGATGGCGCCTGGCGCCTTCCTCGGGATGGCCGCACAGACCGGTCTGATCCTGCCCATCGGTCGCTGGGTTCTGGAGATCGCCTGCGCCCAGCTCGCGGCCTGGGCACAGGATCCCACCACCCGCGAACTTACCCTGGCGGTCAATATCAGTGCGCTGGAGTTCCGGCAGGACGATTTCGTCGATCAGGTCCGCAAGGCACTGGAGTCCACTGGCGCCAATCCGGAAAGGCTGACCCTGGAGCTGACCGAGGGCGCGACCCTCGACAGCAGTGAAGCGACCATGGCCCGGTCGCGGCAACTGAGGGAGATCGGCGTTCGCTTATCGGTGGACGACTTCGGAAGGGGTTGGTCGTCCCTGTCTCGCCTTACCCGGCTGCGGCTGCAGGAAATCAAGATCGACCCCTCGCTGGTGGCCAGCATGGGCCAACCGGGTGCCGACACCACCCTCGTTACGGCCATCCTCGCCCTGGCCAAGAGCCTGGGGCTCGCGACCGTTGCCGAAGGCGTGGAAACCGAGGCACAGCGCCGCCTCCTCGCCGACCAGGACTGCGATACCTTCCAGGGTTTCCTGTTCAGCGCGCCACTGCCACTGGACGA
This sequence comes from Thioalkalivibrio sp. AKL12, assembly GCF_000377925.1. Classification (NCBI taxonomy): domain Bacteria; kingdom Pseudomonadati; phylum Pseudomonadota; class Gammaproteobacteria; order Chromatiales; family Ectothiorhodospiraceae; genus Thioalkalivibrio; species Thioalkalivibrio sp. AKL12. Next base: position 12,247 of record NZ_KB898900.1, read on the forward strand.
CTTTCAGCGCCTTCTGCGCAAGGCAGGGCCGTGCCCTTAGCCGTTGCGGTGAGCAGCGCTCGTCGAGGTTCGGCTCCGCATTTTCTGCCGCAGCCGTTCCTGCCCGCTCCAGATTCTGGCAAGGGCACTCCTGGAGAAGACCGGGCCATCGCCCCCGTCTGCGCAGCTACCCGTACGGTCGAGCGCATCACCGGGGGCGTTTCCGAGCTCGTTGGCGGCCATGATCACTCCTCTCTGCGGACTGAATGCGAGTTCCACAGCGCGGACGGCCCGTCTCGTCCAGGCTCCCCCGAGTAGAAAACCGACAGCCCGCTACCCGGGCTGACCCGACTTAGGGAAACGCTACCGAACAAGAATGCCATTTTCCTGCGGACGACTCTGTTCGCCGCCGAACATAATCACCTTCCGTGCACGGCCCCTCCGATCGCCCACCGGCCCAGGCGAGGCGTACCCGCCCCTTGGTCCACACGGTTTGGGTGGGCCACGCGCCGGGTGAACTCAAGCCCGCAAGCCTGCTCGCCGGCCCCGCCTTAATGCCCGGTCTTTCTCGCCTCGGGAAAGACCCGCTATGTGTGCGGGATCGTACAGACAGCCCATCGGGTACACGCCAGACTTTCTCACAGGTGCTGGTCAAGAAGACCCGGCCACAAAACGGCCCACAACACTGAGGGAAACGCCATGACACTGGGAACCATTCTGCTCATCGTCCTCGTCCTGCTGTTGATCGGCGTGATCCCGACGTGGCCGCACAGCCGGAACTGGGGTTATGCCCCGGGCGGGGTAATCGGCGTGGTGCTGATCATCCTTCTCATCCTGCTACTCACCGGCCGGATCTAGTCCCATCGTTCCTGCCGACGGACAAGCCGCCACCGACACCCCGAAGTCAATGCAGCGCCTGACCGACACCGTCCACGGTGACCAGGTCCATACCCATCTGGAGAACAAGAAATGAGACAGTTGCGATATTTACCCCCGATCTTCCTGACCCTTTTGCTGGCCCTGCTCCTCGCGGGTTGCGCTGCATCGAATGAAAGACAGACGGTCGGCGAGTACGTCGACGACAGCGTGATCACCACCAAGGTGAAGGCGGCATTGTTCAACGAGCCATCCCTGAGCGGCTTCGAAGTCACCGTCGAGACCTACGAGGGCCGCGTGCAGTTGAGCGGCTTCGTCAGTTCCCAGGAGGACATCAACAAGGCCGTCGAGATCGCACGTGGCGTCGAGGGCGTACGGTCGGTCAAAAACGACATGCAGCTCAAATAGCGCTCGGACCCCGCTACGCACGCTCGGCCACCCTGCCGAGGCCGCGATCGCGGTGGCGCGCCGCCACTCGTCCATGCTCCATGACGGCCCGCCCATTGGGGCGGGCCGTCATCGGTTTGGCTACTCCCGCAACGCGGCTTCCAGCCTCTTGGTCTCGGTGATATCGACCATGGTAATCACCACCCCGTCGATCACGTTGTCCACCCGCCGATAGGGCATGATGCGGACCGTGAACCAGCGCCCGTCGTCGGTCGTGATCTGTTTCTCCGAGACCGCCAGGGTGCGCAGGGTATCGCGGGCATCGTCATGCAGGTCCGGGTATTCCAGGCTGGTGGTCAGATCGCTCAGCGGCCGGCCGACATCGCTCTCCCGGAGACGAAAAATCCGGGCCGCCTGATCGGTATAACGCCGGACATCCAGATTCTGATCCAGGAACAGGATGGCGATATCGATGCTGTTGAGCACGTTCTGCATGTCGCTCTGCGCGAGCGCGAGATCGTCCAGCTTGGCCTGCAGCTCGGCATTGATCGTCTGCAGTTCCTCGTTCATGGACTGCATCTCTTCCTTCGAGCTATTGAGCTCCTCGTTGGTCGATTGCAGTTCCTCGTTGGCGGATTGCAGCTCCTCGGTCGCAGCCTGCGAGTCTTCCCGGGCTGTGCGCGCCTCCTCGCGCAAGGCCTCGATCTCGGCACGGTATTGCTGCAGCTGGGCGGCATGCGCGGCCGGCATTGCCCCCTTGCCCTTGTTCCTGCGCCCACCCTGCCCGGCCGTGCTCGGGGCCAGATCACGGAATACGATCATGGTCATGCCCCGCAAGGGGGATGCGTCATGAAAGGCATGCACGGTGACATCGACGCGCTGCACTCCGGCGTGCGTGGGCACTTCCAGGCTATGCAGATGCACGGGGCGGTCGGCCTTCGCGGCCTGCTTCAACGCCCCGACCAGAGGTCCACCCAGGCCTTCGCGCGCCATGGCGAAGATATTCCAGTTGGCCTTGCCAGCGGCCGGCTCGAGGTACTTTCCGGTATGGCCGCTGACGTAGACGATATCCCCATCGGCGTTGAGCACCACCGCGGCCGGCGCATACACCTGCAGCAGGACCTGATCGGCCGCCTCCTGCAGCGCATCGGTGGGTTGGGAGGAAACCTCGGATGGGGACACGGGACGCTCCTTGCTCGGGCCCGACAGCGGCGGGAAGGCATGCAGCAGGAAATCACGCCCACCCATGTAGGTGTGATCCTGGCGCTGATAGAACCGCAGCCGCGACTCGATCGGTGTGAACAGATGGTTGAATTGCCCGACGGTCTCGGAAGTCCCCAGAAACAGCACGCCACCCGGGCGCAGGCTGTAGTGGAACAGGGGCAGCAGCTTGCGTTGCAATTCCGGCCCAAAATAGATCAGCAGGTTGCGGCAGGCAATCAGGTCGAGCTTGGTGAATGGCGGATCGAGGATCACGTCATGCTGGGAGAACAGCACCATGTCCCGAATGCCCGGTATCACCTGATAGTGGTGTTCATGGGCGGTAAAGAAACGCGCCAGCCGTTCGGGCGACACATCATCCGCGATCGCGAGTGGGTACCGGCCCCGTCGCGCGGTCGCAATGCCGTCCGGACTCAAGTCCGACGCGAAGATCTGCAACGTGACGGCAGGCGGCGGCTGCGATCGCTCCATGACCTCGGTGAACACCATGGCCAGCGAATAGGCCTCCTCGCCGGTCGAACAGCCAATCACCCAGGCGCGAAGCTTCTCTGCCCCCTTCTGCCGCTCCAGAAGCTCGGGCAGCACCGTATCCGCCAGATACTCCCAGGCGGCGGGATCACGGAAGAAACTGGTCACGCCGATCAGCAGTTCCTTGAACAGCAGTTCGGCTTCCTGCGCGTTGTGTTCGAGGAACGCTGCGTACTCCTCCAGCGAGGCGATGCCATGGATGGCCATGCGCCGTTCCGTCCGGCGCTGCAGCGTGCTGGGCTTGTACAGCGAAAAGTCATGGCGAATCCGCTGCTGCAACGCGGCAACGATCCGTTCCAGAGGCGTGGAGCTATCCGAGGGGAGCGCCTCTTCCGCAACGGCGCTCGCCTCGCGCACGACGGCCAGAATCCGTTCCGGCAGCTCGTTCGGCGTCGCCACGATATCGGCACACCCCGCATTGATGGCGCTTCGGGGCATCGAGTCGAACTGCGCCGATTCGGGGTCTTGCACCGCCGTCAGGCCGCCCACGGCCTTGATCGCCTCCAAGCCCGCCGTACCGTCCGAGCCCATACCGGAGAGCACCACTCCGATGGCGCGCTCGCCCTGCCCACTGGCCAGCGACGAAAACAGGACATTGACTGGTAAGCGCATGCCGCGCGGCTCCGCGGGTGCGGCCAAATGCAGTGTCGTGCCGACTACGGTGAGTTCCGTGTTCGGCGGAATCACATACACGTGACCCGGTTCGATGCGCATCCCCTGTTCGGCCGCACGCACTGGCATGGCCGTAACCCGCTGCAGCAGTTCGGGCAGCAACCCCTTCTGGGTGGGATCAAGATGCTGCACCACGACACAAGCAATGCCACGATCCGGCGGTATACGGTGCAGAAACTCCTCCAGCGCGACCAGACCGCCGGCCGATGCCCCGATTCCTATAATACGTACCGCCTCCGGAGCATCGACAGGGGAACGGTTACCCATGCTCAGCGCCTCCCGGGCAGGCTCATCGCGGCGATGATTCGCACCTCGAGACGATCAGCAATACGTCCTCGCCCCCCGGGCCCAGGCTCGCGGTGATTCGCAACGGCTCCGCGCCATTACCCCCTCGACCGCTGGATTCGACCGAGCAGCAGACACCCCCGGCGCCTTCCCGGCACGCTTCAACCACGCCCTGGATCGCCGAGTGGCTGCCCTGCGCGAACCACGACGCCAGGGGCTCGCCCTCGAGTCCATCCGGTACCGTACCGAGCAGCTCCGCGCCGGCACGATTGCCTTCGAGAATTCTTCCATCGAGCCCAACCACCAGATACCCCACCGGCGCAAACTCATAGAGACCCCGATAACGCGCCAGGGCGTGATCCAGTTCCTCCTGGTCGGTTCTCAGCTGGGAGTTCTGCAGATCCAGCTCGACCTGGTGGGTCTGCAATTCACTCAGCAGCCTGAGCGCATCCGCGGCGGTATCGGGGTCGCTTGCCAGGCGATAAAGGAGCGTCAGCGAATCCGGGCCAACCGTCCAGCCACCATTAGGCGGAGCCGAGCCCTCTTTTAGCCGGGACTCGGCCTCATGGCGCAATTGCAACTGTCTCTCGAACTCCGGGCTCAGCTTCCGCATCGGTCCTCCAGTCAAATCCATCCCGAGGTCACGACCTCTGGTGCCCGCATGATAGCCCGGTGCCGGGTCGCTCTGCTTCCCGGCGCACGCACCGCGATCGCAGCCGGTGACCGGGGTCACCCGTCGGAAGTCCGGGTCAAGTGGAATCCTTGATATCCTTCTTCAGGTTGCCATACCCCGCCTGGAGCTTACCGCCCGCCTTCTGAGCGCGCCCTTTCACTTCCAGCTCCTTGTTGCCAACGACCTTCCCGGCCGTCTGCTTTGCCTGGCCCTTCGCCTCTTCGACGCGGCCCTTGATCTGGTCCTTGTTCATGCTTGTTCTCCCATTAACGGTTGTCGATAAAAAGGAGTCACGTCCGGGATGGCCGCCCGGCCCATCCGTCATTCACTTACGGGACCCGACCCGCGTCCCGGAGGCGGTCTCCGGCGTGCTCGAGCGACCGCCCACGTTCTCGGCGTTTCGCCAGCTTCAAGCTACGCGGGCCCCAAGCCCGGCGTCTGTCTGTTGCCGAACAAAACCCGGCAGCCGAACACAATGCGTCCTGCTTCGGCATGCGGCCCTGCGGGTGTCTGTGCGCCACAAGCCAGCCAATGCAGTGACCTCGCAGCTTGCGCGGCCCGCTTGAATGAGTCCCGAAACGCCCTGTGCGGTGCCGCACCGACGGGCAATCCGGCCACGCATACGCTTGAAGGCGAATCACGGGGTTCGGACAGCCTGTTGCCGAACCCGTCCAACCCAGGAAAGAGCTCATGAACCAGATCATCTACATCGTCGGCGCCATCGTTATCGTCCTGTTCATACTGGGATTCTTCGGACTCCGATAGGACCCGCATCGTCGCCGCGGAGGATTTGCCCGCAGCTTTGCCGGGCCGCCGAACAGCCCGCCGGTCATTCGGGGAGCGACCACAGGCCCCCATCCGCCAGACAGGGTGCACGATCCGGCATGGCCGGTTGCACGCGAGGGAGACCCTGATCCATTCGCACGTCCGGCACCGGCGGCCGACACACGCGTCGAGCGCTGCCGGAGACCCCGCGCTGTACGCCTACGCTCGTACCGGAGGTGTCTGCGTGCTTGCGTGTTCGAAGGGGACCAGACGCTGCCGCTCCTCGTCCCACAGGGCGAGCCGGGCGCAATGGAGGCTTTGCTTCAGCGTGACACGGCTGATCTTGCGAAGCTGCGGATGGTCTTCCAGCACCTCGGGCAATCGATAGAACGGAATGCGGCTGGCGAGGTGGTGGACGTGGTGTATCCCGATATTCGCGGTCATCCAGCGAAGCACCGCAGGCAGCTCGTAATAGGAACTCCCGTAAAGCGCCGTTTCCTGGAAGCTCCACGCCTCGTCGTGCGCCCACCGCGTATTCTCGAACTGGTGCTGGACATAGAACAGCCAGACACCGATCGCGCCCGCCAGAACCGCGATCGGCAGGTGCACCAGGAGGAAGGTGCCCGCACCCACCAGCCACATCATCCCAACGACGACCAGCGCAATGCCTGCATTGGTACCCATGGTGCTCAACCAGGGCATCCATCCCGCGCGCAGGAACCCGACGGGTAGGCGGTTGCTCAACATGAAAAGGTACACCGGACCCAGCCCGAACAGGATCAGCGGATGCCGGTACAGCCGGTAACGCAGGCGTTGCGAGGCAGACAGGGCCTGGTATTCCCGCACACTCAAGGTATCGATGCTCCCCTCGTCCGCGCGATCCAGATTGCCGGAGTGCGCATGATGGAGGGCATGCGTGCGGCGCCAGAAGTCGTAGGGCGTGAGCGTGAAGATGCCCAGTGCCCGTCCGACCCAGTCATTCGCGCGCCGGGACGGGAAGAATGACCCGTGCCCGCAGTCATGCTGGATCATGAACAGCCGCACGAGAAATCCGGCAGCGGGAATGGCCAGCACCAGGCCGATCCAGTAGCCGGCGCTCACACTGGCCCAGGTCAGAAACCAGAAAAGGCCGAACGGGATCACGGTAACGACCAGTTCAAACACGCTGCGCGCGAGAAGCGGCGTACGATACGCGGACAGTGCGCGCTGTAACGCTCGGGGATCATCGGCGGGTTCGACAACCGCTGCTGGTGGCTCCATGCTGGGACTCCGTACTTGGCTCGACTCCAGCGGCCGGGTTCGCAACCCACCGCCGGCGAGCCGGTTTCTAACACCGGGCTTTCGGTCTCGATACTAGGAGCGGGTCCGAAAGCCGTACACTTCCAGCCTATACTGGGGCCAGGCGCGTTCACCGTATGTTCGATCCCGCACATTGCGCCTGCTGCACCATGGCAGCTTCCGCTCCGCCCCCCGCGAGCCTTGTCGTCTGTTCGCCTCCGCAAGTTCGTGCAGACGCCCGGGTCACGCCAATTGGACACGCACATTGAACGTGGAACGTCCAAACCTCTGTAGCACCCGGGTGTTACTCGATCTGCCCGCCATGCAGGCTCGGCGCCGCGTGGCCCGGGGCAACCCGTGTAGGAGTGGACGCCCCCGAAAGAATCCTTTCAAATTCACGTTCACGTGAATCAAGCGTTGACGTCCAGCAGCCGTGAGGCTATTAAAACAACATGGCTTGGTAACGATCGAATCCATGAACACTTCAGCCAGCAGCGATGGAGCACCGTCGCGCTTGCGGCCACCGGGGGGGGCTTATGTACTGATTCAACCTTCGGGCAGGGGGGCCAGGATGCCGTACTCCGATAGACTTCGCGCGAACCAGTTGCTCGCAGGACTTCCGCTCGACGATTACGCGCATCTTTCCCCGCACATGGAGGCGGTACCCATGCCGCTGGGGGAGGTCCTGGCCGAACCCGGACACCCAATGCGCTACGCCTACTTCCCCACCACGGCCATCGTGTCCCTCCTCAACGTGATGCAAGATGGCGGAACGACCGAAGTTGCCGTGGTTGGATACGAGGGCATGATCGGGGTCTCCTTGTTCATGGGCGGCGAAAGCACATCCAGCCGCGCGGTCGTGCATAGCGCCGGACACGGGTTTCGGCTGAAGGCCCAGGTCCTGAAAGACGAGTTCACCCACGGTGGGCACATGCAGCAATTGCTGTTGCGCTATACCCAGGCGCTGCTGACCCAGATGGCACAAACGGCGGTATGCAACCGCCACCACACCCTGGACGAGCAACTCGCCCGCTGGCTGCTACTGAATCTCGACCGTCTGCACGCGAACACCCTCGAAATGACCCAGGAACTGATCGCCCATATCCTGGGCGTGCGCCGGGAAGGCATCACCTGCGCCGCCGGAAAACTGCAAAAAGCGGGCCTGATCGAGTATCACCGCGGGCACATCACCGTGCTCGACCGGCCCGGTCTGGAGGCGTGTGCCTGTGAATGCTATGCGGCGGTGCGGGCGGAATACCATCGTCTGCTGTCAATGCCGCCCGAGCGGCAGCCGGGGGGCCGATTAAGCGTGTCTCGCTGACAGCCCCCGCGATCGCCATGGATGCAGCGCCTGGTGCCGGGCCCATCCACCACGAACGTCGCGGGCCCGGGTGCCATTCGCATGCTCTCGCACGCCTCCCCATCGCCGCAGTTATACAAGAACCGCCGCAACCTCCAGCCAGCCCTCCTGCCGCAAACCACACGATACGATCCCGGGCGCCTCGACCCGCCGTACCCATGAATGGGTGTCTCCCTCCGCGACAGCATGCCGGTCAATCCCCCTCGACGCGGTAATGATCGTGTTTCTTGCGCCCCGGCCCGCCGCACCCTAGCGTGGCGGGCTTACTCAGGCACGGATCGACCCATGCGCCAGATGTCTCCCCGAGAACTACAGGACTACCTCGCCCAGGCGGAGCACCCGCCGTTGCTCCTGGATGTACGCGAGCCCTGGGAATACGAGCACTGCCACATCGGGGGCTCGCAACTGCTCCCGATGGGCCAGATTCCGACGGCCTATCAGGATCTGAACGCCGAGGGCGAGATCGTGGTGATCTGCCACCACGGGGTGCGCAGCCAGCAGGTCTGCGGATTCCTGGACCGGGCCGGATTCCAGCACGTGATCAACCTGACGGGCGGCGTCGATGCCTGGGCGCGCGATGTCGACCCCCACATGCCGACCTACTGACCCACGTGTCCCGCAGACCGGCCCTGTCGATCATCATCCCGGCCTGGAACGAGGCCGAATGGCTGCCGCGCACCCTGGCGGCGGTGCAGGAAGCGCTATCCGGCATTGACCGGAACAGCGAGATCATCGTGGTCGACAACGCTTCGACCGACCGCACGCCACAGATTGCCCAGGCCGCGGGATGCCGCGTCGTGTTCGAACCCGAGCGCCGCATCAGCCGCGCCCGCAATGCCGGCGCGGCCGTAGCCTGCGGCGATTACCTCCTGTTCGTCGATGCCGACACCTGGCCCGACCGCGCCCTGTTGCAGGCGACACTGGAAGCACTGGACAGCGGCGACGTCTGCGGGGGCGGCGCACGGGTCACCTTCGACCACCTCAGCCACCGGATCTATCGCTGGGGTGCCACCGCGTGGAACACCCTCTCCGCGCGCCTGAGCCTGGCGGCGGGTTGCTACGTCTTCTGCACCCGCGAGGCCTTCGCGGCGGTGGACGGCTTCAGCGAGGCCGTGTACGCGGGGGAAGAGGTGTTCCTGTCCCGCGCGCTGAGACGCTGGGGCCGCGCGCACGGCCAGCGTGTCGAGATCCTGGAAACGCCCGTACTGACCTCCGGCCGCAAGGCGGACTGGTTCCATCCAGGTCGCCACATCCTCGTGGTGACGCAGGTGTTGCTGTTCCCCTGGAGCCTGCGCTCACGCCGCCTCAGCTGGTTCTGGTACACCCGCCCACGACGGCAGTAAGAAAGAGACCGAACGCCGAAATCGGGCCCCGATGATCACGATATCGACAACGTCGGCCACCGAACCGTCGATCCACCACGACCTGAACTCGTTCGGACATCGTGCTCCCCCGCCCCGAGTATCAACGCCGCCCCATCTCCCCTTCCACCACCAGGCGGCGCCAGCGGAACAGGCCCTCGACGTCAATCCGGTAGGGGCCCGGACCCAGGTCCCCCGCCACATGGACCCGGATCCCCTCGATCTCGCGCTCCGTGTAGCCGTCGGCCCGGCGGGGCGCGCCGCGCTCGGCCACTGGAACCGCCGCCTGGCCGCCACAACAACCGTGGCGCGTGGACCATCGCACCACCACCTCGCCGCCCTGCCCGGCCAGCCACTCGCGCGCGGCGTCGGTCAGGGTGATCGTGGTCATGCCGGTTTCGCCTCGGTGTCCGTCGGGAACCAGTGGCGGGTGCGATTGGCGATGCGCACCAGCGCCAGCATCAACGGCACCTCGACCAGCACACCCACCACGGTCACCAACGCCGCCCCCGACTGCAGCCCGAACATCGCGATCGCCGCGGCCACCGCCAGCTCGAAGAAATTGCTCGCGCCGATCATCGCGCCGGGGGCCGCTACCGCATGACGCACCCGCCAGGCCTTCGCCCAGTAGTAGGCGATGTAGAACACCAGGAAGGTCTGGATGATCAGCGGGATCGCGATCAGCACGATATGCCCCGGGTTCTCCAGGATGCGCTCGCCCTGGAAGGCGAACAGCAGGACCAGCGTCACCAGCAGGCCGATCGGCGTGACCGGGCCCAGACGCTTCATGAACACGTTGTCGAACCACTCGATGCCCTTTTTGCGGATCAGCCAGATGCGCGTCAGGTAGCCGGCGACGAACGGAATGACGATGTACAGCAGCACCGACAGCGCGACCGTGTCCCAGGGCACGTGGATATTGGACACGCCCAGCAGGAGCACCACGATGGGCGCAAAGGCGAACAGCATGATGATGTCGTTCACCGCCACCTGCACCAGCGTGTAGGCGGCATCCCCGCGGGTCAGGTAGCTCCAGACGAACACCATCGCGGTACACGGCGCCGCGCCCAGCAGGATCGCCCCGGCCAGGTATTCACGCCCGAGGTCTTCCGGGATCCAGGCGGCATACACCACCATGAAGAAGAACCAGGCGATCGCGAACATGGTGAACGGCTTGATCAGCCAGTTCACCGAGGTGGTAATGGCCAGGCCCTTCGGCTCGCGGCGCACGCCCAGGATGGCGGAGAAGTCGATCTGCACCATCATCGGGTAGATCATCGCCCAGATCAGGATGGCCACCGGGATGGAGACCTGGGCGTACTCCCACTGCGACAGGGTCTCCGGCACCACCGGCAGGAACTGCCCCAGGGCGACGCCTGCCACGATGCACAGCGCCACCCAAACGCTCAGGTAGCGCTCGAAGATGCCCATGCCTTCCTTCGTCGAGATCTCCTCGACGGAGGCGTTCCGGTCGGTCATTGCTTCCTCCGTATCTGCCCAGGTAACGCGTCAACAACAACCCTTGGCTTCATTGTCACTAGCTGGCCCGCACGAGAAGGTTGATGTCCCTTCCGGTACACAGCAGTCACCGGTCCCTTCATCCTGTGCGCCGAACATCGGGATGCTTCCGAGCGTTTGATAGCTCTCCCACGCGATCCCGGCCGGATCGGTGGTCCAGTACTTGTCGGATTGCGCGTAGCAGCAATGCGTGCCCATCTCCTCGCGCACGTCCGCGTCGATGGCGTCCAGACGCTGGCCCAGCTCGTCGAGCTCGCCCGCCTCTTCGGCCTGGATGCCGAGGTGGTTCAGGCCCACCGGCGCACCGCGGGCCGACACCGCGAAATTGACCCGCGGGTCCTCCAGCATCCATTTCGCGTAATCGCCCTTGACCACGCTCGGCTCGGCCGCAAACAGATGCGAATAAAAGCGGATCGCCGGTTCCAGTTCCGGCACGGAAACGTGCAGGTGCATGCGCTTCATGGATCAGACTCCTCGATTCACTCCATCTCGCGGATCGGCCCGGGGTCCCACCGGCCATCCCGGGTGGACCCGGCCTGGCTCGGTTGTTGCAGCCCCCACCCGGGCGCGTGGTCTATCGAACGTGCCGGCCCGGCACTTGCGGAGCCGCTGTGGCTTCCGTATCCCCTGCACAGTCCAGGGCCGCAGGCAACGCGCAGCCGTCGGAGTCGGCCGCGCAGCAGTTCTCGGTCAGGTAGGCGACCAGCTCCTGCATCGCGTCGAGATTCACCCGATAGCGCTGGTAGCGCCCTTCCTGCGTGACGGTCAGCAGGCCCGCCTGCGTCAGGGTCTTGAGGTGAAACGAGAGGTTCGTGCGCGGCAGTTCCAGGGTTTCGGCGATTTCGCCGGCGACCCGCCCAGCGTGGCCATAACGCACCAGCAGGCGCACGATATCCAGGCGAATACCGGAGGCCAGCGACTCGAACATGTGGGTGGCGGTGACCTTGTCCATGGACGAATATTTCAACTCTCCTTGCATCGTTGTCAAGTGACAGGACCCAGTCGCCGTGGCCGCGCGCGCGCACCTTTTTCTCAAGAACCGCCCGATGCCTCCCCGCTCATCCTGCAGGGTTCGCGCCGGACCACCCGGTCGCCGCCGGTCTGTCGGGGTTTTCCCGCGGGGCATCGAGGCCCGGTATACTGCGCGGTCTTCCGTTCAACTCCGACCACGACGCCCGAGCCGCCATGAACCCGCGCCTGGACCGGCTACAGCCCTATCCGTTCGAACGCCTGCGCCGGCTGTTCGCGGACCTGCAACCGCCTGCGGACCGGGAGCCCATCGCACTGTCGATTGGCGAGCCGCGTCACGCACTGCCCGATTTCGTCGAACCCGTCCTGCGGGCCTCCCTCCAGGGCTTCAACCACTACCCGACCACACGCGGTGAACCGGCCCTGCGCGAGTCCATCGCGGCGTGGCTGCAACGGCGGTTTGACCTGGGCAATGTGGACGCGGAACGGCAGGTGCTTCCGGTCAGCGGAACCCGCGAGGCCCTGTTCGCGATTGCCCAGGCGGTCGTGGCGGAGAAGCCCGGCGCCCGCGTGCTGATGCCGAATCCGTTCTACCAGATCTACGAGGGCGCGGCGCTGCTCGCCGGGGCCACGCCGGCCTTCTACGACCTGGCGCCGGAGAACGGCTACCTGCCCGACTTCTCGGCGGTCGACGCGGCCACCTGGGAGGACGTGCAGCTCGTCTACATCTGCAACCCGGGCAACCCCGCCGGGGCCTGCATGTCCGAGGCCGCGATGCAGGATCTGATCCGCCTGGCCGAGCGCCATGACTTCATCATCGCGGCGGACGAATGCTACTCCGAGATCTACCACCCCGATGGCGAGCCGCCGGCCGGCCTGCTGGGGGCCGCGGCGCGCATGGGCAACGCCGCGTTCGAGCGCTGCATCGTCTTCCACAGCCTGTCCAAGCGCTCCAACCTGCCGGGGCTGCGGTCCGGTTTCGTGGCCGGCGATGCGGCCCTGCTCGACCGCTTCGCGCTGTACCGGACCTACCATGGCTGCACCCTGCCGCCGCCGACCCAGGCCGTCAGCCGCGCCGCCTGGTCAGACGAGGCCCACGTGGCCGAGAATCGTGCCCTCTATGCCGAGAAATTCGCTGCAGTGGTCCCGATCCTGGAATCGGTGATCGACGTGCGAGCACCCGCCGCCGGCTTCTACCTGTGGCCGCGCGTGCCGGATGGTGACGACGAGGGCTTTGCTCGACGCCTCTACGGCGAGGCGGGGGTCACGGTCCTGCCGGGGCGCTACCTCTCCCGGACCGACCCGGAGACGGGGCACAATCCCGGGGCCGGACACGTGCGCATGGCGCTGGTCGCCGCGCCCGCCGCCTGCATCGAGGCGGCCGAGCGAATCACTGCGCTTTATCGTTAACGCCACTCATCAATTTATTTTTCATTGCCTTAAAGGGAATACCTAATGTCCGATATCCAGAGCACCATCGAAGCCGCCTTTGAACGCCGCGCCGACATCAACCCGCGCAACGTGGAAACCAACGTCCGCGACGCCGTGAACGAGGCGCTGGATATGCTGGACACCGGCCGTGCCCGCGTCGCCGAGAAGAAGGACGGCGACTGGGTGGTGAACGAATGGCTCAAGAAGGCCGTGCTGCTGTCGTTCCGCATCTCCGAGAACGAGTTCATCAAGGGCGGCTTCACCAACTACTACGACAAGGTCCCGTCCAAGTACGCGGACACCTCCAGCCGCGACTTCCGCGAGGCGGGCGTGCGCGTCGTGCCCCCGGCCACCGCCCGTCGCGGGAGCTTCATTGCCCCCAACACCGTGCTGATGCCGTCCTACGTGAACATCGGCGCCTATGTCGATGAAGGCACGATGGTAGACACCTGGGCCACGGTCGGCTCCTGCGCCCAGATCGGCAAGAACGTGCACCTCTCCGGCGGCGTGGGCATCGGCGGCGTACTGGAGCCGCTGCAGGCCGCCCCGACCATCATCGAGGACAACTGCTTCATCGGCGCACGCTCCGAGGTGGTCGAGGGCGTGATCGTCGAGGAAGGTGCGGTCATCTCCATGGGCGTGTACCTGGGCCAGTCGACCCGCATCTACGACCGCGAGAACGACGAGATCCTCTACGGCCGCGTGCCGGCTGGCTCCGTGGTCGTCTCCGGCAACCTTCCGTCGAAGGACGGCAAGTACTCGCTGTACTGCGCCGTGATCGTGAAGCGCGTCGACGAGAAGACCAAGGCCAAGGTGGGCCTGAACGCCCTGCTGCGCGATGTCTGAGATCGCGCTCTACGGCATCGCCAACTGCGATACCGTCCGCAAGGCCCGTCGGTCGCTGGATGCGGCCGGCGTGGGCTATCGTTTCGTGGACGTTCGCAAGGACGGGCTGGCGGCGGATCGGCTGCGCGGCTGGGTCGACGCCGTCGGCTGGGAGACCCTGGTCAACCGGCGCGGGACGACCTGGCGCCAACTCCCGGACGATCAGCGCGAGGGACTGGATGCGGAACGCGCCATCGCGCTGATGCTCGAACACCCGGCGCTCATCAAGCGGCCCGTCATCGAACAGGACGACGCGATCACCGTCGGCTGGACCCCCGAGACCGCGGCCCGGTGGGGAGCGGCCTGAGGCACTCGCGGCCATGCTGAGACGGGCCAGCATCCGTTGGCGGGCCTTACGCTGGCGCGCCCACAACTGGCTGGCCCGTCATCCGCGCCTGCATTCCGGGTTGCATGCCGCCGGGAGCATGAAGAGCGGCCCGGAGGCGCTGGCCCGCGGGGTCGCGATCGGGCTGTTTATTGGCCTGACCCCCACGGTCGGCTTCCAGACCGTGTTGATGATCATTCTCTGCATTGCACTGGCGGGCAATTTTCCGACGGCGTTCGTGGCCTCGTTCGTCAGCAACCCCTTCACCGCCGCGCCGCTGTATTGGGTCTTCCACGAACTCGGCGAGGCCGTGTTCTATCATGTCCCCCTGATCTCGCACGACCCCGACGCCTGGTATCTGCAGGGCATCGGGGACGAGATCACCTATACCCTGATGGGCAGCCTGCTGATCGCCACGCCAACCGCCATTGCCGGCTACTGGGCCTCCCGCCGCCTGTCGGCCGCCTGGCAACGCCACCGCGACCGGCGCCGTGCCGAACGCGCTGCACAGCGGGAGCGTTAGAGAGCCACTACTGGACCCCGCTCCGAAGTCGTTCACGCCACACCGAATCACCCGGGTCCGGGTCACCAGCAGGCGCCTCCAGCCACGCATCCAGCAGCTCCACCTCGCCACCATTGCGCTCCAGCGGGGGCACGTCGGCGTAGGGATCGGGGTTGAGGCGGCCGTCATGCCAGGCCCAGGTGAAGTACCCCAGGTTCACCAACGCGAGAAACAGGATCAGCCAGCGCATTCGGCGCCCTCCCAGCGCGACAGCTCCCAGAGGCCGTCCAGCACCAGGTTCGGGAAGATCGTGGACTCTGCACGCAACACCGGCGCCAGCCAGTAGGCATCGCCCCCCGTCAGCCAGCAGGCCGCGTCCGCCCGCTCCGCGGTCCGCGAGCGCGCGATCAAGCCATCCAGCGCGCCGGCCAGCCCCAGGCTCCATCCGCGCTCCAGGGCCTCGGTGCTGTTCAGGCCCGGCGCGGTCTCCAGGTCATCCGGCCACTGCGTGGCCTCGCGCGGCGCAATGCGATCTGTCAGACGCGTCTGCAGCGCCTCCCAGCCGAGCTGGCGCCCCGGTAACAGATAGCCTCCCGCATGGCGACCATCCGCCTCCAGTACATCCACGGTGACGGCGGTGCCGGCATCGACCAGGATCATCGGCGCATCGCAGCGGGCCCGCGCCGCCACCAGCGCGCAGTAGCGATCCACGCCCAACTGCCCCGCCGCATAGTCGATCCGCAGGCCATGCGGGCCGTCCGCCGGCACCGTCACCGCGTGTACCGGCGCGTCGATCCCGGCAGCCGCCAGTTCGACCGAGAACGCCGCCTCGCGCTCGCCGGGCCCGACCCGCGACAACCAGACGGCCGTGAGCGGGGCCTCGCACGCCATCGAGGCCAGGCCACGGACACAACCGGCCGGGTCACGATTCGCCCCGGACCCCAGCACTTCGCCCTCCGCGTTGCGCACCTGCCACTTCACACGGGTACTGCCGATATCCACCAGGGCAATGTCAGACATGTTCGCAACTCCGTACCGAGACCTCGCCCGAATGCAGGTGCCGGATCGCACCGTCGTCGAACTGCACAACCAGGCAGCCGCTCGCCGGATCGATTCCATGCGCCTGTCCGCGGACGCCGTCATCCAGGATTTCGATCGGCCGGCCGCGCAGGCAGTCCAGCCGCACCAGCTCACGCTCCAGCGGCACAAGCCCTTCGCCCATCAACAGCGGATGCAGGCGACATTGCTCCGCGATCACCCGGGCTGCAAGCTCCAGGAGATCCGGAACCAGACCGGGGAGCTGGGTCGCGAGATCGGTCACCGCACGGTCCAGCTCCAGGGCACCGGCGCCTTGCCGGTTGAGACCAATCCCCACCACCAGCCAGCCTGGCTGGCCACCACTCGCCGCGCGCTGCTCCACCAGGATGCCGCCCAGCTTGGCGGCATCGACCATCAGATCATTGGGCCACTTGAGTCGCACACCTTCCAGACCCAGCGCTTCCAGCGCACGGATGACCCCAACGCCAACCCCGACCGGATAGGCGGGCGGCACCCGCCCCTGCATGATGGGCCATGCCAGCGACAGCGCCAGGCTCGCCCCCGGAGGCGAATGCCAGACACGACCGCGCCGCCCGCGACCCGCTGTCTGGGCCTGCGCCACGCAGGCGCGTGGCAGATCGCCCGCCTCGGGGCGGGTCTCCAGCAGATAGCGGTTGGTCGAGTCCACCGACTCCAGCACCTCGACCGCCGGCGGCGTCACACCCGCCCCGTCGACCAGGCGTTCGACACGCGCTTTCAGGCGTGCGCTCTCCGGCGCCATAATGCAAACTGTGAACGCGGTCTCGGTCATCGGGATCAGTACTCGGCTCGCATCCGGGCCAGGGGGAACAGGGCTTGCATACAAGGCACCATGGTAAGCATTCCGGTCGGACGGTGCTGCGCCTGCTGATACTGGTGGCGGGGCTGGCTCTGGCCGGCACCAGCGCGGCCGAGCTCTACTCCTTTCGCGATGCCTCCGGGGCCCGGGTCCTGACCGACGAGCGCCCGCAGGGCGTTCCCTACGAGACCATCCGTTCGCCCGGCGGTGCCGGCACGGTCACCTCGACACCCGGCGGTGGAAACTGGTCACCCAGTCAGATCTTCGTGTTCCAGGGCCCGGGTGGAGAGCGCCTGATCACCAACCAGCGTCAGCAGAATAGCGGCATGGAGTTGATCGCCACCTACGGCCGACCCACCGCCCGCGCACGTTGCGGTGCCCGCGCCCGCAATGCCCTGGCCACCGGCGGTGGCGATTTCGCGGACCTCATCCACAACGCCGCCCACCGCCAGGGCGTGGACCCGGCGCTGGTGCAGTCGGTGATTCACGTGGAGTCCTGCTTCGATCCGCAGGCGGTATCCCGGGTGGGCGCGCACGGCTTGATGCAGCTGATGCCCGCTACCGCCGCCGATCTCGGGGTAACCGACCGCTTTGATCCCGCCCAGAATATCGATGGCGGCACGCGCTACCTGGCCGCCATGCTCGATCGCTTCGAGGGGGATCTGGATCTCGCCCTGGCCGCCTACAATGCCGGCCCCGGCGCGGTGGAACGGCATGGCGGCGTGCCCCCGTTTCGCGAGACACAGAACTACATCCAGCGCATCCGCGCCCAGTACGACGGCAACGGGCGGCCCGACTGACGACCCCGACTGACGACCCTCAGGCCTTGGGCTTGTCCCGGCCGCAGTTCCAGCACTGGGTGAACTGCGGCTCGATCACCTCGCCGCAGCGCGGGCACTTCCAGTCGCGGCCGTCGTGTTCGGGCTCGCCCTCCAGATATTCCAGGATGATGGCGCGCGCCTCCTCGGCCTGTTCCTCGTGCACCACCATGATGCGGGCCCAGGTCTCGGTCGGCGGGACTTCCCCGACGGCACCGTAAAGCCCGGCCTGGTTCACGTAGGCCGGGATGCCGGCCTCCTGCAGCAGGGTCTCGATGAACCCGGCCATCACCGGGTCGGCGGCAGAATAGACGGTCCTCATGATCGCGACCGTAGCACGCAGCCCGGACCCGGCGCAGCGGCGGCAGTGCCTACTGCACGGTGCCCTGGTTGGCGGCCTGGAAGTACTCCATCGCCTTCTGGATGGCGAAGAACGGGGCCTCGTCGAGGGCGATCTGCGTATGCGGCAAGTTGATGTCCGCGTAGTACTTGCGCATGGCCAGCACGTGGATCGGCAGCTCGCGCGCGAACATCGGATTTTCGAAGTTGAAGTACTGCCCGAGCCCCAGCACGAGGTCCTGGCGTTCTTCGGCCGTCAGGCTCTCCGGCGACACCACGACATCCGGCAGCTGCCCGGCCTGGCCATCGACCGAGACCACCACCTGGCGATCGCCTTCGGCCGCGGCGGGGACATCGTCCCCAGTCACGAGCTGCAGGTTCTCGGACAGGTCCAGGTAGCCCTTGGACAGGATATGGCCGTGGGGCTGAAACACCTTGCTGGACATGTTCACTGCCCACAGCTCCAGGGTCTCCTTGAGGTCCTGGGCCGCCTGCACCTCGCCCAGGGCGAACAACTGCCGGGCGTAGAGGATGTCCCAGACCCAGACCTGACCGTATTCGGGCAGCTCGCCTTCGGCGACCACCGAGACCTTGTGCAGCTCCGGCTGTGCCTCGTCGCGCGCGTGCAGTGTCAGGGTAAATTCGGCCAACGGACTTCTCCTTACGGCAGCGCGTTTCGCGCTGCATGATCAAGCATTCAAGTATAGCCACCAGCGCCGAGACAGCGCAGTTCAGGTACGCCGCCCGGGGACTTCCAGGACCGTTCCGGGCCGTCCCAACCGACCCCGGTTCACGGAACTGACATAATGCCGTCATAGACTCTCGGTCCCACTTCTGCCGCGAGTCGTGCATGCCGGATGCCGACGTGACCCAAACCGACCTGTTCCTCAACCGCGAGCTGTCCCTGCTGGAATTCAACCGCCGGGTACTCGCCATCGCCCAGGACCCGGCCTTCCCGCTCCTGGAACGCCTGCGCTACCTCAGCATTTCCTCCACCAACCTGGACGAATTCTTCGAGGTCCGGGTGGGCTCGCTGCGCCAGCAGGTCGAACTGAACGTGCAGGCCCCGGGCCCGGATGGCCTCTCGGCCGCCGAACAGCTGCGCCAGATCGCGCCGCGCGCCCACGACCTGGTGGAACAGCAGTACAGCACCCTGAATGACGAACTGATCCCGGCACTCGCAGCGGAGGGGATCCACTTCGTTCGGCGCACCCACTGGGACGCGGCCCAGCGGGACTGGGTGCGGGAGTACTTCCGCCAACAACTCCAGCCGGTCCTCAGCCCGATCGGCCTGGACCCCGCCCATCCGTTCCCGCGCATCCTCAACAAGAGCCTGAACTTCATCGTCACCCTCAAGGGCAAGGATGCCTTCGGGCGGGAATCCGGCCGCGCCGTGGTCCAGGCCCCGCGTTCCCTGCCGCGCCTGGTACGGCTACCGCGCGAGGTCGCCAGCGGCGACAACGACTTCGTGCTGCTGTCGTCCATCCTGCATGCGCACGTGGACGAGCTGTTCCAGGGCATGAAGGTCACCGGCTGCTACCAGTTCCGGCTGACCCGCAACTCGGACCTGTTCGTGCAGGAAGAGGAGATCGACGACCTCCTGAACGCCCTGGAGGGCGAGCTGCCCCAGCGCAACTACGGTGCCGGCGTGCGCCTCGAGGTCGCGGACAACTGCCCGCAGGAGGTCGCGGAGTTCCTGCTGCAGCAATTCCACCTGGAGCCAGACGACCTCTACCAGGTCACCGGACTGGTCAACCTGAACCGCCTGATGGCCGTGCACGAACTGGTGGACCGGCCGGACCTCAAGTTTCCCCCGCTGGTCCCGGCCCTGCCCCGCAGTGACACGAGCGGCAGCGGCATCTTTGCCTGCATCCGCGACCAGGAGTTGCTGCTGCATCACCCCTACCAGTCGTTCATGCCGGTGGTCGACTTCCTGCGCCAGGCGGCGGCGGATCCGCGGGTGCTGGCCATCAAGCAGACGCTCTACCGCACCGGCACCCGCTCGCCGCTGGTCGAGATCCTGATCGAGGCGGCGCAGGCCGGCAAGGAGGTCACCGTCGTGATCGAGCTGCGGGCGCGCTTCGACGAGGCCGACAACATCGAACTGGCCAACCGCATGCAGGACGCCGGGGTCCACGTCACCTACGGCGTGGTCGGCTACAAGACCCACGCCAAGCTGGCGCTGGTCGTGCGCCGCGATGGCGACCGCATCACCCGCTACGCCCACCTGGGCACCGGGAACTATCACTCCGGCACCGCCAAGGCCTATACCGACTTCGGCCTGCTGACCGCCGACCCCGTGCTTACCGAGGACGTCCACCGCGTGTTCCTCCAGCTCACCGGCCTGGGCAAGGTGACCCGACTGCGCCAGCTGCTCCAGGCGCCGTTCCGCCTGCATGCCGCGATGCTGGAGAAGATCCAGCGCGAGATCGACAACCACCAGGCCGGGAAGCCCGCCCGCATCGTCGCGCGCATGAACTCGCTCAACGAGTCGAAGATCATCCAGGCCCTCTACAAGGCTTCGCAGGCGGGCGTCCCTATCCAGCTGGTCGTGCGCGGCATCTGCAGCCTGCGCCCCGGGGTGCCCGGCATCTCGGAAACCATCGAGGTGCGCTCGGTCCTGGGCCGGTTCCTGGAACACTCCCGCGTGTTCTATTTCGAGAACGGCGGCGACCCCGAGGTGTTCCTGTCCAGCGCCGACTGGATGCCGCGCAACTTCTTCCGCCGCGTCGAGGTGGCCTTCCCCGTACGCGACCCGGAACTGCGCGACCGCGTCGCCGAGGAATCCCTGTTCAACTACCTGCAGGACAGCTCCACCGCATGGGCACTGCAGCCCGACGGCAGCTACCAACGCATCCGGCCAACCGCGGGCGAGATCCCCTATTCCGCCCAGGAATCCCTGAGCGCCCAACTGTCGGGTGCCACCACGGGCTGAGCGACCCTCTGTCTCGCCGACTTCAGACTCCCTCATTGGCAACGAGCTTCAGCCAATTGCAGGGAACGTTCTTCCAGGCGTTGGCTCCCTTCCGCCGCGGTAGGGTGCCGTTGAGCGCAGCAAAACGCACCATTTCCCGCGTCATGCCAATCCCTTGATGGGATTCGCTGCGCTCATCCCATCCTGCGACCCGGCGGCTGGCTGAACGTCATGGCTGTCAGGTCAGGATTTGCCGTGGTCCCGGTCCGCTGAAGCGGTGCCGGAACGCGGGACATCGTGCATCCCGCCCAGCAAGCTGACCTCGGCGTCGCCGTGCCGCAGCAGGTCCTGCAGCAGGACCACGATCCCGGCCACGCAGAGGAATAGCCCGAAATTCAGGCCGATCGACTGCACATGGCGGAGCAGGACGGGCAGTGCCAGCAACCGGTTGTGTCGCATCAACCGAAACCCGGTCGCCGACCACCAGATGCCGATCCACTGCGGCACCGCGAGCACTTAGATCCAGACCACCAATGTCAGAATCCTGCGTTCCTTGTGTCAGGTTCGGAATAGGGGCTCACTCGAACTCCAGTTCCAGCTTGTGGCGCGCCCAGTCCTCGCGTTCCGCATCCAGATCGGCGCGCGTTAGCGGGTGGGTATCCAGCCAGTCAGGCGCGAAGGTCAGCGTCAGACCCTCCTGTGTCGCCTCGATGCGCTCCAGCGGCACCGGATCCGGCGCGCGCGAACGATGCAGCAACACGGCCAGACGCAGCAGGGCCGCCATGAACAGCAGCGGCCGCGCGCGATCCTCTCGCACCCCGGACAACAACTTGGGCTTCAGCCCGCCCCGGTGCAGGCGCACCAGCCACGCCAGCTCGGCCTGTTCGGGCTGCGAGAAACCCGGCAGGTCGGCCCAGGTGAGGATGTACTCCCCATGTTTGTGGTATTTGCTGTGGGCCAGTGCCAGGCCGATCTCGTGCAGTTCGGCCGCCCAGTCCAGGCGTTCCGCGTCGTCCTCGCCAAGCTCCCAGGCAGCGCGAACAGCGGTCACCAGGCGCGCCACCGTCGCCTGCACCCGCTCCGCCTGGGACGCATCGACTGCGAACCGCCGGCGCAGATGGTGAATGGTGCTGGCACGCACGTCCTCGTGCCGAAAACGTCCCAGCAGGTCATGGATCACGCCCTCGCGCAGGGCCCCGTCCGAGGGGTGCAGCCGCTCGATCCCCAACGCCTCGAAGGCACCCAGAAGCACCGCAAGGCCACCGGCAATCACGGGCGCCCGGTCCTCGGCCAGACCGGGCCATTTCAGCCGCTTGATGGCCCCCTGCTCGATCAGCGCATCGCGCAGCCGCTCCAGGTTCTCGCGGCTTACACCCGGCGTCTCCTCCAATTCCCCCTCATGCACCATGCGGTCCAGGGCCAGGATCGTACCCGACGCCCCCAGCGCCTGCTCCCAGCCGGCCGCGCGGTAGGCACTCGCGATGGGTTGCAGCTCCCGCTGCGCCTGCAGTTGCGCGGCCGCGAAGGCCTTGCGCGTCAGTTTGCCATCGGCGAAGAAGCTGCGGGTGAACGTCACGCAGCCCATCTCCAGGCTCTCGGCCAGGACCGGCTCGAAGCGCTCTCCAATAATGAATTCGGTACTGCCGCCACCGATATCCATCACCAGCCGGCGGCCGCTATCGTCCGCCAGCGCATGCGCCACGCCCAGGTAGATCAGCCGCGCTTCTTCGCGCCCGGCAATGATCTCAACCGGATGCCCCAGGGCCTCTTCCGCCGCGCGCAGGAAGGCGCGGCTGTCGTCCATCTGGCGCAAGGTGTTGGTGCCGACCACGCGCACGCAGCCGCGCGGCAGCTGGCGCAGTCGCTGGCCGAAGCGATCCAGACAAGCCAGGGCACGCTGCCCCACCTCCGGATCCAGCTGTCCATCGGGATCCAGACCGCTGGCAAGACGCACCGTTTCCTTGATGCGGTCGACCTTCAGGACCTCGCCGTCCTGGCGCCGTGCCACGATCATGTGAAAGCTGTTGGAACCCAGATCAACGGCCGCAACCGTCTCGGCATCGTTCTCCGTGTGCATGTTCAATCCGCCTCACCGCCGGCCAGCCGTTCGAGGATACGTCGAGGCAGGTGCCAGGCGAGCTGCATGGGGCCCGGCAGCGCGCCCGTCAATCCGCAGGCATCGCCCTTGCCCATATGAACCAGACTCCGCCCGCCCGTCGTGCCCAGCAGACAGCTTACGAGCAGCGACAGGTCCGGCTCGTGTCCCACGATCACCAGGCCGCCATCCGCCGGGAGATTGCGGGCCAGGGCCTCGACCTCCAGCCCCGTGGGTTGCCCGGGCGCCAGCCATTTCTTCTGCCGCACCGGGACATCCAGCGCCTGGGACAAGGGGATCGCCGTCTGGCGGGCACGCAGATAGGGGCTGCAAAGGAGCTCGACCGATCCCGGCAGCAGATCCCCGAGCGCCTGCGCCATGCGTACCGCACTCACCTGGCCCTTGTCGGTCAGCGGCCGGTCACGATCCGCCCCGTCCCAGTCGCCGGGGTTTCCGGCCTGGGCGTGCCGCACCAGCACCAGCCGCGGTGCGCGCATCCCGCTCAGTCCGCCCCCGGCCGCAGCAGAAACAGGGAGTACCACTCCTCGGGCGCCGACCACTGTGCCGCATGTTCGAGACCGGCCGCCGTCAGCAGACGGTCGATGGCCTCGCGGCTGAACTTGCGCGAGATCTCGGTCCGGATCACCTCGCCTTCGGCGATCTCCAGAACCGCCTCCGGCTCCGACACGCGCACCGTCTGCTGCCGCCGCGACACCAGGTGCATCTCGATCCGCGAGAGGTCTTCGACGAACGGAGCGCGATGCTCGAAACCCTCCGGATCGAAGTCCGCCCCCAACTCGGTATTCAACACCGACAGCAGGTTCAGATTGAATGCCGCGGTTACCCCCGCCGCATCGTTGTAGGCCGCCTCCAGGACCGGGCGCGGCTTGACCCGGTCCAGCCCCAGCAGCAGCCGGTCTTCGGGGTTCATGGTGTCGCGGATGCGTCGCAGCAGTGCAGCCGCCTCGGCGTCCTCGAAATTCCCCAGACTGCTGCCGAGAAAGGCAAACAGACGCGGACCGTCGGTTTGCGCACCGGAAACATCGGCCAGATGGGTCAGCGCCGCCGCATAGTCCCCGCACAGGCTGTCCACCCGCATCTGATCGAAGCGCTGCAGGAGTCGCGCGCCGGCCTCGTCGAGGATCTCGGCACAGACATCGTTCGCGACGTAATGGGGCGCGGAGACGCGGGCTTCCAGCGCCGCCAGCAGGTACTCGGTCTTGCGCGACGTCCCGCTGCCGAGTTCAAACAGCGTGCGCGCCCCGGACGCCTCCAGGATCGCTTCGGCATGCCGCTCCAGCAGGTCGGCCTCCAGGCGCGTGGGGTAATACTCCGGGGTATCGCAGATCGCATCGAACAGCTGCGATCCGCGCGCATCGTAGAAATACTTCGGCGGCAGGGACCGGGGCGGCTCGAGCATCCCCGCGCGGAAATCGGCCAGCAAGTCGGCGTGGGCGTCGCGTTCCTCCACCACCTGGCGGCTGTAACGAGGGGAAATAGAGACAGCACTGGGTTCGGCGGACATCCGGGCTTCCGTATCGGGGTGGTTTGCGGCACGCTAGCACGAAACCCCGGACGCCCCAACTGACCCTAGCCATGTGCCGACACCTCGCCTATCTGGGTCCTTCGATCACGCTGCGCAGCCTGATCCTGGATCCGCCACACAACCTGATCGAACAAGCCATGGCCCCGCAGGAGCTGGTGTATGCCCGCGTCAACGCCGACGGCTTCGGCTTCGGGTGGTTTGGCGAGGGGGGCATTGCGCGCCACTACCGGCGCGCCGATCCGCTCTGGCAGGATCCCAACCTGGTGGATCTGGCCAGCGACATGACCCAGCCCCTGTGGGTTGCCGCCATCCGCAGCGCAACCCCCGGCTTTGGTGGCGACACCGTCAACGCCCAGCCATTCGCCCGCGATGGCCTGCTGTACAGCCACAACGGCCTGATCAGCCGCTTCCGTCCCGACATCCGGCGCCAGATCCAGAACATCCTCAGCCAGGAGGTCGAATCAAGCATCGAGGGAACCACCGATTCCGAATACCTCTTCGCCCTGGTCCGGCAATACCTGGCCGATGACGACAACGCGACGCTGGAGGGCGCCCTCGGCGAGGCGTTCTCCACCGTGGAGACCTGGCTGGGTTCCGACACCGCCCTGCTGAACGTAATCCTGTCCGACGGCCGCCGCATCATCGCCAGCCGCCATGCGGTCAATGCGCCCTGTCCCAGCCTCTACTACACCACCGATGACGAGACGTTCCCCGACGACAGCGTGGTCGTGGCCTCCGAGCCCCTCACCGACCGCGAACGCTGGCGTCCGGTCCCGCCCGGCCATCTTTTGATCCTCGATCCCGACGAACCGCCGGAACTCCTGGCGCTCTAACACGCTCCACCGGATATGAATGCCGCCCATCCGCAGCCGAGTGCAAGCCCGCACCCATCCGACCTCCTGGACTGCCTGGCGACCCAGCACGACCGCCTGAACACGGCACTGGAGTCGACACCGGGGAACGAATGGCGCAATCAGTATCACCCGGACCTGAGTCCCATCGGGTGGCACTACGCCCATTGCCATTTCATCGAGGCGGTATGGCTACACGAACGCATCCTGGGTGAACCTCCGCCCGACCGGCGCGACTGGCACGATCTCTACTTCCCGGAACAGAGCCCGAAGTGGCGCCGCGGCGGAAGACTCCCGACGCGCCCATCCCTGCTGGAATGGGGCAAGGCCAGCCAGCAACATCACCTGGACTTGTTGCACAACCATCCGGCGGTGCGGCGCCATCCCCTGCTCGAGCGGGACTACCTGACCGGTTTTCTCGCGCAGCACCACGCCATGCACCTGGAAAGCCTGGAGCAGGTGCGCTGGTTCGCCCGCCTGCATCGCCCCGCCCCACCCCAAGCGCAGGAGCCAAAACCCGCACTGGCGGCCGGCGGCGACTGGATCGAATGCCCGGGCGGCGAACATGTCAGCGGCAGCGACGCGGCGACCGCCTTCGACAACGAGCGTGGCCTCCACCCGGTCCGGCTCGCGCCCCACACGATCCGCTCGCATCCGGTCTCCAATACCGAGATCGCCGCGTTTATCGAGGCCGGAGGCTACCGCCCGGGCCCCCACTGGGACCCGCCGGGTCGAACCTGGCTGGTACAAACGGGCATCGAGGCACCTCTCGGGTGGTGGAAGCTACCCGACGGGACCCGGGTACAAACCCTCCCCCACGGCACCCAGACACTCGATCCGCATGCACCCGCCGTGGGACTCTCCTGGTTCGAGGCCTCGGCCTACGCCCGCTGGGTGGGTGCCCGCCTCCCCCACGAACACGAATGGGAACACGCCGCCCAGGCCGGGCGGTTGCGCGCCACGGGCCAGGTATGGGAATGGTGCGGCAACACCTTTCAGCCCTACCCGGGCTTCCAGCCGTTCCCGTACGAGGAATACTCCCTACCCTGGTTCGACGGCGAACACTACGTTCTACGCGGCGGAAGCGCCTGGAGCGATCCATTGCTCACCCGCTCTACAATGCGCAACTTCTTCACCCCCGAAAAACGTCACGTGTTCGCCGGCCTCCGGCTTGCGCGCAATCTGTAGAGGTTCATGAACATGCCACCGAAGAACACCCCCCTCGCGTCCCGCCCGTCCTGGCTCGTCGCCGGGCTCGCCGCCCTGGTCCTGGCGTTTCCGGCTACGGCCATCGCAAGCGACGGCGGAACCACGCTGGCCCTGACCGGCAAGGCCGAGCGCCAGGTCGCCAACGACCACATGACCGTGCTGATGACGACCGAGGCCCGCGCCCCGGAGGCCGCCTCGGCCGCTGCCACCGTCAACCGAAACATGCAGGCCGCACTGGAACGCGCCGGCGAACAGGATGGGATTGACGCCCGCACCATCGGCTATTCCACCCGCGCCATTCACGACTCCGACGACCGCAGCCGCATCAATGCCTGGCTGGTCCAGCAGAACCTGGAACTGACCGGAGCCGATTTCGATCGGTTGACCGAACTGGTCGGCGCGCTCCAGCAGCGGGACCTCAACGTCAGCCAGATCCGATTCTCCCTCAGCCCCGAGGCACGCCAGGAACATCGCGAGGCGATGATCGAAGAGGCTATGGAAGACCTGAAGGAACAAGCGCGCGTCATCGCCCGCTCGCTGGGGGCCACGCACCTGCGCACGCTGGAAGTGGAATTGCCGGACGACCACTACGATCGGCCGCAGCCCATGATGGCCATGCGCGCCATGGACGAGTCAGCCAGCCAGCCGTCGCTGGAGGCCGGACATTCCACCCTGACCCTCAGCGTGCGTGGACGCCTGCAGGCCCTGGGCGCCGAGACCCTGCGCGTCACCCCGCGTTAGCACCTACCTCACCGTAGGGTGTTGTGAGGTGCCAGCCGAACCGCACCGTTCCCATGCAGGCCCCGGTCCCCGAGCGCCCCGCGCCACCATCGGTGCAATTCGCTGCGCTCATTGGCACCCTACGTCGTTCATGATCAGGGATAGCCCTCGGATATGTAGAGTCCGTAAACCGCCCCTCGGCGGGCTACCAACGGGCGCCTCAAGGCCGTACGCAGCCCAAGCCGACGCCCGCAGCAAACAGCCCCCAATCCTCATCCCGGCCACAGCGCTCCCATTCCCGTCATCCCGGCCGTAGCGCTCCCCTCCCCGTCATCCCGGCCGTAGCGCAGCGAAGAGCCGGGATCTCCTCACGCACGAACACCCCGACGTCTCTACGCCTTCCAACGATGGAGATCCCGGATAACCGCTGCGCGGTTTCCGGGATGACGAGGGTTGGGTGGTCATTCCGAGGGTTAGACGGTCATTCCGAACGTGGGTGCATCCATCCAGCCCCAATCCCCCCGGCCGTTATCGCGGCGGGACCCTGCTTTCCCATCATCCCGGCCACAGCACCCCCTACCTCGTCATCCCGGCCGTAACGCCCCCGTTCTCGTCATCCCGGCCGGAGCGAAGCGAAGAGCCGGGATCTCCCCGCGCACAAACACCCCGACGTATCTACGCCTTCCAACGATGAAGATCCCGGATAACCGCTGCGCGGTTTCCGGGATGACGGGCTCACGGTGAGGATCCGGGCGGCCGATGGGCTTGGGACTCCATGCCATCGCCGTTTATGCGTTGCGTCTCCCGGAGGATCGAAACGCATCAGGAGAACCGCAACCGCCCCGCACTCCTCCGCGCCTACTAGAGGCACTGACGGAAAGATGAACGCGTGCGGGAAACAGTGTGATTCGCGGACGGACTCGGGGGCGGCTTTAGCGGGCGAGTTCCAGCACCAGTTCGCCGTCGCGGACCTCGATGGACTCGATGCCCGCGCGCAGTTGCTGGAAGGGCTCCAGCGCCAGCAGGTCTTCGTCCTTCAGCCCGCCCAGCCAGGCATCCGGCAGCGGGATTCCCGCAACACTGACGCCGACCAGGCGCGCATGCACCCGCCCATCCTCGGTCTCGAAGCGCACCCCCGAGCGTACATTCAGGACACGACCTCCCAGCAGTGGGATATCCGCCGGAACGTCGATGCGCACCCGAGTGCTCACCTGCCCCGGCGTAAGACGCATGGCCACGCGTCCGGCCAGGTCCGGGTCCTGGGCGATCAGGGCATTCAGTTCGCGCTCGCTGAAGCGCACGCTGCGCGCCTCGGCGCGTTCCTCGTAGAGTTCCGGGACCAGCGGCTCGGCCTCGGCGTCGAGATCGATGATCGGGTCGCCGGGTGCCTGATCCGGGCGGGGCTCGGCATCGCGCGGCCCCAGCGCCTGCAACTTGGCCTCCAGCTCGGCCTGCTCCTCGACGTCCAGCGTCACCGCCTCGGGCTCGCCCGACTGCAGGTGAATAACGCCCCAGAAGCCCGCCCACAACGCAGCCAGGATCAGCAGGACGATCAGATAGCGCGGGGGACGCCCGGTGGAACGGTACTGGATGGGCGCGGAGGGTTCGTTGTTCTTGGCCATGCCGGACTCTCGCAGATCAGGACGGCGTCATGGTCGCACAAAGGCGCAACCATGGCCCGCCCGGCCAGGGAGACGGATCAGAGGAAATCGAACAGCGACAGGCGGTTCACCTGGGTATAGGTCTGCTGCGCGGCCTGCAGGGCCACCTGCTGCTGGTTGAAGCGGCTGATCGCCTCGGCGTAGTCCAGGTCGCGAATCTCGGACACCGCGCTATTCAGGTCCACCAGCCGGTCCTCGTTCAGATCCTTTTGCTGATCAAAGGTCTTCAGGCGCGACCCCACCTCGGCGCGGATATCGCTGAAATTCCCCAGCACGGTGTCCAGGTCGGCCAGTGCGGTATTGCTGGCCGTCGCCAGATTCGCCCGACTGGGGCCATCGGCTCCGCCCTGTTCCAGGGCAGCAATGATGGCATCCAGGGTATCGAAGACACTCTTGTTCTCCGCCGGCCTGGACAGGACCATGTCCTCGTCATCAGGCGTGCCACTCACTGTGACGGAACGCCCTGCAAACTCAATCGCGGCGCCCGGCACGTAATCGCCTGTCACTGCTCCACCGTTAACTTCGAGCGGCTCTGGATTACCATCTTCATCCTCCACCAGCTCGCCATCCTCGTCCGCCTGGTACACGTGATAGCTAAAGCTACCCTCAGGACCTTCCTTAAACTGAATCAGAAAATTGTCATCGGTGTTCAGGGCGGCTTGGTCACTTACCCCAGTCTGCTCCACAACCAGCCGACCGGTGTTTTCGGGATGCGCGGCGGCCCCAACCCGTCCGTCGTTCTCGGGGATGGCCATGAACACTCGTTCGCCGGTGTCACCCACCGCAACCTTCCGGTTCGGGGAGATTGCGACCTCGCGAACGCTGCCCGTTCCCTTGGCCCCATCGTAGATGACTTCCCCGTCGCCATTCTGGCGGAAGGGCTGATCCAGGGACTTCGTGCCGGCGAAGAGATATTCGCCGTTCGGGTCCTTTGTGTTCGCGATATCGAACATCCCTTCGCGCAGCTGGCGCAGCTCGCCGGCGAGATAGCTACGGGTCTCGTTGGTCTGGCTGTCGTTGTT
The DNA here is from genome assembly GCF_000377925.1 of Thioalkalivibrio sp. AKL12. Taxonomy (NCBI): domain Bacteria; kingdom Pseudomonadati; phylum Pseudomonadota; class Gammaproteobacteria; order Chromatiales; family Ectothiorhodospiraceae; genus Thioalkalivibrio; species Thioalkalivibrio sp. AKL12. The sequence goes on from NZ_KB898900.1 coordinate 42,313, forward strand.
GCCGGCCACCACCAGTTCGCGTGCGCGCTGCAGCAGGTCGGTCCCGCTTTGCAGGACCGATTCCTCCTGCTGCAGCCGCGGCTGGGTGTTGTCGATGTTGCGCTGGTACTGCTTGGTCGACTGGATGATGCGTTCGAACTGATTGACCTGGGTCGCACCGCTCGGGTCATCGGATGGCGACAGGATGCGCTCGCCCCGTCCCATCTGCAGCGAGGTCCGGTTGAGCTCGGTCTGGCCGCGCTGGATCTGGTCGATCCCGGTCTGGAAAATCTGGGTGGTCGAAATGCGCATGTCCGTGTCTCCCGATGGCCGCTAGCGGCGGACCGCGCCGAGCAGTGAATCGAACAGCGAATTGCTGACCGAAATAACCTGGGCCGCGGCCTGATAGGCCTGCTGATAGCGGATCAGGTCCGCCGCTTCCTCGTCCAGGTTGACGCCGGACACCGCCTCGCGCTGGGCGCGCGCCTGCTCCAGTTGCGCATTGGCCGATTCCTGCGCGACCTGCGCCTGGCGGGTGCGCGTGCCGACATTGGCCAGCAGGCTGTTGTAGCCATCCCCGAAGGTACGATCACCGCCTACCAGCCGTTCATCCGACAGCTCGTTCATCGCCAGCATGTTGCGGTTGTCACCCGGATAGCCCACGTTGCTACTCACATCGAAGGTGTCCCCCGCCTCCGGCGTGCCCCGGATCTCCATCTCCCAGCCATTGAACGCAATGGTTGTCACGCCGTCAGGGCCAGGCTGAATGGGTGTGTCGTTATCGCCGTTGACGATGAAATTACTACCATCAAATTCAACGCTAATCGCGTCCAAGTCGAGGGTGTCAGCGTCCACGGCGCGAACCGAGGCGATCGTGGCATCCCCTTTGTTATCCTCGCCGAGGTCGGCCCGCACGGCGGCGGCGGCTGCAATCCCAGCCGGATCGGTCATTTCAACGGACAAATCCCGCGCGCCGTTGCGCGTCGGCTGGATCAGCCATTGGTCACCCTCCTCCGCCTCCAGGCCGTCCACGTGGATGACCAGACCGTCCTCATCCTCGTCCTCGGGTGCGACCAACAACAAATCGTCGTCCGGGACGAGGGTAATGTTTTTGCCATCAGACAACCGGGTCAACTCGTATTCACCCCCGACGTAGCGCAGGCGGTAGTCGGACGAGGTGATGGCACGGACATCCGAGACTTCCACCTCCGGGATACCATCGGACCCATTTCCCGGGAACCCACGCACGGTCGGCTCACTGATCCCGAAGATATTCGCACCCAGATTGCCCTCCAGGTCCAGCCCAAGGTTGTTCTGGTTGTTGAATTCCTCTCCGATGCTGATCGCGAGGCGGCCCAGGGTGTTCTGGGCCTCGTCGATGATGCCGGTCCGGGTCTCCAGCAGTGCACCCAGCTCGCCGCCCTGGATGAAGCGGGAGATGTTGACCGGATCGCCGCTGGTGGCCAGTCCGATGTCCGGCGAACGCGGGTCCCCGGTCAGCGACTCGGCGACCAGTTCGCGGTTGTTACCGCCCAGCACCAGCGCCTGGCCGTTGCCGACAAACACATTGACCGCGCCGTCGTCCTGCTCGGTGATGCGGACGTTCACTTTCTCCGCCAGCTGGTTCAGCACGCGGTCGCGCTGGTCCAGCAGATCGTTGGGGGTGCCTTGGGTGGACTTGGACACGATCTCGCGGTTGAGCCCCGCGACCGCCTCGGTCAGCGAGTTGATCTCGTCGACGTTGGTACGGATCTGGCCGTTGATGATGTCGCGCTGCTCCTCGATGCGCCGGTCGATCGAGGCGAATCGCTCGGCCAGAGACTCCGCTTCGGTCAGGAAGACCGTGCGCGCGGCGCTGGAGGTGGGGTCGTTGGCCAGATCCTGGCCGGCGTCGAAGAAGTCCTGCAGCACCGGCGTCAGCCCGGAACTGGAGCTGCCCAGCAGGTCGTCGATGCGCCCGGCCAGCGACGCCTTCAGCTCGGCATTCGACTGATCGGAGATCGAGTTGCGTAGCTGGGTATTCACAAAATCGTCGGAGATACGGCGGATCGTGTCCACCTGCACGCCCTGACCCTGGAAGCTGCCCCCCAGGAACTGCGGCGTCAGGTTGGACAGCTCGGTGCGCTGGCGGCTGTAGCCTTCGGTCGCCGAGTTCGCAATGTTGTTGCTGGTCGTGCCAATCGCGCGCTGGAACGCCAGCAGCGCGGAGGTGCCGATGCCGGACGCGCTCATGCCCGTGCCTCCCGCGACAACGCCTGTTCAATCACCGGATTGGGCCATTTCTGCTTCATGCTCTACCCCTTGGTACGGGTAACGGCCGCATCGGCCGCGACTTGAGTCGATCCGCTGTCACGATGCGCGGCCATCTGGTCGCGCACCCGCAGGACCTTGTCCGCGTAAGCCGGGTCGGTGGCATAGCCGGCGTCCTGCAGCTCGCGGATGTACTGCGCGTCATCGCCGGCCTGCAGGGCCCGGTGGTAACGCGGATTGTTGCGAATGAAATCGACGTAATCGGAGAACGACTCGGACGGATCGGCATAGGCCCGGAAGCGTGCCTGTTCGCGCTGGGCGACGCCCTCGCGGAACTCCAGCGTCCCCACGGAGACGCGATCGCCATCCCAGCGGCTGTCGGCCTTGATCCCGAACAGGTTGAAACTCGGCTGGCCATCGGCCCGCGACGGCACGTGCTGCCCCCAGCCGGTCTCCAGCGCGCTCTGCGCCAGCAGGATGCCGGGCTCGACGCCCAGCTCCGCCGCGGCATCCCGCGCCAGGGGTTCCAGGGTCTGCACAAAGTCCGCGGCATCCCGCGGCGGCCACGCGATGGGGGCCGGTTGCGGCGCCGCCTTGCGAGCCGCCTCCGGCGACACAGCTTCCGGGCGTTGCGGGCCCACCGGGCGCAACTCGAATTCCGCCTCGCCCTGCAACGCCCGCAGGGTATCCAGCTCCGACCGTCGACGCGGCATTTCAAGGGCCGCCTGGCGATCCGGATCATTCAGTGTCTCGGGATCGACAGGCTGCTGGGCGGAGAGCTGGCGCATCAGGGCATCACGGAGGCCGATGCCGTCGCCCTGGCTCATGGCCTTGGCGAACTCCTGATCCTGCATCTCCAGGTACATCTCGCTCTGGTCGTTGTCGAACAGGCCGTCGCCCAGAGAGGCCTCACGCATCTGCTTGAGCATCTGGCCGATCAGCATGGCCTCGAACTCGCGAGCCACGGCCTCCAGACCCTTCTGATCGCCCGAACGCGCGCCCCGGGCCAGGTCCTGCAGACCACTGGGGTCCGAGGCCATGGCCGCGCGGGCCTGCATCTGGGTATCGACGCCCGAGCCAATCATCAGATCACCACCAGCTCCGCACGCAGGGCACCGGCCTCGCGCAGGGCCTCCAGGATCGCGACCAGATCGCCCGGGGCCGCGCCCACGTTGTTCACGGCGCGGACAATCTCGTCCAGCGAGGTGCCCGGGTCGAACAGGAACATGGTGTTGTCACCCTCCTCGATCGCGATGTCGGTATCCGGCTGGATGGCGGTCTCGCCCCCACCAAAGGGCGCAGGCTGGACCACTTGCGGTGCCTCGCTGATGGTGACGGTCAGGCTGCCGTGGGAGACGGCCGCAGGCGTCACCTGCACACTGGAACCGATCACCACGGTCCCGGTACGCGAGTTGACGATCACGCGCGCCGGCGGTGTGCCGCGTTCGATCGGCAGGTTCTCCAGCTCGGCCACGAAACCGACCCGGTGATCCGGGTTCGCCGGCGCCCGCACCCGCACGGACGAGCCGTCCAGGGCATGGGCCACGCCATGGCCGAAGGTATCGTTCACCGTCTGCACCAGGCGATTGGCGGTGGTGAAGTCCGGCCGGTTGAGGTTCAGGGTGACGTGATCGCCCTGGGCAAACGCGGTCGGGACCTCGCGCTCCACGGTTGCGCCGTTGGGGATACGGCCGACGCTGGGCACGTTCACGGTGATGCGCGAGCCATCGGTGCCCTCGGCGCCAAAGCCACCCACGATCAGATTGCCCTGGGCGATACTGTAGGTCTGGCCATCCGCCCCCTTGAGCGGCGTCATCAGCAGCGTGCCACCGCGCAGGCTGGTCGCGTTGCCCATGGACGACACGGTGATATCGATCCGCTGGCCCGCCTTGGCGAACGGTGGCAGTTCAGCCGTGACCATCACCGCGGCCACGTTGCGCAGCTGCGGGTTGCCCGCATCCGGAGTCAGCCCCAGCTGGCCCAGCATATTGTTCAGGCTCTGCACGGTGAACGGGGTCTGGGTGGTCTGGTCCCCCGTACCATCGAGGCCGACCACCAGGCCATAACCGATCAGCTGGTTATCCCGCACGCCGGAGACACTGGCCACATCCTTGACCCGCTCCATGTAGCTGCGCTCCTGCATGGCCACCTGCTGCTGCATCGCGGTTTGCGCCGAGACCGCGGCACTCCCCAGCCCCGCCACCAGCAGCGCCGCCAGGAGCAGCAGTCCCAGCCGGCGCCAGTCGCCGAACGGCGCAGCCGGTAAGCCTGAGGCGCGTTGTGTCGTGCGTATGGGATCCATGTCGTACCTCGCCACGGTCATGCCGGGTCAGAAGGGCCAGATCGGGCTGTTGAAGAAGCGCGTGATCCACCCGGGTGTGTTGCTGTCCGCCAGTACGCCGGAACCGCCGTAGTACACACGGGCGTTGGCCACCTGGGTGGAAAGCACGGTGTTGTTGGTAGTCACATCCACTGGGCGCACGATGCCGCGAAAGCGCACGTACTCCTCGCCCTGGTTGATGCCCAGCCATTTCTCGCCCTGCACGACCAGGTTGCCGTTCGCCAGTACCTCGGCCACGGTCACGGTGATCTCGCCGTCGAGCTGGTTGCTCTGCGAGGAGTCCCCGGACCCATTGAAGTCCCGCGAACTCGAGTTGCTCGCCCCAAACAACGGGCGACCGTTGAACGTGGCATCGCGGCCGAAGGCCGAGAGATTGCCCAGCTCCAGGTTGGAATCCTTGCCGGTGGAAGTCGACGCCGACTTCTGCGCGTTGGTGCTCTCCGCCAGGATGACCGTCAGGATGTCGCCGACATTGCGCGCCTTGTAGTCCTCGAACAGCCCCTGGGAGTGGGCGGCCTGGTAGATGCCGCCATTGTTCTGCGACTGCGGGACCGGCTGCGCCGGCATCACCGGCTGGTACTCCGGGTTGTCGTCCGGCTTGGTCGTCTGGGTGGCGGCGCAGGCGGACAGCAGCAACGCGGCGGTCACGGCCAGGGCCGGGCGGAGAACGGTTCCGAGGCGCGTCATCAGATCACCCGATCGTCTGGTTGACGAACTGCAGCGACTGGTCGGCCGCGGAGATCGCCTTGGAGTTGACCTCGTAGGCGCGCTGGGTCTCGATCATGTTCACCAGCTCCTCGGCAATGTTCACGTTCGAGGTCTCCAGTGAGCCCTGCACCACGGTGCCGGTGCCGTTCAGGCCCGGCAGGGACTGCTGCGCCACGCCCGAGGCCGCAGACTCGCGGAACAGGTTCTCGCCCACCGCCTGCAGACCGGCCGGGTTCACGAAGTCCGCCAGCTGGATATTGCCCAGCTCCACCGGTGCGGCCTGCCCCGGGATCTGCGCGGTCACCGTGCCGTCCTTGCCGATCGAGAGGGACTGGGTGTCCTCAGGCACGAACAGGCCTGGCTGCAGCGGGTAGCCATTGGACATCACGACCTGGCCATCCGAATTCAACTGGAAGCTGCCGTCCCGGGTGTAACCCACATTTCCGTCCGGCAGCAGGATCTGGAAGAACCCGCGGCCCTCGATGGCCATGTCCAGCGAGTTGTCCGTCTGCTGCAGGTTGCCCTGCTGGAACATCTTCTCGGTGGAGACGGCGCGCACCCCGGTACCGATCTGCAGGCCCGAGGGCAGCTGCTGATCCTGAGTGGCCTGGGCGCCTGGCTGGCGCACGGTCTGATAGATCAGATCCTCGAACACCGCCCGGTCCTTCTTGAAGCCGGTGGTATTCACGTTGGCCAGGTTGTTCGAGACCGTCGACATGCGCGTGTGCTGCGCGTCGAGGCCGGTCTTGGCGATCCACAGTGCCTGGTTCATGGTGTTCTCCTGTTTTCTCTCAAGTGCCGCGCGAGTCCCGGGAAATTACCCGAGGCCCAGCAGGCGGTTGCTGCTTTGTTCAAGCGTGTTGGCGCTGTCCATCATCTTCACTTGCATCTCGAAGTGGCGGGACAACTCGATCATCCGGGTCAGCGCCTCCACCGTGTTCACGTTGCTGCCCTCCAGCATCCCGGAGACCACGCGCACCTCGGCATCCGCCGGCGCCTCGCCCCCTTCCGCCAGGCGGAACAGGCCGTCATCCCCGCGCTGGAGCTCGTCGGTGTCCGGGTTGACCAGGCGGATGCGTTCCACCGCCGCCAGGGCCTCCGGGCCCACGCCCAGGGGGCGCACGCTGATGGTGCCGTCGGTGCCGATCTCGATCTGCTCCGCCGGCGGGATGGCAATCGGACCGCCATCCCCCAGTACCTGGTGACCCTGCGCGGTGCGCAGCAGCCCAAAGGCATCCACATGCAGCGAGCCGGCGCGGGTGTAGCCTTCCTCCCCGTCCGGGCCCTGCACCGCGATAAAGCCTTCGCCCTCGATGGCGATATCCATATCGCGCCCGGTGCTCTGCATCTTGCCCTTGGTGAAGTCCACCGCATCGTTCCCGATCTGGGTGTAATCACGCGAGGCATGGCCCGGCCCGCGCACCGGCAAGGTGTCCGCCGTAGCCAGGGCCTGGCGAAAGCCGTCGGTATTGGCGTTGGCCAGGTTGTGGTTATTGATGGCCTGTGCGTGCATCGTCTCCTTCGCACCGGACATCGCGATGTACAGAAATCGATCCATGCTCAAGCCCTCTTCAGCGTCTCATCCGGGACTTAACGGATGTTGATGATCGTCTGGGTGACCTGATCGGCCGTGGAGATCGTCTGCGCGTTCGCCTGGAAGTTGCGCTGCGCGGTGATCAGATTCACCAGCTCCTGGGCAATATCCACGTTGGAGGCCTCCAGCGCACCGGCCTGGATGGTCCCCAGGTTGCCGGTCCCGGGCGCCGCAAACACTGGCTCACCAGCGGCAAAGGTCTCGGCCCAGTTGTTGTTCCCCAGCTGCTCCAGCCCCTGCGGATTGGTGAAGTTGGCCATCGCCACCTGACCCAGCACCGTCGACTGACCATTGGTAAAGCGGGCGAACACCACACCCGAGTCGTCGATATCCACGCCGGTCAGGCGCCCCGACGCGAAGCCGTCCTGATTGAGGTCGTTAACGGCAAAATCGCCGCCGTACTGCGTGGTACCGCCGAAATCGATTTCGAACTCGAGATCGTCCGCGCCATTGTCAAAAGCCACGGTCACTTCGGGCGGGGTACGCTCAACGCTTTCGATCGAGCCACTGCCATCGAAGGTAAGTTCGTATGGCGTGTCATCCGCTACACCGTCCACCGCGACATGAGCCGCCCATTGACCGACCTCTTCACCCTTGACGAAGTAGATGCTTGCATCACGCGCGGTGCCAAGCGAGTCATACAGTGTCAGCGACGTTGAAAAGTTGTAGGTATCGGGCTCATTCAAGTTGAATGGCTCCTCCGGCGGCCGTTCGGCATCGGAGCGCAGATTGAGCAGAGCTTCCACCGAAGTTGTCGCGTTGGGCGGTGCCGCGCCGGTCTGCAGGCGAATGTCTTCAAGCTGCCCCGTGTTGAAGTTCGGGTCGGCCGTATTGGGGTCCTGCGGGGGGTAGCCCTGCAACTGCTGGCCCTGGTTGTTTACCAGGAACCCGTCGCGATTGACCTGGAATTCACCGGCGCGGGTATAGGCGGTGCTGCCCTGGTCGTTCAGGACGAAGAAGCCCTCGCCGTTGATGGCCAGGTCCAGGCCGTTCTCGGTGAACTCGGTGCGGCCCTGCGAGAACTGCTGGGTCACCGCCTGCAGGCGTGTGCCGGAGCCGATGGCCGTCTGGCTAATGCCACCGAAGCTCTGGGCAAACACGTCACCGAATTCCGCCCGCGAGCGCTTGAAGCCAGTGGTCCCCGAGTTGGAGACGTTGTTGCCGGTGGTCTGCAGGTCGGCCTGGGCCGCGTTCAGTCCGCTCAATCCGATATTGAAGGGCATGGGGTGTTTCCTCCGTTAGGGTTCGTTCGACGCGCGCCGGCCGTTAGCCGCCAATCCGCCGTACATCCGAAAAGCTGATCTCGCCCAGGCCTTGCACGGTCAGTGCCAGCCCGGAATCATTGCCCACCGCGACGCTCTCCACGCGGGCATCCAGGAAGGTATCCACGGCCTCGGACTGAGTCCCGGAGCGGGCCGTGGCCTTGAACTCGTAGACGCCCGGGGGTGCGAAGGTCCCGTCGTCGCGCATGCCGTTCCAGCTGAACTCCTGCAGTCCGCTGCCGGCGGCCCCCAGGTTCATGCGGCGGATGCGCTCGCCGTTCGGGCTGTACACGTCGATCTGCAGCTCCTCCGTGGAGCGATCCAGGTCCACCGCACCCTTGACCATGCCGTCCGGACCCAGCTCGCCGAATTCGACGGGAACCAGCACGTCCTTGCCTACCAGTGAGGCGGCCTGCAGCGTCTGGTTCTGGCCCAGCGACTGCGCCAGCTGCTGGAAGGACTTGGACAGTTCCTCGATGCCGGTCACGGTCGAAAACTGCGCCATCTGGCCCAGGAAGTCGCCGTTGTCCATCGGCTCCATCGGGTCCTGATTCTCCAGCTGGGTCGTCATCAGCTTGAGGAAGTCGGACTGGCCCAGGCGGTCCATGTCCTTGTCCTGTTTCTGCTCGGGGCGCGAGAGGCCCAGGCGATCCAGCAATTCGGGGGATATCTGTGTCATCGATGGCTCCCTAGCCTTGACCGATCTGCAATGTGCGCTGGAGCAGCTGACGCGAGGTCTCCATCACCTCCACGTTGGCTTCGTAGTTGCGCGAGGCGGACATCATGTTGGCCATCTCCTCCACCACGCTGATGGCCGGACGGAAGATGTAGCCCTCCTCGTTGGCCTGCGGGTGATGGGGTTCGTAATGCGCATGCGGCGCTGCCTGCGACTCGGTCACGCCGGCCACCCGAACGGCCGTCGACGAACCGTTCGGATTGGCCTGGTCCATCACGCTCTGGAACAGCACCTGTTTGGCGCGATAGGCCTCGTCGGGGTTGGTCGCGGCGGTGTTCGCGTTGGCCAGGTTCGAGGCCACGGTGTTCAGGCGCACCGACTGCGCCGACAGCGCCGAGGCGGAGGTGTTGAACAGGCTGAAAAGGTTGCTCACGACATCGATCTCCCGATCAGGTCCGCGTTAGCGGTCGCCCCGCAGGGCTTCGCGGATGCCGGAGACCCGGCGATTGAGGAATTCCAGGCTGCTCTGGTATTGAACGGCGTTCTCGGCAAAGGCGGCCCGCTCCATCTGCGGGTCCACCGTGTTGCCATCCAGAGACGCCTGCGAGGGGACGCGGTAAAGCGCCTCGACCTGCCCGTTCATCGCGCCGGCGTTGGGGTCGAGATGCGCCGCCTGGCTGCGCGCCATGGGCAAGCTATTGCCGCCGCCGGCCGCGGATTCGAGCACCGACCGAAAATCGATATCCCGCGCCTTGTAGTTCGGGGTATCCGCGTTGGCGATGTTGGAGGCCAGCAGCTCCATGCGCTGCGCCCGCACATTCACAGCCTGCGGAGAAATACCCATCGCCTTGTCGAGAGAGAGACTCATCGCTTCCGTCCTGTCCGCCCGTGGCGGACCCTCGCTTGGAGAACGGGGCGCACCGATTGCGACCCTTCGCAGGGGGACTGAAGCAATCGTTATGCCACTCTCGAGCGACGCGCCGCAGGGGCGCAGGCACAGCGGGCAGCCAGGGGAAGGGATGGAACGACTCGCCGCCCGCATTGCACGGGCGTTCCCGGGAATCAGCCCCGGGGCTGGATTACGTCAGGACTTCAGACGAAGTACCGAGCCGTACTCGGTTCGTACGGTCTCGAAAGCCTGGGTATAGGGCCCTGCGGTCTCGGAAGCGCCAAGAAACAGATACCCGCCCGGATTCATCTGCCGGGCGATAGCGTCAAGAACCTGTCGCTTGGTGTCGCCCGAGAAATAGATCAGCACGTTGCGGCAGAACACCAGGTCAAACTTGCCCAGCGCCGCATAGCTGTCGATCAGGTTGAGCTTCTGAAAGCGACAGCGCCGCTGCACATCCGGGATCACCTTGTGGCCATCCGCGACGGTCTCGAAGAAGCGCGCGCGCCGGCTCTCGCTGAGCCCGCGCACGATGCTCAGGCCGTCGTACACGGCCCGCCGCGCATCGTCCAGGATCTTCTCTGACAGGTCCGTGCCCAGAATGGAGACCGGAAGCTTCCGGGCCGGCCGCGACTCCTCCCATTCCGAGACTACCATCGAGATCGTATAGGCCTCCTGCCCACTGGAGCAGCCCGCGGACCAGACCTTGATGCTGCCTCCCTTCGCGGCCAGTTCCGGCAACAGCACGTGACGCAGGATCTCGAACGGAAAGCCATCGCGGAACCAGGACGTCTCGTTGGTCGTCATCGCATCGATCACGCGGGTGCGCAGGCGCGGATTCGGGGCCTGCCGCATGGCATGCAGCAGTTCCGGGACGCTCTTGAAGTCAAACTCGTCGAGCAGGCGCGACAGACGACTGGAAACCAGGTACTGGCGGCTGTCGCCCAGCACCAGACCGCAGCAGTCCTGCAGAAAGCGGGAGAACTCCTCGTAGTCGCGGGAATCGATCACCGAGTCATCCCTGAGCGCTGTCCATCGTGATTAGGCATCCTGATGACGAATCCTTGACCGGGGCCTCTTGGCCGGAAAACCGGGGTGATCCCGAAGATCGGATCGAGTATACGGCGTCGCGCGCATGGCACCATACAGCCCGAGTGGCGGCCACCCGTCGCCGCTCCGGGCTTGCCGAGCGGCAACGCGGTTCCGCCCGACCGGTCATTCGGCCTGTTGATCCGGGCGCCCGGTCTGGTCCAGCACCGCATTCGCCAGCTCGTCGGGATTGAACTTGGACAAAAAGGCATCGGCCCCGGCGCGCTTGACCATATCCGTGTTGAATTCCCCACTCAGTGAGGAGTGCAGCAGCACCCGCAAATTCTGCAGCGCGGGATTGTCCCGGATGCGCGCGGTCAGGGTGTAGCCATCCATGCGTGGCATCTCGATATCCGAGATCACCAGTTCGACCTGGTCGCCTACCGGCCCTTCCGCGGCCTTCTGCTCAAGGAAGTCCAGTGCTTCCTGGCCATCCTTGAAGACATCGTATTCGAAACCGAGTCCCTTGATCGCCCCCTCGATCTGCTTGCGCGCCACCACCGAGTCATCGACGATCACAACCTTGCGCCCGCTGGCCTCGCGGGCGTTCTCGCGGATGTATGGCGATATCTCGCTGGGCAGCGGGTTCACGATGGAGAGCACCCGTTCGACATCGATAATCTCGACCAGCTTGTTGTCGATCTCCGTGACGGCCACCAGGAAGGATTCGCGCCCGGTTCCGCGCGGGGGCGACTTCACGTCCTGCCAGTTCACGTTGACGATACGGTCCACGGCCGACACCCAGAAGCCCTGCACCGAACGATTGAACTCGGTGACCACCACCTTCTGCTCCCCGTTGTCGACCGCCCCGACGGCGCCACGCAGGCCCATCGCTCGCGCCAGGTCAATGATCGGCACGGTACCGCCACGCAACGTCGCCACTCCGCGTACCACGCTCATGGAGCCGGGAATCTGACGCAGCGGCGGCGACGGAATCACCTCGCGGACCTTGAAGACATTGATCCCGAAGGTCTGCGACCCGCCCAGATGGAACAGCAGCAGCTCCATGCGGTTCTGCCCCACCAACTGGGTTCGCTGATTCACATCGTCAATGAATTGACTCATCGTGCCGCTCTCCTTGCCCCGATTGCTCTTAGCACCGGACAGGCCTCAAAGGCCAAGTGTGCACCGCGCAACCCCGGCCTGTCATTTGCATTTGCGTGCATGCGCCTTCTGACGCCGCCTCATGGCCATAACGGCCGCCTCCGACGGGCCTTGAATGCGCGCGCGGCGCGGGGTGCCCATTCATTGGCACGACATCTGCATGTTTTTGCGTACTGAAACCGCACGCGACTCGCTCGACATCGACGCAAGATCCGTCAAACCCGAGCCATTCGCGCACAGTCCGACGCCCGCACCGAACTGGCTGCGCAGGACAGGACCAAACAGGACCGCAACATGAACCAGCGCCGACCCATTTCAGAATTTTCTTCCGCTGCCAGGAAGACGCTGATCCGTTCGCTCGTTCGCGTTGGGGCCTCATTCGTTCCAGGAAAAGGCGGGCCCTCCGGTGCCTCGCCAGCGAGCGTGATCGACTCGAGCGCAAACGTGCGAGCCATTCCGCGTCTCCTTGCCGGAGTCGCCCTCTTGTTCACCCTGGTACTGCTGTCTACCAGCGTCCGGGCCGAAGTCCACCCGGTTGACGACATCCGCCACGCCGCCGAGCAGTTCCTGATTCAGGAACTGGGCGTTACCGATACCGAGAAGGATGTTTCCATCGAGATTGGCCAGCTCGACAAGCGTCTGCGCCTCGTCCCCTGTACGGACGGCCTGGAAGCGCGTTTCCCACCCGGCGGGCGGCGTGACGGCAACACCGCTGTCCATATCCAGTGTGCCGGCCCGGTGACCTGGCAGTTATACGTGCCGGCGACGGTCGAACGTTACGCCGAAGTGCTGGTTGCGAACCGTACCCTGCCGCGCCAGCACACCCTCTCGGCGGGCGACCTGCGTTTCCAGCGAATCGAGACCTCGCGCCATGCCGGCAGTTATCATGAGGAAAAGAATGCCCTGATCGGCCAGCAGACCCGGCGCAGCATCCGCCCGGGTCAGATCATCGGAACCCAGCACGTGAGCCCGCGCGAGATCATCAGTCGCGGCCAACGGGTTACCATCCTGGCAGAGAACGGCTCAATCGCCATCCGCATGCAGGGCGAAGCGCTGGAGAACGGGACGCTGGGCGAACGAATCCGCGTCAAGAACGCATCCTCCGGGCGCGTCGTCGAAGGCGAAATCCAGGCCTCCGGCCACATCCGGGTAGCGCTTTGAGGCCTCGCCCCACCATGCACGCCAACGATCTTCGAGGCGGACTGTGAAGCCCGTTACACTTTTCCGCCCCCGAGGCCTACAGTTTCAGCAACGCTGGCCGTAAACAATTGCAGCACAGTTACAACGACAGGAAGGCATCATGGATATCAAGGGCCTCAATACGAACAGCCTGCGCCCCGACAGCCAGAACCCCGGGGTAAAGGGTCGCGACGAGTCCGGCAACACGGCAAGCCGTGCCCCGGCCTCCGGTAACGCATCGACGGCAAACAATGATTCGGTCACGCTCACCGGGGCCGCCCAGGCAATGAATGCCGCGGCCGGCGCGGGCGACACCGCCCCCTTCGACGCCGCCCGCGTTGCCGAACTGCGCGAGGCAATCTCCAGCGGCAACTATCCAGTGGACAACCAGCAGCTGGCCGATCGCATGATCGACCTCGAAAGCCTGCTGCGCTAACCCGGTCTATCGCCCATGAATGCCGACGCGCACCATAAACTGCAACGCTCGCTCGAGACCTCAATCCGGCTGGCTCATCAGCTGGAAGAGAGTCTGCTAAAGGAGACGCGCGCGGTCGAAGCGCGCCAACCCGATACGCTGCAGGACGTGGTGACCGGCAAGCAGACCCTGCTGCATGAACTGGAAACCGAGACCCGCAACCAGCAAGGCCTGGTCGAGGCCGCCGGCGAGGCCTTCAGCCCCGAGGGCATCGCGCGCCTGTTCTCGAAGATGGACGATGGCGTCGTACTGAACGACCTTTGGCAAGCCCTGCGCCAGTCCATCGAACGCTGCGACACTCTGAATCAAGGCAATGCGCGCCTGATCGACCGTGACCGCCAGCGCGTGGAACTCTCCATGCAGATCCTCCGCGGCGAGGAAACCGGCCCCGCGGCCACCTACGACCCGTATGGCCGCGCCCGGCCCGGAAACCGCGGCGGACGCCAGATCACCCAGGCCTGAGAGGCCGGTCCTGGTGGAGGCTGGCTTTTCGCGGCATCCACCAGTACCTTGCGTCCTCACACCTTCCTAACACTTCGGACGCATGGACGACACGGACTACACCGTCGATAAGCCGGACCGGATTGCCGGCATCCTCAAGGACCTCGACCACAAGCTCACCGTCGTGAGCGTTCGCGTGGATACCGACGGCCCCCTGTACACCTCGGCCCTGGTCCGTCTGGACCCAGCCGCCAAGGAACTCTTTCTCGACGAGCTGACCCCGCCTCGGGCGCACCAGCAGGTCCGTGCCGGCATGGACTTGCGCGTATTCGCGGCGCTGCGCGGGGTCGCAGTGCGATTCGGCACGCACGTAACACGCATCGAGCAGGAGCAAAAAGGCGCGCTCTACGTCTGCACCTATCCGGAGACTTTGCACTACCTGCAACGCCGCGAAACGTTCCGCGTGCACATCCCGATGGCCCAGCGGCCTCAGATCGAACTCCATGCGAAGGCCTGGAAGGATCCCGTGATTGGCGAGGTTGCCGACCTCTCTGCCCAGGGCATGTGCATCGAGTTGTCCACCACCCTTCTGGATGCGCTTGAGGACCAGGCGAACCTGGCCTTCGAGAACCTCTTGCTCCCCGATGTCAGTGAACGCCTTTCCGGGGACCTGCGGCTAGCCAACCGTCGCCGCAGCACGCGTGATGGCTTCGAGTTTGCGGGCTTCGAGATCGTCGGAATGACCCAGTGGATGGAACGCCAGACCAACATCGCCCTGCTCCATTACCAGCGCGAGGCGCGCCGCCGCTCGATGGATTGAGCCTGAGCCCAGGCGACGCCGCCACCTGCAACTCCGAACACAAAAAAGGCCGCTTGAAGCGGCCTTTTTTGATCGTTCCCGTTTGGTCGGGACGGCAGGATTTGAACCTGCGACCCTCTGCACCCCATGCAGATGCGCTACCAGACTGCGCCACGCCCCGAAGCCGCGAACTATATCCGATTCCCCGCCTTCACGAAAGCATCGGCCACCCCATTGCTGCGAGATCCGTGCGGACCATTCGTGTCACGTACACCGAGAATGGCCCGTTGATGCGATTCGCTACGCTCATCGCATCCTACAGAGGGGCAATTTCGAATTGGAGTTGGGTTCAGACGGACACCGTAGGATGCGACGAGCGTAGCGAATCGCATCAACACAACGTCCGGGCGCCCCCCTAGGGTCGGAGCCTCAGGCGCGCAGAACGCGCAGAACCGACTCGAGCTCGGAGATGGTGTCCTGGATGATCTGCTGGGCCTGCTGACGATCACCCTTGGCCTCGTCGCCGGAGAGCTTCTGACGGGCACCATTGATGGTGTAGCCCTCTTCGTACAGCAAAGCGCGAATCTGACGGATCAGGATCACGTCCTGACGCTGGTAGTAGCGACGGTTGCCGCGCCGCTTGACCGGCTCCAGCATCGGGAATTCCTGCTCCCAGTACCGCAGCACATGCGGCTTGACCTGGCACAGCTCCGCGACTTCGCCGATGGTGAAGTAGCGCTTGCCCGGGATGGCGGGCAGTTCCTGGTGGTTACTCGCCTCCAGCATAGCTCTCTACCCGCTCGCGCAGTTTCTGTCCCGGCCGGAAGGTCACCACACGACGCGCGGAGACCGGAATCTCTTCGCCCGTCTTGGGATTGCGCCCTGGCCGCTGGTTCTTGTCGCGCAGGATGAAATTCCCGAACCCGGAAAGCTTCACGCCCTCGCCGGTCTCCAGCGACTGCCGCATCTCCTCGAAGAACATCTCGACGAATTCCTTGGCCTCGCGCTTGTTGAGACCCAGTTCCTCGTTTAGCGCGGCGGCGAGATCCGCCTTGGTTACAGCTGCCATCGGCTATTGTCTCAAGGTTGCGTTGAACCGGGCCTGGAGATGCTGCACCACCGCATCGGTGACGCCAGCCACGTCCTGTTCGCCTAGGGTGCGATCAAAAGCCCGTAAAATCAAGCCCAAAGCCAGGCTTTTTTCGTCCGGATTCAAGCCTTTGCCCTGGTACACATCGAACAGGCGAACGTCCTGAAGGATCTCCAGGCCAAGCTCGTCGATAGCCGCCAGCACATCACCCGCCGCCACCGACTCGGCCACCACCAGCGCCAGATCCCGACGGATGGACGGGTACGGCGACAACGGCGAGAACTGCGCCACCGGGGCGCGCACCACGGCGGTCGCGTCCAGATCGAACAGGTAGACCGGTTCCACGTCGAAGCGCTCGCACAGCGCCGGGTGCAGGCGCCCGACCCAGCCGATCGGATGGCCGTCGACCAATACCCGTGCGGATTGCCCGTCATGCAGCGCCGGATGACGTTCCGCGCGAAAGCCGAGCGCGCCAGCGACACGTTCGCACAGGCCTTCCACGGTGCCCTTGGCGTCGAAGAAATCGACCTTCTTCGCCTCGCCTTCCCAGGCTTCCGGAGCCACCCTCCCGCCAAGCAGGCCGGCCAGTCGCGACTCCTGCCGCAGACCGGACGCATCCGGAACAAAGCGCAGGCCATGCTCGAACAGGCGCAGGTCCGATTGCTGGCGCGCCTGGTTGTAGGCGGCAGTGGTCACCAGCCCGGGCCACAACCCCGGGCGCATCACCGCCAGATCGGACGAAATGGGATTCGCCAGCGCCAGGGGTTCCACGTCCGGGTAGAACGCACTGGCGGCCTCGCGAGCGATAAAGCTGAAGCTGATCACCTCATGGAAGCCCTGGCGGGCAAGCCCGTTGCGCAGTGACGGCAGACCCGACTCCGGCGTCACCGGCGCAACCGGCTTCGGGAGTGTCTGCGGCAGGGCGTCATAACCGTGCACCCGGGCCAGCTCTTCGATCAGATCCTCCTCGCGTTCGAGGTCGAATCGGGCCCGCGGGGCGCGTACCGACCAGCCGCTCGCGCTCGTTTCGATGCGGCAGTCCAGTGCCTCCAGGATCCGCTCGACCTCGGAAGCCTCAAGGGTCACCCCAAGCAGGCGCTGGACACGATCCGGGCGCAGGACGATCGCCTGTTCCGCATGGGAGGCCGGCGTCGCGCCCACTTGCTCGACCGGGCCGCACTGGCCGCCGCAGAGTTCCAGCAGCAGCTGGGTCGCGCGTTCCATCGCCTGCGGGACCAGGGTCGGGTCGACACCCCGCTCGAAACGGTGGGAGGCATCGGTATGCAGGCCGTGGGCCCGCGCCCGACCGGCCAGGGCGCGCGGTGCGAAATGCGCACATTCGAGGATCACGCGGGTGGTGCTGGCATCGACCGCGCTGGCGGCGCCGCCCATCACTCCGGCCAGCGCCAGGGGGCCGTCATCACCCGCAATGACCAGATCCTGCGGCGACAATTTCACCGTCTGGTCGCCTCCGAGCAGCGTCAGAGTTTCCCCCTGTTTGCCCTGGCGCACCTGGATCGGGGCGCCCGTGCGATCGGCATCAAAGGCATGCAGTGGCTGGCCCAGTTCCAGCATCACGTAATTGGTCACATCCACGATCGCGCTCAGCGGGCGCACCCCGGCGCGGCGCAGGCGTTCGGTCATCCACAGCGGCGTCGCGGCCTTGGCGTCCAGGCCCTCCAGCACCCGGGCGGCATACAAGGGGCAGGCCTCCGGGTTTTCGATGATCACGCTCACCCCGGCATCGCTGGCGACGTCCACGCCCGGCATGGCCGGGGCATGCAGCGGCCGGTCCAGCAATGCCGAGCACTCCCGCGCAATCCCGCGCATGCCCAGGCAATCGGCCCGGTTCGGCGTCAGGTCCACTTCCAGGATGGTGTCGTCCAGCCCCAGCGCCTCACGCAGGTCCTGACCGGCCTCCAGCGTCGTCGGCAGCGACATCAAGCCTTCGGCATCATCCGCCAGGCCAAGCTCGCGAGCGGAGCAGAGCATGCCCTCGGAAGGCACGCCGCGTAGCTTGGAGCGCTTGATACGGAAATCGCCGGGCAATACCGCACCGACCACCGCCACCGGCGCCCGCATCCCTTCATGCACGTTGGGCGCGCCACAGACGATGGTCAGCGGCTCCGCCTCTCCCGCTTCGACCCGGCACACCCGCAGGCGATCCGCGTCCGGGTGCGGATCGACCGCCACCACATGGCCCACCCGCACCCCACTGAACGCGGGCGCCGCCGCTTCCATCGCATCCAGTTCCAGACCCGCCATGGTCAGGCGATGGCCGAGTTGTTCCGGGGTCTCGTCGATCTGCAGCCATTCCTGCAGCCACTGCACACTGATACGCATTAGCCTGTCTGCCCGAATTGCCCGATGAAGCGGATATCGTTGTCGAAGAACAGCCGGAGGTCATTCACGCCATGCCGCAGCATCGCCATGCGCTCGACCCCCAGGCCAAAGGCAAAGCCGGTGTACTGCTCGGCGTCGATCCCCACATGACCCAGCACGTTGGGGTGCACCATCCCGCAACCCATCACCTCCAGCCAGCCGGTGTGGCTGCATACGCGGCAGCCGTCACCGCCGCAGTGCACGCACTGGATGTCGACCTCGGCCGACGGCTCGGTGAACGGGAAGTACGACGGCCGAAAGCGCGTGGCCAGATCGTCCCGATCAAAGAAGGCCTGAAGAAATGCACTCAACACGCCTCGCAGATCCGCGAACGTGATATCCGTATCCACGCAAAGCCCTTCCACCTGGTGGAACATCGGGCTATGCGTCAGATCCGAATCGCAGCGATACACGCGCCCTGGCGCGATCACGCGAAGCGGCGGGCGCTCCTGTTCCATGGTGCGGATCTGCACCGGCGAGGTATGCGTGCGCAGCACGCGGTGCGCATCAAAGTAGAAGGTGTCGTGCATCGCCCGCGCCGGGTGATGCTCGGGGATGTTCAGGGCCTCGAAGTTGTGGAAGTCATCTTCCACCTCGGGGCCCTCGGCCACGCGGAAGCCCAATCCGGCAAAGAAGGTCTCGATGCGTTCCAGGGTTTGTGTAATGGGGTGCAGCGCGCCATCAGCCTGACGCCGCCCCGGCAGGGTCACGTCGACCTGTTCGCCCGCCAGCTGTTCCGCCAGTGCGCTCTGCGCCAGGGCCTCCTTGCGCGACTCGATCAGGCCGGCGACCTCGGTCTTGGCCTCGTTCACTTTCTGCCCCGCCGCCGGCCGTTCCTCCGCCGGTAGCTTGCCCAGCTCCTTGAGCTGTGCCGTGAGTGCGCCCTTCTTGCCGAGATAGTGCACCCGGACCTCGTCCAGCGCCTTCAGGTCCGTGGCCCCTTCGACGCGCTCGCGCGCCTCGGCGACCAGCTGTTGCAGTTGTTCCACGACTTCCCCCGACTGGTACGGGCCTCCACGGCCCCCTATTCGCCTGCAAGGCAGCGGCCCCCGAGTGCGGGCCGCTGCCTTGCAGGCGCCTCGTTTCCTGTTCCCGAAACAAAAAAGGGAGGGCATCGACCCTCCCTTCTCGGGACCCGCCGGCACACCGCCGGCGGGCAGTCCTTCAGGCCCTGCGGCTCAGGCCGGCAGTGCAGCCTTGGCCTTCTCCGCGATCTTGCCGAACGCGGTCAGGTCGTGCACGGCCAGATCGGCCAGGGTCTTGCGGTCGATATCGATCTCGGCCTTGTTCAAACCGTTCATCAAACGGCTGTAGGAGAGATCGAACTGACGGGCCGCCGCATTGATGCGGACGATCCACAGCGACCGGAACTGACGCTTCTTCTGGCGACGGTCACGGTAGGCATACTGACCGGCCTTGATGACGGCCTGGTTGGCAACGCGGAAGACGTTCTTCCGGGCGCCGTAGTAGCCCTTGGCTTGCTTCAGGACTTTCTTGTGACGGGCGTGAGCGGTTACACCGCGCTTGACTCGTGGCATGTCTCGATTCCTCGGTCAGTTCAACGGTACGGCAGCAGCTTGCGCACGGCCGGGGCATCCGACTCGTGCACCATCGCCGGACTGCGCAGGTGACGCTTACGCTTGGTAGGCTTCTTGGTCAGGATGTGGCTGCGGTGCGACTGGAACCGCTTGAACTTCCCCGACCCGGTACGGGTGAAGCGCTTGGCCGCACCCCGATTGGTCTTGATCTTCGGCATTACTCTCTCCGGCATTTTGGGCCGTACCCACTGCGGGCCGACCGTTTATGAAAAAGCGATGCGGGTATGCGGAAACCCGATCGCCCTTGTCGTCTGACGGACTTACTTCTTCTTGCCCGTCAGCACCATGATCATCTGGCGTCCTTCCATCTTCGGCCGCTGTTCCACGATCGCGATGTCGGCCATGTCTTTCTCGACCTTGTCGAGCAGCTCGCCACCCAGTTCCTGGTGGCGCATCTCGCGCCCGCGGAAGCGGATGGTCACCTTGCCCTTGTCACCGGCCTCGATGAAGCGGCGCAGGTTGCGAAGCTTGACGTTGTAGTCGCCCTCGTCCGTACCCGGACGAAACTTCACTTCCTTGATCTGGATCTGCTTCTGCTTCTTCTTGGCTTCCTGCGCCTTCTTCGCCTGCTCGAACTTGAACTTCCCGTAATCCATGATCCGGGCCACGGGAGGCTCGGCATTCGGCGAGATCTCGACCAGGTCCAGACCACCTTCCTGGGCCATTTCCAGGGCCTCTGCAGTGCTGCAGACACCGCGATTCTCGCCTTCGGCGTCGATCAGTCGGATCTGCGGACTCGTGATCTGATCGTTCAGGCGGACCGTTTTCGCTGCGCTAATAGCCTTCTCTCCAGTTCAGGGTTCAGTGTTGGCGACTGCCGACCTCCTCCCGGAGGCGTTCGCCGAAGTCCTCGAGGCGCATCACGCCGAGGTCTTCCCCGCTCCGCGTACGCACCGCCACCTGCCCATTTTCCATCTCCTTGTCTCCAAGGACCAGCAGGTACGGCACGCGCTTGAGCGTGTGCTCGCGAATCTTAAAGCCGATCTTCTCGTTTCTCAAGTCGGCCTCGACCCGGAACCCCATCGCGCGCAGTGTCTTCGTGACCTCGCGGGCGTATTCGTCCTGCCTTTCGGTAATGGTCAGCACCTCGGCCTGCACCGGGGCCAGCCACGCCGGGAAGTGTCCGGCATAGTGTTCGATCAGCACGCCGAAGAAGCGTTCCACCGAGCCTAGCAGCGCGCGGTGGATCATGATCGGACGGCGTCGCTCGTTGTCCTCGGCGACGTATTCCATGTCGAAACGCTCGGGCAGATTGAAGTCCAGCTGTACCGTGGAGCACTGCCATTCGCGGCCGATCGCATCGTGGATCTTGATATCGATCTTCGGACCGTAGAAGGCACCGCCGCCCTCGTCCACCGAGTATTCCAGGCCCTTCTTCTCGATCGCCGAGCGCAGCGAAGCGGTCGCGTGTTCCCAGATTTCATCCGACCCGACCGCATCCTCGGGCTTGGTCGACAGGTTCACGTCGAACTTCTCGAAGCCGAAGGTCTGCAGAACCTCGAGGGTCAGATCGATCACGCCCATGACCTCGGCCTCGATCTGGTCCTCGCGGCAGAAGATGTGGGCATCGTCCTGGGTAAACCCGCGCACGCGCATCAGCCCGTGCAGCGCACCGGACATCTCGCGGCGGTACACCGTGCCCATCTCCGCCCAGCGCAACGGCAGGTCGCGGTAGGAATGCAGCCGGTCCTTGTACATCAGCACATGAAACGGGCAGTTCATCGGCTTGAGCTGGAAGGACTGGTGCTCGTCCTCCATCGGCTCGTACATGGACTCGGCGTAGAAATCCGCGTGGCCGGAGGTCTTCCACAGCTCCAGGTTCGCGATATGCGGCGAGACCACGAAGTCGTAGCCGGCCTTCTCGTGCATGTCGTACCAGTACTTCTCGATCTCGCGGCGGATGCGCGCGCCCTTCGGGTGCCAGAACACCAGGCCACCACCGGCCTCGTCCTGGATCGAGAACAGATCCAGTTCCTGACCGATCTTGCGATGATCGCGGCGCTCGGCCTCCTTCAGCCGATCCAGATGCTCCTTCAGCTGGTCCTTGTTCGGCCAGGCGGTACCGTAGATACGCGTCAGCATCTCGTTGTCGGAGTCGCCGCGCCAGTAGGCGCCGGCCACCTTGGTCAGCTTGAAGGCCTTCAGCTTGCCGGTGGACGGGATATGCGGGCCCCGGCAGAGATCGACAAAGTCGCCCTGCTTGTACAGCGAGATGTTCTCCCCCTGCGGGATGCTCGCGATGATCTCGGCCTTGTACGCCTCGCCCATGTCGCGGAAGTACTTCACCGCCTCGTCGCGATCCATCAACGAGCGCTCGACTGGCAGATCCTGCTTGGCCAGTTCCTTCATGCGCTTCTCGATCTTCTCCAGATCCTCCGGCGTGAAGCCGCGGTCATAGGCGAAGTCGTAGTAGAAGCCGTTCTCGATGGTCGGGCCGATGGTCACCTGCGCGTCGGGAAACAGCTGCTTGACCGCCTGCGCCATCAGGTGCGCGGTCGAATGCCGGATGATCTCCACCCCTTCCGGGTCGCGGTCAGTCACGATCGCCAGCGCGGAGTCTGTGTCGATCTCGTGGCGGGCATCGACCAGTTCGCCATCGACCTTGCCGGCCAGGGTGGCCTTGGCCAGGCCGGGACCGATGTCCTTCGCCACGTCCAGCACGGTGACCGGGTGATCGAACTCGCGGCGGCTGCCGTCGGGGAGGGTTATTGCGGGCATTGCGAGGCTCCTTCGCCGACCCATACGCGGGGTCGAACGTCGCGTATCAGAAATTTGGAGTTGCCGGAAACGACAACGGCGCGAAGCATACCATGTGCCCCGCGCCGTCGGCAGATCTCCCGGGCTGTGGCCGGGATTACCTTGTGGTTGTTACATGTTGCCTTCGATGAACAGGTAGGTCCGGTTCACGTTCGGGCGGTGCCAGTCATCGTAGTGGCGCAGGTGCTTGAACTGTTCCAGATCCGCCAGGCGGTCGACCACCTCGTTAAGCGACTCCCAGTCCTCGATGCCTGCCGTCACCTCGCGCACCAGGAGTTCCAGGTAATCCCCCGTGTCCTGGCGCGCCTCGGCCATGTCGGTCGCGCGGCCGTGCCCCGGCACGACGATCTCCGGATCGATGGATTCCAGGTGCCGGAAGGCCTCGAGCTTCTCCACCGGGTTGCTGAAGGGATGGATGCCCAGCATGCGCTCGGTGTAGACGATGTCACCGGTAAAGACGACGTCCTCGCCCGGAAGGTGAACCATGATGTCGCCCGGGAAGTGGGCATCCCCGGCATAGATCAGCTCGAAGTCCACACCGCCGACGGTCAGGGTGTATTCATCGGCATCGATGGGGTTCGGTGCCGGAACCGGCTGGGTGCCCTCCATCGCCTCTTCGCCCACGGAGTTAGCCAGCGAGGCGATCTGCCCCTCCCCACGATCGGCCTGGGTGCTCGCGGTCCGCTGCAGCGCAACCAGCTCCGCCCCCTGCTCGTGGAAGTAGCCGTTGCCCAGCCAGCGGTGGTCCTGGCTGCCCACCGAGATCACGTGCGTGATCGGCTTGTCGGTGACCCCGGCAATCGCCTTCTCCATGCGCTGGGCGACCTGGTAGCTCGGCCCCGAATCGATCAACACCACGCCTTCGTCGGTCACCACGAAGCCGGTGTTATTGGTGAAACCGAGATTGGTCGGCGTGCGGTTCTCGAGCGAGCCGTAGAAGTAATGAACCCGGTCGGTCAGCTGAATCGGCTCCAGCACCTTCTCGATCGGACGATCAAGCGACGCTTCCTCCGCCTGCACGGCGGCCATGCCGAAGCCGATCAGGCCCAGCGCGAGGAAGGCCACCTGACCCTGGCGCAACAAAACATTCAATGTCATGGAAAACTCCTTGTGTCGTTCGCGCCCCGAGTCGGACAGCGCACGCAATATGTGACGGGATCGTTCGTTGAACTTCCAGATTGTGTCCGGCGGCGCGCGCTCCACGGCCACCTCCCAACGGTAAACCCTATTATATACGCGATGGCAGATACTGCGTGCGGGTTAGTCCGCGCCCGGGTTCTCCAATCGAGCCCGCCTGCGGCGCACGGCATTCACCAGCCACCGCGCCAGGAGCGGAAACAACCCCGTGGCAACCAGGGACAGGACCAGCACCGGCGAGAGAATGCCCTCGATGCCATCAAGCCGCCCCAACTGCGTCCCGGCATTCGCGAACACCGCCGTGGCCGGCAGCATCCCCACGAGTGATACCCAGAAATACGTCCAGAGCCGGATCGGCAACAGGCCCATCCCGGCGTTGATCAACAGGAACGGGAACACCGGAATCATCCGCAGCGCGAACAGGTAGAACGCGCCCTCGCGCTCAAAGCCCGCATTGATGCGCCCAAGTTGGTTCTTGTAACGATGCTGAACAGCATCGCGCGCCAGCGCCCGCGCCACAACAAAGGTCAGGGTCGCCCCCAACGTCGAAGCCAGCGACGACAGCACGGTGCCCCAGACCACGCCAAACAGGGCACCGCCGGCCAGGGTCATCACCACGATCCCCGGCACCGAAAAGGCGGCCACCACCATGTACAACAGGAAGAACACCCAGGCCGTGACGAACGGGTGCGCGACCCGCCAGTCCTCCACCTGCAGGCGCGCGACCTGCAGGGTCTCCAGATCCAGACCCGGGCCCATCGCAACCACCAGCCAGACGGCGACGAGACCCACCAGGGCAACAACCAACCCCCAGTAATAGCGATTCAATCGCGACTCCTCGCGGTCAATTTGCCGGAACCATGCGCGGCAAACCCGTACACTGCAAGCATGCATGCACATCCGTACGACGAACTGAAACCCGGTGTCATCCTCGACGCGGTGGAAACGACCGGTCTGCGCTGCGACGGGCGCCTGCTGGCCCTCAACAGCTACGAGAACCGCGTCTACCAGGTCGGCATCGAGGACACCACACCGGTCATCGCCAAGTTCTATCGTCCGCAACGCTGGACACCCGCCGCCATCCGCGAGGAACACGGCTTCAGCCAGGAACTTGCAAGCCGCGAGATCCCGGTAGTCGCCCCTCTGGCCGATCCTGAAGGCGAAACCCTGCACGATCACGCCGGGTTCATGTTCGCCGTCTACCCGCGCTGCGGCGGCCGCGCGCCGGATCTGGAGCAGCGCGAAACCCTGGTCCGCATCGGCCGCTTCATCGCCCGCATCCACGAGGTCGGACGCGCCGCCCGCTTTCACGAGCGGCCCGTGCTCGATCCCGTCCCGCGTGGCGAGGAGGCACGCCAGGCCGTGCTCGACTCCGGCTATCTGCCCCTGGAGCTGGAATCCGTGTACCGCGATCTCAGCGCCGACCTCCTGGGGCGGATCCAGCGGGACCTCGACACGATCGGCCCGGTCCCACAGCTGCGCCTGCACGGCGACACCCACCCCGGCAACATCCTGTGGACCGACGACGGCCCGCACTTTGTCGATCTGGACGACGCCTGTACCGGCCCCGCCATGCAGGACCTGTGGATGTTCCTGTCCGGCGAACCGCCCGAGATGGCCTGGCAGATGCAGGCCCTGTTGGAAGGCTACGAGACCTTCGTACCGCTGGATCGCCGCCAGCTCGGGCTGATCGCCCCGCTACGCACCCTGCGCATCCTGCGCCACGCCGCCTGGCTGGCCCGGCGCGCCGACGACCCGGCCTTTGTCGACGGCTTTCCGATCTTCTACACGCCGCGCTTCTGGGAGGATCACATCCTCACCCTGCGCGAGCAGGCCGCCGCCCTCGACGAACCCGCCCTCGACCTGGGTTACTGAGGCCCGGTCTCACCGAAGGTTCCGGATCAGCTCCAGCACCGAGTCGCGTGTGTAATCGAGGGAGGAGAGTGCCATCTGCGAAGAGACAATGGCGACGCTGCGCCAACGCAACTGCGGGCGCATCCGATGGCCCCTGGGGGACAGCGACTTCCTGCCTCCCTTGCGGCTGCCCTGGACGTTCGTTGCCCATGCCCAGGCGTCCGGTACTGCGACGTCCGCTTCCAGTCCCTCCGTCTCAGGCGGACGCGCGGTCAGTCCGGGTCCCCACGAGGGCCCCCAGCCCGCGGTAGTGCTCCAGCAACTGGCGCCCACTGGCCACCAGCTCGTCCGAGAGTTCCAGCCCGAAATCGCCGGCCACCCCGCGGATCTGTTCGTCGCCGGTCGCCGGTGTCTCGATCACCCGCCACAGCAGCCGGGCGCCGAGCGGGTTCAGCTCGGCAAACCGCACCCGCTCCTCCCCGGTGCGGTACGCCAGCAGGTAGGTGGGCACCTCTCCCGGTTGATCGGGCTGGAAGTCGGCCCCGATCCGGTGCACCGGGTACTCGTAGGCCAGCAGCCGCGCGGCGGCCGAAAACACCGGAACCTGAACCATAAGGTCACCATCCGGCTCGACATCTGGAGGCGGCGTGGCATCCGCATAGACCAGTTCGGTCTCCACGCGCTCGTAGTGGGCCAGCTCGGCCAGGAAAGGCAGATCGCCGGGCTGCGCCGAGCGTTCCTCCGCCAGGTAGCGCACGAACTCCGCCGCCAGCTGCGGAAAATACGGCGTCTCGCTGCCATGATCGCGATAGAAGTCGCGCACCAGCTGTCCCCAGGCGGCCGCCTCCAGCAGTCCCCGCAGGACCGGGAACCCCTTGGCCAGCAGGTTCGCCACGTTGTTGAAGAAAAGACGCCGGTAGATCGCCAGGCGCCGGCTCTCGATCCCTTCCGGGGCCGGATAGCGCTCCGGGTCACGCAAGTGCCGCGCGAATGCCTCCTGTACCTGCTGGAAATCCGCCTCAGGCATGCAGGAGCCGCTCTTCCTGGCCGGCGCGCGCCCGCAACTGCAGATCCCGTATCCGGTCGGTCTCCGCCAGCAGCTCCTCCAGCGGCGGAAAGTTGAAGTCGCGCTCGAGCAGGGTCGGCACCGGCCCGATGCGGGCATAGGCGGCCTCCAGCAGCGCCCAGACATCGGAGCAGATCGGCTGGCCATGGGTATCGACCCGCAGGTCCGGGGCCTCCTCATCGTGCCCGGCAATGTGTAGGTAGCGCACTCGCTCCAGCGGCATTGCATCCAGGAACTCGGTCGGCTCGTAGCCGTGATTAATGCTGTTGACGACGATGTTGTTCACGTCGAGCAGGAGGTCGCAGTCGGCCTCCTCCAGCACCGCCCGCACGAAGGTGATCTCGTCCAGTTCGGCCCCCACCGGGGTGTAATAGGAGACATTCTCCAGCGCCATCCGGCGCCCGAGGATGTCCTGCACCTGGCGCACGCGATCGGCAACGTAGCGCACCGCCTCCTCGGTGAACGGGATCGGCATCAGGTCGTACAGATGCCCCTGGCCGTCGCCACAGGCCGAGAGGTGCTCGCTGTAATCCTCGATCCCGTGGGTATCCAGGAAAGTGCGCAGGTCCTGCAGGAAGGTCTTGTCCAGCGGGCGCGGCCCGCCGATGTCGAGAGACAGCCCGTGGCATACGAAGGGCTGGGCCTCGGTGTATTCGCGAAAGATGCGGCCCAGACGTCCGCCCAGGTGCATCCAGTTCTCCGGCGCCGCCTCGAAAAACCCCAGGCGTTCCGTCGCCTCCGGGGCCTCGGCCAGCGGGCCCAGCAGGGCCCGCCGCAAGCCGAGCCCGGCGCCGCTGACGCGGGCCGGGTTGGCAGGGTGGACGACCTTAGCCGCCACAGGTCCCCTCGCCACAGGCGCCTTCGGAATCCTTGTCGTCGCCGTCCGAACCACCGCAGGTGCCCTCGCCGCAGCTGCCTTCACTGTCCTTGGTATCGCTCGCGCCACCACAAGTGCCTTCGCCACAGGAACCCTCGGCCAGCATCAGCGGCGACTGGCCGCCCTGCTGATAGCCGTGGTTCAGGTCGGCCGAGGCAAACACCGGGCTGGTGGCCATGGCCATGCCGATTGCCGCCGTGCCGACGGCACCGGCCAGGGTCTTGGTGGAAAACAGATCGTTCTTCATGGTCGTACTCCTCGTGTTGCGATTATGGATCCGCTGGACCCGTTGTGTAATGGCTGCTGAAACAGCTCTTGGAGTTATCCCCTGCTCATCATCCTCCGACGGATGTAATAGTCGATGCTGACATAGCGTCCCGCTCCCCAGAAGAACAGGACCAGCAGCATCACGAAGAAGGTCGCGGCCATCTCGATCCCGTTGTTCACGATCGCGAAGTTTCCGGTCTCGGTCAGCCAATTGTAGTTGCCGTGCTCCTGCAAAATGGACTTGGCCCGATCCAGGCGCATCTGTGCCTCCTCGATCCCGGAACAGTTGAACAGACACATCATCGGGTCGGAGATCCGTTGCCACCCGTGTTCCAGATGCACGGTCACGGCCGCCACCACCATCGTGATCATCAGCGGGATCGAGAACCAGCGCGTCGCCAGACCGAGCAGCAACGCAATCGCACCCAGCACCTCGGCATACGCCGACAGCATCACCATCAGATAGGGGAAGGGCATGCCCAGCCCCCAGTCCGCGTTGCCGTACCACATCACCACGTTCTCTTTCGGCAGGATCCCGTCCAGCTTGTTGGTTCCCGCCATCCAGAACACCGGCGCGAGGTAGAGCCGCAACAGCAGGGGCGCCAGGAAGTCCGCGCCTCGCGTCCAGTCCAGCCAACCCTGCAAGCGCACTGCCAAGGTTCCAGTCGCAACCATCGTCCTGATCTCCTTTTCCCCTTCTACTGGGTATAAAGCCTAGACCCCGGGCTCGCGCCGTACGCGGGGTGATCCGCCGGCTTTTATGTCCGATCGTCCGGGACCACGGGGAGAGGCCCGTGACGCCCGGCAACCGGGCGCCCAAAGGTCTAAGGTGAAGAAAGGCAAAAGGAAGGTTTGATGGACATCAGCCCCCACGAAGACGTGCTGTCGACGGTTCTGGCCGCCTACAACTTGCGTGCCCGCATCGACACCAACCCGCGCCTGTGCGGGGAGTGGCAGCTCAGCACGGCGGGCTCGGGGAATGCCAGCTTTCACCTGGTGGGGGAAGGCGGATGCTATCTGCACATGGAGGCGATGGCCCCCGTCTGGATGGAGGCCGGCGATCTTCTCCTGCTGCCGCATGACGACTGGCACCTGATGTCCAGCCGCGACACCGTGCCCGACCGCGACAACCATCTGACGCTGGTGGAAGGCGAGGATCCGCCGGATATCCCGGTCACCCAGCTCCTGTGCGGCCACTTCGAGTTCGATTCAGGCCGCCGCAACCCGATCCTGGCCGCACTCCCCGACCACATCATCATCCGCCGCCGCGAATCCGGCGACCGGCTGTCACACCTGGCGGACCTGATGAACATCGAACTCGCGGAGCGTTCGTCGGGCTACCGGCCGGTCCTGGACCGCCTGGCGGACACCCTGTTCGTGATGGCCGTGCGCCATCACATCTGCTCGCAACGCGAACACTCGGAGGGATCGCTGATCGCCGCCCTGGCCGACGACCGCATCCGCCGCGCACTGGATGCCCTGCACGCCCACCCGGAGGCGGCCTGGACCCTGGAGGGGCTGGCCAGCGAGGCGGCCATGTCGCGCAGCAGCTTCGCGGAGCGCTTTCATGTGCTGGTCGGACAGACGCCCATCGACTACCTGACCCAGTGGCGGATGGTCCTGGCGGAACGCCTGCTACGTGACGGGCGGGAGTCGGTCGCGGGCGTGATGGACGCGGTGGGCTATACCTCGGAGGCGGCCTTTCGCAAGGCCTTCAAGCGGGTGCACGGGTTCGGGCCGGGGCGCATCCGGCAGCTACTGCGCCGGCTCGGTGCCGGCCAGGCTTGACTGCCGAAAAACCGATTCAGAAGGTGTTGGCGACGCTGGCCACGCCCGGCGCACGCGACCGAACCAGGCGTTCGACCACATTCTTGAGGTCCAGCGTGGAGCGCGGACAGCCCACACAGGCCCCCTTGAGCCGGACCCGCACGGTGCGCCCATCGAGCTCCACGAACTCGATATCGCCACCGTCCTGCATCATGATCCGCCGCGCCTCCTCGATCGCGGCGCGCACCGCGTCGACGTCGATCGGGCCATCGGCCGGCACGTCGGCCGCCTCGCGTTGCGCATGGGTCTGGGCCCGGTCCAGGCGCAGCGCGAGCTCCGGATCAAGTTCCTCGATCGCGTCCAGTTCATCCTCGCTGTACACGTGATCGGGCTCGTCACTCAGCAGGTGTGACACGTCCACCATCACCTGCGCATTGTCGGGTCCAGCCATGTTCGGGCCTCCGGGTACTCGGCTTTTCGCCAGTATAGCAACGCCCCGCTCCACCCCCGCGCGAAGCCGCACCCGCCAGCCGGGATCCACCACCTCGCGCGCGGGCGACCAGCGCAACCGCACGCGCAGACGGCGCAGGTCCTCCGGATGCATGCGCCCGGCGTGCAGCCACAGGCGCCATACCCGGCCGGTCGCGGGCACCCGAACAACCAGGATGACGATCCGGCGCAACACCCGTGTATCGGGAAGCACCTCGACCCAGTCCACCTGCTCCTGGCGCAGGCCCTCGGCGGTGGCCAGCCAGGTTGCACCCTCGGGCGTCTGCCCCAGCCAGTCCCAGGCCGGCGGTTGCGAGCGCCCTTGCCACCACCACCCGGCGATGGCCAGCCCGAAGACCGGGGCCAGCGTCCACAACGGGCTGTACACCAGCACATAGGCGGCCACAGCCAGGAGCAGGAGGATCTGGCCCGCGAGCGCGAGCCGGGGAAGAACCGGGTCAGGCCGGAGCCGAAGCCTGAGTGGCGGCGCGGATCGCCGGGACAAGACGGGCTATCCCCTCGTCCACCGTGGTCTGGCGACCCATGACCACGTCCAGCAGCACGTTGTCGGGGTAATCGAGCAGGCGCTCGAAGGCATCGCGACCCTCCTGGTCCAGTTGCGCATATCCCTGCGCGAGAAAGTGGCCGAGCAGCCAGTCGTTCTCCAGCATGCCGCGGCGGCAGCGCCAGCGTGTCCGGTTATCGGGTTCCATCACCCAAACACCCGTCCAGGCCCCCTGTGGGAGCCTGCTTGCAGGCGAAGCCCCTGCCCGCGTCCTGCTTTGGCAGGGGCATTCGCCTGCAAGCAGGCTCCTACCGGGGTGGAACAACCGTTGGGGGTCGCGCCAATCACAGCGATTTCTTGAGCATGGTGCGGCGGATGTCGCTGATCGCGCGGCTCGGGTTCAGGCCCTTCGGGCATACCTGGGTGCAGTTCATGATGGTGTGGCAGCGGTAAAGCTTCCAGGCATCATCCAGCTGTTCCAGCCGGTGCTCGGTGGCCTCGTCGCGGCTGTCGTGGATGAAGCGCGCGGCCTGCAAAAGCGCCGCCGGCCCCAGGAACTTGTCCGGGTTCCACCAGTAGGATGGGCAGGCAGCGGAGCAGCAGCCGCACAGGATGCACTCGTAGAGCCCGTCCAGTTGTTCGCGGTCTTCGGGGCTTTGCTTGCGCTCCACCTCGGGCTCCGGGCTGTCGTTGACCAGCCAGGGCTCGGCCTTGCGGTATTGCTCCCAGAAGTTGTCCATGTCCACGATCAGGTCGCGGATCACCGGCATGCCCGGGAACGGGCGCAGGGTCACGGGTGAGTCCAGCTCCGCCAGCGGCGTGATGCACGCCAGGCCATTGGTGCCGTTGATGTTCATGCCGTCGGAGCCACACACCCCGTGCTGACAGGAGCGGCGAAAGCCCAGGGAGTCGTCCTGTTCCTTCAGCAGAAGCAGGGCATCCAGCAGCATCATCCCGGGCTCGACCTGGTCATCGGGCAGGCTGAAGCGCTGCATCTTCGGCAGCGTGTCCGTCTCCGGATTGAAGCGGTAGATCGAGAACTCCATCGGTATCTCCTGTCGGTGACCGCGGCCACCGTTGTCACACGCTGCGGTAAGCCCCAATCAATCCTGTTCCTGCGCCTCGGCACAGGCAATGCATCGCTCGGCCGACGGGTCGATCTCCAGCCGCGAGCGCGCAATCGGCTCCAGGCAGTCGATGCACAGTCCACCCTCGCCCTCCTCCAGCCGCTTCAGCGCCCGGCGGGCACGAACACGCTGGGCCTCGCGCCGCTGCTGGCTCGCCTTGGCCATGGCCTGGCCCTGCAGCGCGTCCATCCGCGAGAGCCGTCCGGTGCGTTGCTGGTCCAGCTCCACGGTCGCACCGCTGTCGGCGGCGCCCGCGAGCGCGGCATCCAGCTCCGTCAGCAGCACCTCGAGCTGCTCGTGCAGCCACGCCTCGGGTACCGGTTCGGCAGGGTTGCTCATTGCTCGTCTCCCATTGGGCACAATGCCCATGGTTGAACGCGCGGGCTGCCATGCCCCCTGATGCGATTCGCTGCGCTCATCGGCATCCTACGGCCTGTATTGATGCACCGGTGTCGTAGGGTGCGTTGAGCATCGCGAAACGCACCGATGCCGGTGGGAATATCCGCCACATGATGCGATTCGCTGCGCTCATCCGCATCCTACGGTCGAGTCGACCCATCAATAGACGCGTTCCTTCGGCGGGAACGAGGCGACGGTATTCGGCTGCGTCCGCACCGGCTTGTAGTCCAGGCTGTCATCCGCCAGCGAGTACAGGCTGTGCTTGAGCCAGTGCTGATCGTCGCGCTCGGGGAAATCGATCCGCGAGTGGGCGCCGCGGCTCTCCTCGCGCCCCAGTGCGGAGCGGATGGTCGCGATCGCGCAATCCATCAGATTCTCCAGCTCCATCGCCTCCACCCGCGCGGTATTGAACGTGCTGGAGTGATCCGCGATCACCGCATGGTTCAGGCGCTCGCGCAACGCACGGACCTTCTCCACCCCCTCGCGCATCACCTCGTCGGTGCGGAATACCGAGCAGTGGTCTTCCATCACCTTGCGCAGGTCGCGCTTGAGCGGCTCGACCTGCTCGGCGGAGCCATCGCCCGGGTCCTTGCGATCCCAGCGCGTGAGCCGCGCCATCGCCTGTTCCACGGCCGACTCGTCCAGCGGCCGGTGATAACGGTTCTCGGCCAGGTACTCGAGGATGTGATTGGCCGCCGCGCGGCCGAACACCAGGATGTCGAGCAGTGAATTGCCGCCCAGGCGGTTGGCCCCGTGCACCGAGACACAGGCCGTCTCGCCGGCCGCGTACAGCCCCGGGACCGGGTCCTCCGGCGTGTCCTTCTCCGGCGCCACCACCTGCCCGAAGCGATTGGTCGGGATGCCGCCCATGCTGTAGTGGCAAGTCGGGAAGATCGGGATCGGCGCCTCGATCGGATCGACCCCGAGAAAGGTCATGCTCGTCTCGCGAATCCCCGGCAGGCGCTGCATGATCGTATCGGCCCCCAGATGGCGCAGGTCGAGCAATACGTGATCCGTATTGCGCCCGCAGCCGCGTCCCTCGCGCACCTCGGTGGCAATGGAGCGGCTCACCACGTCGCGCGAGGCCAGGTCCTTCGCCCGCGGGGCGTAGCGCTCCATGAAGCGCTCGCCCTCGGAATTGATCAGGAACCCGCCCTCGCCGCGCGCGCCCTCGGTAATCAGCATGCCGCGCCCGGCGATACCGGTCGGGTGGAACTGGACAAACTCCATGTCCTCCAGCGGCACCCCGGCGCGCAGGGCCATCGCCATGCCGTCACCGGTGTTGATCAGCGCGTTGGTCGTGGTGCGGAACAGCTGTCCCGCCCCGCCGGTCGCGATCAGGGTGGTCTTGGCCTCGATCACGATCGGCTCGCCGGTCAGGATCTCGAACGCCAGCACGCCCAGCACGTAGCCCTGCGCGTCGCGCAGCAGGTCCACCGCGAAGTACTCGTCGAAGAAGTGCGTGCGCGCGCGCAGGTTCTGCTGGTACAGCGAGTGCAGGATCGCGTGCCCGGTGCGGTCCGCCGCGGCGCAGGTGCGCGCCGCCTGGTCCTGACCGAAGTTCTGGCTCTGCCCGCCAAAGGCGCGCTGGTAGATGGTGCCGTTGTCCAGGCGCGAGAACGGCACGCCGAAGTGGTCCAGCTCGTAGACCACCTTGGGCGCGGCGCGACACATGTATTCGATCGCGTCCTGGTCGCCCAGATAGTCCGAGCCCTTAACCGTGTCGAACATGTGCCAGTGCCAGGAGTCCGGCAGGACGTTGGCCAGGGCGGCGTTCACCCCGCCCTGCGCCGCCACCGTGTGCGAGCGCGTGGGAAACACCTTGGAGACCACCGCGACCTTGGCATCGCCATTGGACAGCTGCAGCGCCGCGCGCAGGCCGGCCCCGCCGGCCCCGATGATCAGGGCGTCGAACTTGCGTCGCGCCACGTTCATGCCAGTCCCTTCATGCCAGTCCCGCCCGAATCAGAATGAAAAATGCCCACAGCCCCGTCAGGAGCAACCCGCCGGCGGCCAGCACGAACACCAGGAGCCGCGTGCCGGGCGCATGCACGTAGTCCATCACCACGTCGCGCAGCCCGATCCACGCATGCAGGAGCATCAGCAGCACGAACACCGCCGTCAGCAACCCAATCACCGGGTGCCCGACCACACCCAGCCATGCGGCATGATCCGCCGGCGCGGCCAGCACGAAGAATCCGAGGGCCAGGATCACGTACACGCCCACGTACACCGCCGTGATGCGTTGCAGCAGCCAGGCGCGCTGTCCGCTCAGGAGCCTCACAGCACCAGCCCCAGCCACACCAGAACGGTGCCGAGGATGCCTGCGTACAGGGCATCGCGCGCCGTGCGCAGCGAGCCCGAGTGATCCTCGCCAATGCCGAATTCCATCAGCAGGTAGCGAATCCCGGCAAACAGGTGATGCAGCAGCCACCAAAGCCCCAGGGCCAGCGCCACCAGGCCGATCGGGTGATAAATGATCGCCACGACCTGGGCGAAGCCCTCGGGGCTGGCCAGCGAGCGGTCCAGCAGCCAAAGCAGCACGGGAATCGACAGAATCAGGAAGACACCGGTGATCCGGTGCAGAATGGAGACCACGGCATTCAGCGGCAGTCGGATCTTGCGCAAATCCAGAAAGACGGGACGTCCCTGCCGAGTCATGCCACCTCCAAGGGGGAGAAAGGAAACCAGGGCTGACACCCTGCGAATGGTTCGTCTACTATCGAGCCGCTTGGTTCAGCTTACCACCTCAAACCCTGGCCGTGCGCCCCGGATACCGATAGCCAATCGAGCCCGACGGCGGACGACAGCGAGCGCTTCCACGGGAGATTTCCGATGCGCGAAGACTGGAAAAACCACTTGATCGATGCCGGCGCCGAGTTCGAGGAGGACGACCTCCTGCACTACGGCAACCCGGAACGCGAACGCCGCATGGCCATCAACGGCGAGGTGATCTGCGACCTCTCCCATCGCGGCCTGCTGGAGGTTCGCGGCCACGACGCCACCGACTTCCTGCAGGGCCAGTTCGGCAACGACATCCGTGCGGTGGATGCGCAACACAGCCAGCTGTCCAGCTACTCCAGTCCCAAGGGCCGCGCCTACGCCGTGTTCCGCGTGCTGCGTACCCGCGACGGCTACCTGCTGGAGATGCCCGCAGACCGGATCGAGCCGGTGGCCAAGCGCCTGCAGATGTTCGTGCTGCGCGCGAACGTGATCATCGAACAGGCCGGCGACTCCCGCATCCACTTCGGCTGCTCCGGGCCGGATGCCGAGAAGGAGCTGCAAAGTGCGCTGGGTGTCTGTCCCGCCGAGGTCGAGGAGGTCGTCGAGAAAAACGGCGTCACCGTGGTCCGGGTACCCGGGGTCCACCCGCGCTTCGAGCTGTTCGGCGAGATCGACGCCATGCGCAAGGCGTGGGACGGCCTGAACGTCCACGCGGCCCCGGTGGGCCCGCGCGACTGGGCACTGCTGGACATCCTGGCCGGGGTCCCCACCGTGGTGGAGGAAACCAGCGAGAAGTTCGTGCCGCAGATGCTCAACCTGCATGCCCTGGGCGCGGTCAGCTTCGAAAAGGGCTGCTATCCGGGCCAGGAGGTCGTGGCACGCATGCACTACCTGGGCAAGCTCAAGCGGCGCATGTTCCGCCTGGCGATCCATACTCAGACTCCCCCCCAACCCGGCTCGCCTGTGTTCCAGGCCGGCGGCAACCCGGACCAGTCGGACGGCGAGATCGTCGCAGCCGAATTGCACCCGGACGGGCTGTACTCCGCCCTGGCGGTACTGCAGGTCGCGGCCGCCAAGGGCGAACTGCGCTGGGACGCACCCGACGGCGCCAAGGCCGAGGTCGTCGAACTGCCCTACGCAGTCCCCGAAGGAGCCTGACGCATGCGCTTTTTGTTCTTCTTTTTCGTCCTGATCCTGCTGGCACTGTGGGCGGCCTTCTTCAGCCGCCCCGACAACCCCACGCTATCCAACTGGCTCTACGCCCTGGCCGGTGTATTGGCAGTGCTGTTCCTGATCGGCTATTTGCGCCTCGACGGGGTCATATGACCCGAACCCTCTGATCCGCATCGCCGCCCCCCGCGGGCCCGGCACCGGCCGGGCCACGCGGCTCAGGACGCCAGCCGGGTTCGGGTATCCGCCACCGGCTCGCCCAGGCGCGTCTCCAGGTCCCGCGCCTGGCGTGCATGGCCACCCGACAAGGCAAACCCCTCGAGCCGTGCATCGGCGTGATACTCCAGGTGACGCCCTTCGCCGTCGCCCGAGATCTCCACCCATTCGCCCCCGTCCGTCTGCGGCGGGCAGACGTTCAACGGCAGGCTCCCGGTCTTGACCTGCACGATCCCGGCATCCGGCCGGTACACCGTCGGCTCGCCGGACAGCGTTCGCGCCAGTGCAGCTGCTTGCCCGCGCAGGGTCTCCACGTAGGGGCGTAACTGGCCGTCGAACTCGCAACCATCGCCCAGGGCGAAGACCGCCGGGTCGGTGGTGCGCAAGAGTGCGTCCACCTCGATCCCCGCGTGGCAGGCCAGACCGATCCGCTCGGCCAGCTCGCGGTTGGGCACCAGCCCGAGCGCGCTGATGACCACCTCGGCCTCTACCGATTCGCCGCTGGCAAGGACGAGACGGGTCGTTCCCTCCGCCACCGGTTCGGTGCGCTCGACGGTCGCCTCGGTGTGCCACTGCACGCCGCGGTCGGCCAGCGCCTTCTTCAGATCGACGCTCAGCGGCTCGGGCAGCAGATTCGGCAGCGGCCGTGACGCACACTCGATCAAAGACACCGGATAACCACCGGCCGCCAGGTCGTCCGCCAGCTCGCAGCCCACCAGGCCGGCGCCGATGATGGCCACACGGGTATGGGCCGGTGACCCGGCTTGCGCCTCGAGGGCCGCACGCAGCGCGCGGTAGTCCTCCAGCGTGTTCACCGACAGCGGCGCCCCGGCCCCACCCGGGAACGCCATTTGCCGCGGACGCGCCCCGGTGGCCAGCACCAGCTGGCCGTACGGCACGCCGCCACGGGCGGTGATGATTTTTTGCTGCGCCCGCTGGACATCCAGCACACGGACAAACGGCATCAGGTCAATGCCGAGCCGGGCCGCCCGCGCCACGCCAGTCTCCTCCACCAGATCCGCGACCGCGACGCCACGGGCAAAGGCATTGGAGATCCGCGGCTTGGTGTAGTAATCACCGGAATCGGCGGTCAGCAGGCGGATCGTGCGCCGCGGATCCCGCTCGCGCAGGGCCTCGGCCAGGGCCCAGCCCGCCATGCCGCCGCCGACGATCACCACCGCGTCCGGATCCGCCGCGCCGGCTCCGGCACTCCAGGCCATCGCGGCGGCACCGGCGTCCGCGGTCTCGGCGCGCGGCTCCAGGGCGGTGAAATCCGCCTTGGTCACATTACAGTCGGGGCAATACCAGTCGTCGGGAATATCCTCGAAGCGGGTCCCAGGGGCCAGACCGGAATCCGGGTCGCCCTTAGCCTCGTCGTAGATATACCCGCAGACCTTGCAGATATAGCGCTTGAACTCGTCGGTTTCGGTGCTCATCACGCGGCCTCCACGGCATCGAGAATGGCCTTCAGCTTGGGGTCCAGTTCGGACCCGATGGCGTCCAGGTCGGGGTTGGCCCATGGCGCGAACACGTCCCCTGCGGAGCGCGCGCTGACGCGCAGCATCTCGCCATCTCCGGAGACGTGGATGCGCAACGGGATGTCGATGCCGGCCGGCTTGCAGGCCTCCCAGACACGCACCGCGTAGCTCGGGTGAAAGATCTCCAGGATCTGGTCGGTCGGGACCTCGACCCCGATCTTCGCGGCATTGGCCTGGCCGTTGATGTGCGAGACCAGCTTCAGCCCCTGGGCGTCAATCGCCTCCTTCAGGGTCGCGACCGCGGTCTCGGGGTCCAGTCGGGTAGTGGTTTCCAGCATGACGATTCCTTCGTTCGGTGCGGGGCCCCGGTAGGCCCCGACCGTGGGTGGTGGACTAGTGCGCGTGGATCCGCGCCAGCTCCTTGCGCAGGTGCTTGATGGCCGGGGTCACGATGGCCACGAAGTACGACTCGCGCAGCTTGCGCTGGGCGGCGGCGTTCGCCAGATACCCCCGGGCCCCGGCATGCAGCAATGCCGACTGCGACGCACGCAGCGACAACTCGGAACCGGTCAGGCGCATCTGCAACACATCGGCAAAGAAGCGCTCGGATTCATCAAAGGGGGTCTCCGACAAGGCATAACAGGCCGAACGACCATCCTCCAGTGCCTCTTCCAGCTCGCCCACCTGGTCATCCAGGTAGCCATTTACATGGGCCAGCGTCTCGTTGGCCTCGCGCATGGTCTGGATGCAGCCATCGATCAGCCCCAGCCCCATGCCCATCTGCAGCAGCACGAACCCCGGTCGGATCCGGCGGATGTATTCGGGCAGGGCGTCGGCCAGCACGTGCTCATCGGGCACGAACACGCGATCGAAATGGCAGCCGAAAGTGCGCGAACCCTCCAGCGCGGTGAACTCGGGGCAGGCCGTCAGGCTGAACCCGGGGTCGGAGCAGTTGATCAGCGCCATGACCGGCCGCGGGTTCGCGCCGGTGGTGCGGAAGATCGCGCCGAAGTAGTGGTCCTCGCCCAGGTTGGATACCCAGGGCAGCGCACCGGAGACCACATAACCGCCGTCCACACGTTCGGCGGAGAGCTTGAGGTCCTCGATATTGGCAAACCACTTCATCGGGTTGGACAGCGCGGTGGCACCCAGTGCCTCGGCATTTGCCAGCCTCGGCAGGGCCTCGCGCTTCAGGGTGTCCGAGGCACTGTTCTCCACATACCAGGCACAGGCGTTCTGGCACCAGGCGACAAAGCCGGTGGTCATGCACTCGGCCGAGATCACCTCGGTCGCGCGGATGGCACTGGCAATATCCGTGGTGCCGCTGGCGTTCTGGCTGGCCAGGTGGCGGTTGAAGGCGCCGAGGCGACCGGCCTCGCGCAGGAAGTCTTCGGGGTACAGGCCTTCGCGGTCGATACGGGCGGTCAGCGGAGCCAGATCGCGCTCCACCAGCGCCTGCAGCGCGGCATCGGCATCCGCCGGCCCTGCGGCCGGCGACACCCCCGTCACGTCGTGAGTGCGGGTTTCAAGCATTGGGGTTTACTCCCGTTGGGCAGCAGGACCGGAATCAGGCCAGCTCGACGCTGAGCTTGACCGGGTTGCGCATGGTGTTGGCCACCGGCGACCAGAAGTCGGCATGGGCGACCAGCTCCTTCAGCTGTTCCTCGCTGGCATCCCCTTCCAGATTCGCCTTGACGCGGATATCGGAGAAGCCGAGGTGCTTGTTCACATCGGTATCCCCGACGCCCCATACGGCGGTCACGTTGATGTCGCCCTCCAGGGTCAACTCGAGCTTGGTCAGGGTGATACCGCGATCGATGGCGTTGGCGTGCATCCCCACGGACAGGCAGGCACCCAAGCTGGCCAGAGCGGCCTCGGAGGGGTTCGGCGCGGTGTCGTCGCCCAGCAGGTGCGGCGGCTCGTCGATCACGTGGGCCTCGAGGTCGCGCACGAAGGTCAGGTTGCGGAACTTGCCTTCGCAGACCGTGGTGGCCTTCAGCGTCACGATGTTCTCGGGGTTGGCCTTGCCCTTGGCGGCGAGGTTATTGAGGCCATCCTGGTCGATCGGCTCCAGGGCGTTGATGGACAGGGAGGTGGTGGCTTCGGCTGCAGACATGGTGGTGCTCCTGATAGTTGGGATTCGTGGATCCCCGGCATTCGACCGGGTCGTCCATCCCGGTGCAGAAGCCGTGCCAAAACCGTGCGGACCGCACCACAAAGCCATTTCCAGCCGGGCCACCCGAATCCAACCCATCCCCCCGTCGGACAATCCGTCCGCTTTGTCCACTCGAACTGGTCCGCATTGTCCGGATTGTCCACTTCTCGCCCCCCCACGCCGGATCCCCCCGCTTCTGCGATGCCTCGTTCGCCGCTCACTGTATTGCGCACCAGCGCGCCGTTTCGCCCCCGGTCCGGACGAAATTCCCGGGCAACACGACGGGTTTGGCACGCCCCTTGTAAGGAACCCCCTTGAACGCGCCGCCGATCCGATCCATCCGGCGGCTCATGAACGAAGGTCAAGAGGGAAACGCCATGGGCGCCGCCATCTCCATCGACTACATCACCCACCACTATCCCGGGCAGGAAGCCCCCACGCTCAAGGACATCCAGGTCACCGTCGCACCGGGCGAGACCGTCGCCCTGATCGGCCAGAGTGGCTGCGGCAAGTCCACCCTGCTGCACATGCTCGCGGGGCTCCTGCTGCCGAGCGAAGGCTGTGTACGCATCAACGGCCACCAGGTCATCAAGCCGAGCCCGCGCTGGAACATGATGTTCCAGAAGCCCTCGCTCTACCCCTGGATGACGGTGCGCAAGAACGCCTCGCTGGGCCTGATCTTCCAGGGCCGCAAGACCGACATGCGCGAACGCATCGACCAGCTGCTGGAGACCGTGGGTCTGAGCGAGAAGGCCGAGGTCAACGTGCAGTCGCTCTCCGGCGGCCAGCAACAGCGCGTCGCCCTGGCCCGCAGCCTGGCCACCGACCCCGAGCTGCTCCTGCTCGACGAACCGTTCTCGGCCCTGGACGCCTTTACCCGCGTCGCCCTGCAGGACGAAGTCACCCGCCTGGCCCGGGAACGCGGGATCTCGGTGGTGTTCGTCACCCACGACATCGAAGAGGCCGTCGCCATGGCCGACCGCGTGCTGGTCATGGGCTCCAACCCGGGGACCATCACCGCCGAACTGCCGATCGACATTGCCCACCCGCGCGATCGCAACAGCCAGGCCTTCGTCGACCGCAAGGCCGAACTGATGGGCTACTTCGGCGCCACCCGCACCCCGGCCGCTGACAAGGGTTCAGCGGAGGCCGAAGCCCCGACGCCGGATACCGAAAGCGAACAAGACGAGTCTTCTTCATCCGAATCCCGGGCGCGCGTACGCGCCGCCTGATCCATCACCCCACTGCCCCGAACCCGAGCGAGGAACCGCCACCATGTGCAACTGCGACAACCACCACGACATCGACAGCGAACTGGACCGGCTGCTGGATCGCAGCTTCTCCCGTCGCAACTTCCTGCGTACCGCCGCCGTCGGCGGCCTGGCCGGGAGCGGGCTTGCCCTGCCCGGTTCCCTGTTCGGGGCCGAACCCGGGAGCCTCGAAGAGCCCGAAGGCGTCGTCAGCGACTTCGACGGCGTCGTGCGCATCGGCTACATCCCGATCACCGACGCGGCCGCCCTGCTGGTCGCCCACTCCGAGGGCTATTTCGAGGACGAAGGACTGGAGGTCGCCGATCCCCAGCTGATCCGCGGCTGGTCGCCGCTGATCGAGTCCTTTGCCGCCAACCGATTCAACCTGGTGCACCTGCTGAAGCCGATCCCGCTGTGGATGCGCTACCAGAATGACTTCCCGGTGAAGATCATGTCCTGGGCCCACACCAACGGCTCGGCCGTGGTGACCGGCCGCCATGTGGATGTACAGAGCTTCGCCGATCTCGGCGGCAAGAGCGTGGCCGTGCCCTATTGGTACTCCATGCACAACGTGGTCATGCAGATGGCCCTGCGCGATGCCGGCCTGACGCCGGTGATCCGCGATCAGGGCGACGCCCTGGAGGCGCACGAGGTCAACCTGATGCTCATGCCGCCGCCGGACATGCCGCCGGCCCTGGCCGCGCGCTCCATTGATGCCTACATCGTCGCCGAGCCGTTCAACGCCGCCGGCGAACTGCTGGCGCGCGGCAACGTGCTGCGCTTCACCGGCGATATCTGGAAGAACCACCCCTGCTGCGTGGTCTGCATGAACGAGCGCCTGACCGACCGCGAGCCGGAGTGGACCCAGAAGGTGATGAACGCCGTGGTCCGCGCCCAGGGCACGATCCAGGAAGACAAGAAGAGTGTCGCCACCATGCTCTCGCGCGACGGCAAGGGGTATCTCCCGATGCCCGCCAACGTGGTGGAACGCGCGATGACGAACTATCACGACGACAGCACCTACGCCGACAGCGGCGCGATCCGTCACCCCGAATGGGAGAACGGCCGCATCGACTTCTCGCCCTGGCCCTACCCGTCCGCGACCAAGATGCTGGTCGGCGCCATGAACGAGACCCTGGTCGGCGGCGACACCACCTTCCTCGAAGGCCTGGACCCGGACTTCGTCACCGACGACCTGGTGAACTACGACTTCGTGCGCAAGGCGATGGAAAAACACACCGCCTGGCAGGGCGCCCCGGGCGTGGACATGGATTCGCCCTATGCCCGCGAGGAGGTGGTGGTCCTATGAACCGCGAAGCCACACTCTCCGTCGACACCGCGACCGTGGAGCGGCTCATGCCGGTGCTGCGGTTCGCGGACCAAGCGCGCCGGGCGCTGCAGTACCCGGCGCTGGGCATCGCCGGCCTGTTCGCCCTGTGGTACTGGGGCGGCTGGGCCATCGGCAACAACGAGGACACGATGGCCTTCGCCAGCTTCGCCCCCGGGCCCACGCTGGCGGCCTTCTGGGACATCGTCAGCTCCGGGGCCGTGTGGTCGCCGATCGAGTCCAGCCTGTACCGCGTGGGCTGGGGCCTGGCCTACGCCATTGCCATCGGCGTGCCACTGGGCGTAATGATCGGCTATTTCCTGACGCTGAAGCAGGTCACCCACGTCC
Organism: Thioalkalivibrio sp. AKL12; assembly: GCF_000377925.1. Taxonomy (NCBI): domain Bacteria; kingdom Pseudomonadati; phylum Pseudomonadota; class Gammaproteobacteria; order Chromatiales; family Ectothiorhodospiraceae; genus Thioalkalivibrio; species Thioalkalivibrio sp. AKL12. The sequence continues at coordinate 85,082 of NZ_KB898900.1, forward strand.
CGTTCCAGTTCCTGCGGATGATCTCGCCGCTGGCCTGGATGCCGGTCGCGGTACTGGCCTTCGCCACCTGGGATGCGGCCATCATCTTCCTGATTGCCATCGCGGCCGTCTGGCCCATTACCTACGCCACCGCGCACGGGGTGCAACGGATCGATCCGATGTGGCTCAAGGTGGGCAACAACCTGGGCGCCAATCCGTACCACACCCTGCGCTACATCGTGATGCCCGCGATCGCCCAGGATGTGTTCGCCGGGATCCGCCTGGCGGTGGGTGTGGCCTGGATCGTACTGGTGCCGGCCGAGTACCTGGGCGTCACCTCGGGGCTGGGCTACGCCATCAACGATGCCCGCGACACCCTGGAGTACGACAAATTGGCCGCATTTGTCCTGGTCATCGGCATTATCGGCTACATGCTCGACGCCATCTGCGTACGCCTGATCAAGCGCAGCAGCTATCACGCGGAGGGCTGACCCTCCAGACCATGCCCGGGCCCGGCCATTCATGGCCGGGCCTTTTTGTGCGCCCGCAAAGCGGGCAAGCGCAACCCAACAGTGCAAGGCCCTGCCCCGCCTCGAGGCAACCGCGTCATCCCGACCCTGCCAGACGCCCCCGAACGCCCACCAACACGTCGTTTTCGCACTGGCAGGCTTTCTGCATAACCCACGGCATGGCACTCCACCGCATATCCGATTCGACCCCACCGGACCTGGCCACCCGGGAGCAGGAGATCACCCTGCTGCTGGAGGTTGCCAAGCTCATGGGCCGCTCCGGCGACCCGGATGCCGCGATCTACCGCATCCTCGGGATGATGTCCCAGCTACTGGGACTCAACCGCGGCCGCGTCCTGTTGCCGGATCCGAACAGCGGCCAACTGCGCATCCGCCACGCCTACGGCCTGACCGATGCCGAGCGCGACCGCGGCAGCTACAGCCTCGGCGAGGGTGTCACCGGGCGCGTCATGAAGACCGGCCAGATCGCCCTGATCCAGGACATCGACAACGAGCCCGAATACCTCGCGCGCGCCATTGACCGTTCCACCCTGCCGCAGGAGACCGTCGCCTACATCGCCGTGCCCATCGTCCAGGACGAACACGCCATCGGCGTGCTGGGCGTGCACCGGCTGCGACGCCGCTCGCGCCAGTTCCAGGACGACCTGAACCTGCTGCGGGTGATCGCGAGCATGATCGGCCAGGTCCTGCGCATCCACCAGCTGATCGCCGAGCGCACCGCCGAGCTGGTCTCGGAGAACCGCTACCTCAAGAGCGCCCTGGATACCCAGGGCGGGCAGTACGGCATCCTCGGCGAGAGTCCGGCCCTGCGCCATGTCCTCAAGCAGGTCCACCGCATTGCGGATACCCAGGCCACCGTCCTGATCACCGGGGCCTCCGGGACTGGCAAGGAGAAGATCGCGCGCATGGTCCACCGGATCAGCCAGCGCAATGCAAAGCCGTTCATCTCCATCAACTGCGCCGCCATCCCGGCCGACCTGCTGGAATCCGAACTGTTTGGCCACGAAAAGGGGGCCTTCACCGGCGCGTCCAGCGCCAAGACCGGCAAGATCGCCCTGGCCGACGGCGGCACGCTGTTTCTGGACGAGATCGGCGACATGCCGGAGGCGTTGCAGTCGAAGATCCTGCGTGTACTGCAGGAACGGGTGGTCCAGCCCATTGGCGGCAACCGCGATCTCCCGGTGGACGTACGCATCATCGCCGCAACCCACCAGAACCTGCAGGCCGCGGTGAACGCCGGGAACTTCCGGCTCGACCTGTTCTACCGCCTGAACGTGATCCCGCTGCACATGCCGGCCCTGCGCGACCGCGCCAGCGACATCCGCCTGCTCACCCGCCACTTCCTCGACCGCTACACCCACCTGCACGGCTGGAACGTGGTCGTCGACGAGGGCGTGCTGGAACGCCTGGAGGCCTTCGACTGGCCCGGCAACATCCGCCAGCTGGAGAACGTGCTGGAGCGCGCCGTGCTGCTGTCCACGGATGGCCGCATCGGCACGCCGCTGATCGACGAGATCCTGCACGAGGAATCCCGCATCAGCCCGTTCGAGGGCGAGAGGCACGGCCTCCGAGACGAGCATGCACCGGCACCATCGCGGCACAACGAGCCCCGAACCCTGCCCTCTTCCGGCGCGTCCTGCACCAGCGCGGTGCGCCCATATCAGCGCGTGCACGCCACCGAGGCGGAGCGCCTGAAGCGCGCGATCGAGCAAACCGGGGGCAACAAGACCCGCGCCGCGATGGACCTGGGCCTGACCCCGCGGCAATTGCGCTATCGCCTGAAAAAGCTCGGCATAGAAACCACTTAGGCCCACCGCTCAGACACCAGCGGACCTTTTGTCCGCTTCGTCGACAATGTCGACCAATGGTCCGATCTCCCGGCACTCGCGCGCCGCCCTGGCGGCCCATTCCCCACGCTTGGCATGGCACCTGCAATGACCCTCGACATGCGCGGCAACGATGCCCGCATCGATTCGACCCACGAGGAGAGCCGACCATGCCGACCAAGAGTCTTCACGATCCCTTTGACGCCAACGCCGACCTGCGCCACGGCTCCAGCTGCCGCCACGGGCACACCGGTCCCGGCAGCTGCAGCTGCTTCGACACCGCGTCCCCGGACCTGGAAGAGAAACTGGAACGACACGCCACCCATGAGCCCGTACAGGCCGATGCCCACACCACCGGCGAGGACCTGAGCGACGAGGCCATGGTCGATCGCGCAGTGGAGAGCGCCATCGTGCGCGGCATGTTCGGCCACAACGAGATCAACCGCCGCCGGTTCCTGCAGATGATCGGGGGCGGCACGGTGGCCGCCGCCCTGGGCTCCATCCTGCCGCTGGACAAGGTCAAGGCCGCAATCAAGGACGGCGGGCCGCTGGAAAAGACCAAGCTGCGCGTCGGCTTCGTCCCGATCACCTGCGCCACGCCGATCATCATGGCCCACCCCATGGGCTTCTACGAGCGCCATGGCCTGGACGTCGACGTGATCAAGACCGCCGGCTGGGCGGTGGCCCGCGACATGTCGCTGTCCGGTGAGTACGACGCCTCGCACATGCTCTCGCCGATGCCGCTGTCGATGACCCTGGGCTCCGGCTCCTCGCGCGAGCACTACATCATGCCGGCGGTGGAAAACATCAACGGCCAGGCCATCACCCTGCACAACAAGCACAAGGACAAGCGCGATCCCAAGGACTGGAAGGGCTTCACCTTCGCCGTGCCCTTCGAGTACTCCATGCACAACTTCCTGCTGCGCTACCTGGTGGCCGAGCACGGGCTGGATCCCGATCGCGACATCAGCATCCGCGTCGTGCCGCCGCCGGAGATGGTCGCCAACCTGCGTGCCGAGAACGTCGACGGCTACCTGGCCCCCGACCCCTTCAATCAGCGCGCAGTCTGGGACGGCATCGGCTTCATTCACATGCTGACCAAGGACATCTGGGACGGCCACCCGTGCTGCGCCTTCGCCTGCTCCGCGGCGTGGGCCGACGAGCATCCGAACACCTTCGGTGCCCTGTTCCGCTCGCTGATCGAGGCCACGCAGTACAGCTCGGACATCAACAACCGGGCCGAGATTGCCGAGGCCATCTCCCCGCGTGCCTATCTCAATCAGCCACAGTCCGTGGTGGAGCAGGTGCTCACCGGTCGCTACGCCGACGGCCTGGGCAACGTGCAGAACGATCCGCACCGGATCGACTTCGACCCTTTCCCCTGGCACTCGATGGCGACCTGGATCCTCACCCAGATGAAGCGCTGGGGCTACGTGGACCGCGACTTCGACTACAACCGCCTGGCGGAAGACGTCTTCCTCGCCAGCGAGTGCGCCGAGGTCATGACCGAGCTGGGCTACGAAGCGCCGAGCGACACCTACAAGAACTTCGAGATCATGGGGAAGGTGTTCGACTACACCGACCCGGAAGGTTATCTCGACAGCTTCGCAATCCGCAGGAGCTAAGCCATGTTGAGCAATCTCAACTTCCGGGCGACCGTTCTCTCGCTGGTGATGCTCGTGGTCTTCCTGGGCGTGTGGCAGCTGGCCACCGCCCCGGAGGTCCTCGCGCCGCAGCAGGGCGAGCTGAGCGAATACGAACAACTGATGGGGGGCGGGACCGATCGCAGTTCCAGCAGCGGCATCCCGGCCCCCACCCAGGTGTTCAGCCACGCCTTCAGCGAACTGAGCAACCCGTTCTACGACGCGGGCCCGAACGACAAGGGCATCGGCATCCAGCTGGCCTACTCGATCTACCGGGTCCTGCTGGGCTTTGCCCTGGCCGCGCTGATCGCGATCCCGCTCGGCTTCGTGATCGGCATGTCGCCGCTGCTGAACAAGGCGTTCGATCCGTACATCCAGATCCTCAAGCCGATCTCGCCACTGGCCTGGATGCCGCTCGCCCTGTTCGTGATCCGCGACTCGAACATGTCGGCGATCTTCGTGATCTTCATCTGCTCGATCTGGCCGATGCTCGTGAACACCGCCTACGGCGTCGCCTCGGTGCGCAATGACTGGCTGAACGTGGCCAAGACCCACCAACTGTCGAACCTGCGCACCGCGTTCACCGTGATCCTGCCTGCCGCGGCCCCGACCATCCTCACCGGCATGCGCATCTCCATCGGCATCGCCTGGCTGGTCATCGTCGCCGCCGAGATGCTCGTGGGCGGCACCGGCATCGGCTACTACATCTGGAACGAGTGGAACAACCTCGATCTCGCCAGCGTGATCTTCGCGATCATCATGATCGGCATCGTCGGCTTCCTGCTGGATGCCTCCCTCGCCCAGGCCACCAAATTCGTGCGCTACGCCGACTAAGTCGGCGCAGCCCAACCAGGAGACCTATCATGAGCAAGGGATTCCTCGAAATCGAGAACCTGAGCCAGCGCTTCCCGCAGCCCGACTCCAGCGAACTGATGACCGTGTTCGAGGGCGTCGACGTGACCATCAACAAGGGCGAGTTCGTCTGCCTGATCGGTCACTCCGGCTGCGGCAAGTCCACCATCCTGAACGTGCTCGCCGGTCTGGCCACACCGACCGACGGCAACGTGATCATGGACAACAAGGAGATCAACGGCCCCAGCCTCGACCAGGGCGTGATCTTCCAGAACCACAGCCTGCTGCCGTGGCTGTCGGCGCGCGACAACGTGATGTTCGCGGTGCGCGCCCGCTGGCCGAACTGGAGCAAGGCGCAACGCCTGGAACACGCCGAGCGCTACCTGCACATGGTGGGCCTGGACCACGCCATGGACCGCAAGCCCTCGCAACTCTCCGGCGGCATGCGCCAGCGCGTCGGCATCGCCCGGGCCTTCGCCATCGAACCCAAGCTGCTGCTGATGGACGAGCCGTTCGGAGCCCTGGACGCCCTGACCCGCGGGGTCATCCAGGAGGAGCTGCTGAAGATCTGGTCGGAGACCCACCAGACCGTGTTCATGATCACCCACGACGTGGACGAGGCGATCCTGCTTGCCGACCGCGTGCTGCTGATGACCAACGGGCCGCATGCCCAGGTCGCCGAGTCGGTGAAGATCGACATCCCCCGGCCGCGGGAGCGCGCCAGTCTGCATCAGCAGGAGGCCTACTACCCGATCCGCAACCACCTGGTCGACTTCCTCGTGAACGGCGCCAAGGAGATGTCGGCCAAGGCCCAGGCGGGCGCCGCCCGCGGTGACAACCCGCGCCACAGCCCGCGCATCGTCAACCCGGCCAAGCCCGAGGCCAACCCGGAACCCGGTCCGCGCATGGTTCGCGCGGTCTGACCCCCAGTCCATCCATCGCATTCAAGGAGCACATGATGAGTCTCAGCAAGAGCGCCATGACCACCACCATCCTCGAGGCCAAGGAGAACCGCGGAACCACCTGGGCCGCGATCGCCGAGGCCACCGGGCTGCACGAGGTCTACGTGACCTCCGCCTGCTACGGCATGAACCACCTGGAGGGCGACCAGGCCGACAAGCTGGCGACCTTCCTCGGTCTCGGCCCCGAGGTCTCGCAGGCGCTGCAGGCCTTCCCGCACAAGACCTGGGACAAGACCATCCCCACCGACCCGGTGATCTATCGCTTCTACGAGGCGATCAACGTCTACGGCGACACCATGAAGGCGCTGATCCACGAGAAGTTCGGTGACGGCATCATGAGCGCCATCGACTTCACCATGGACATCGACAAGGTCGAGGACCCGAAGGGCGACCGCGTGAAGATCACCTGGAACGGCAAGTTCCTGCCCTACAAGAGCTGGTAGCGTCCCCATCGGTCACGCGGCGGCCGGGCTCGCCGCGTGACCGCCCTTTCCCGCGAGCCGGTACCCCAACGCCCGTTCGCGCCCGAACGTGTACGGCAAGTCCCTTCGCATAGTAGGCTCTTGCCGATGCGCCATCCATCCACCCTGCCCCGTCTGCTGATCCTGCTGATCAGCCTGTCCGTTGCTGCCCCCGCAATGGCGGCAAATAGTGACGACGCCAGCGTATACACCATCGGCGTGCTGGCCTTTCGCGATGCCGAAGAGACCACGGCCCAGTGGCAACCCACAGCCGACTACCTGAGCACGCAGGTCGACGCGGCCGAATTTCGCATTCAGGCACTTAACTATCCGGACCTGGAGCAGGCCGTCGCCACCGGAGGCGTTGATTTCGTCCTCACCAACACCGGCCATTACGTGCGCCTGGAGGCGCAACAAGGCATCACCCGCCTGGCCACCCTCATCGCCGAGGAGCAAGGCCAGCCCATTCGTCAGTTCGGCGGGACGATCCTGGTCCTTGACGAACGCAATGACCTCCAGTCACTGGACGACCTTCGTGGGCAGCGGTTGCTGGCGGTGGAAGAAGACTCTCTGGGCGGTTGGCTGGCCGGTTACGGGGCCCTGCGCAGCGCTGGCGTGGATCCGTTCGAGGACCTGGCGTCGGTCCACTACACGGGCATGCCCCACTACCGGGTGATCGAGGGCTTGTTAACCGGCGAGGCCGACGCCGGCATGGTGCGCACCGGCGTGCTGGAGGAGCGGCTGCAATCGGGCGACCTGCCCGCCGACACCCTGCGCGTACTGGCGCCCCGCAAGACAGCGGGGTTTCCATTTGCCCACTCCACCCGGCTTTATCCTGAATGGCCGTTCTCGCGTCTTGGACACACCCCTGACCAACTGGCCGAAGCCGTCACGATCGCCCTGCTGAGCCTGCCCGCGGATCACCCCGCGGCGCGTGAAGGCGGCTACCACGGCTGGTCAGCCCCGTTGTCCTACGGGGCGGTACACAAACTCCTGGAAGAACTCGGCTACCCGCCCTACGACCGCACCGTGGCAATCAGCCTGCGCGCCTACTGGGAGGCCCGGCCGGAGGTCCTGCTCGGCTTCATGGCGGGGCTATTGCTGCTGAGCGGGTTGGCTGCGCTCTACTACCGGCGTCTGACGCGGCGGCTTTCACTGGAGGTCGAGCAACGCCGCGCGGCGGAGGGCCGCCTGCGCGCACACGAAGCTCGCCTGGCGTACCAGGCCGGGCATGACCCGCTGACCGGACTGCCCAACCGCACGCTGCTGCAGGAGCACCTTGACGAGGCCATGCAACAGGCTCGCCAGCGGCAAGGCCTGGTGGCCATCCTGTTCGTGGATCTGGACCGCTTCAAAAACATCAATGACAGCCTCGGCCACCGCGTCGGCGATGACCTCCTGCAAATCCTGGGCGAGCGCCTGAAGACGCGCTTCGAGGCCCGCACCGTGGCCCGGATTGGGGGCGACGAATTCATCGCGGTAATCGACGACGCCGCAGAGCATCAAGAGCTCGAGGCCCGCGCCCGCCAGCTTCTGGAGCTCATAGCCGAACCCTTTGCCGTCGGCGGCTGGACCAACTTGCAGGTAGGCGCGAGCATCGGTATTGCACTGTTCCCGGAGGACGCCACCGAAGCCGGTGAGCTTCTCACTCAGGCCGATGCGGCGATGTACGAGGCCAAGGACGCCGGGCGCAACACCTTCCGCTTTTACCGTACCGCCCTCACCGATGCCGCCAACCAGCGCCTGGAGATCGAGAACCGGCTGCGGCACGCCCTGGCCCAGAACGAACTGGAGGTGTTCTACCAGCCTCAGGTACACATGACGTCCGGGAAGATCACCGGGATCGAGGCACTGGTGCGCTGGCGTGACCCCGAACGCGGCCTGATCGCGCCGGACGTGTTCATACCGCTGGCCGAGGAAACGGGCCTGATCGCCGCCGTCGGGGATTTTGTTCTGCGCGAGGCCTGCCGCCAGGTCGTGGAATGGGATCGTCAGGGCCTGCCGCCGCTGGAAGTCTCGGTCAACCTGTCGGCGCGCCAGGTCGCCGCACCGGGCCTGCTCCATCAGCTCCGCCAGGTCCTGCACGAATCCGGACTCCCCGCACAACGCCTGACCCTGGAGCTCACCGAAAGCACCCTGATGGAACAGGCCGACACGACCCGTGGCACCCTGCAGCAGATCAAGGGCCTGGGCATCGCGCTGGCCATCGACGACTTCGGCACCGGGTATTCGTCGCTGGCCTACCTGAAGGAATTCGCGATCGACATCCTGAAGATCGACCAGACCTTCGTGCGCGACCTGCCGGAGGACCGCAACGATGCCGAGCTGGCCATGACCATCATCGACATGGCCCACAACCTGGGGCTGGATGTGCTCGCCGAGGGGGTTGAAACCGAGGATCAGCTCGGATTTCTGGCCGCAGAGGGCTGTGATGCCTGGCAGGGCTATTTGTGCAGCCGCCCCCTGCCCGCCGCATCCCTGGCCGAGCTCGTGAGCCACCACGAACCCGAACCGTTCGCGCGCCGGGCCCCGGTAAAGGCCGCCATGGCCCCACGGGGCCACCTGCGCAGCTGAACCTGAAAAAGGAAAAGGCCTGCGAAAGCAGGCCTTCTCCTTGGTGTTTGGTGGAGCGGAGGACCACCGCCCCGGTGTTTCAATAGGTCTCACAGAGCCTCTCTATCTCTCTGGTTCTTCGGCCCTTTTCCGGACTCCCCGTTCTCTCCTTGTTGAACTTCGTCTCAACCTGTAGCATCCAAGAACATCTTTTTTGGGTATACAGGAGGCACTACACAAAAAGCCTCCACATAACTCTGTGAGGGACACCGTGCCGAAGAAGGCGAAGGAGCTAACCGCCATTGAGGTCAAACGGATCGACCGTCCAGGCTTCCATGCGGTGGGCGGCGTGTCCGGCCTGACGCTGCGGGTGACGGACACCGGATCGCGGCAATGGGTGTTACGCGCGCGCGTGGCCGGAAAGCGGCGCAACTTCGGTCTTGGAGGATTCCCCGATGTCATGCTCGCACAAGCCCGTGAGCGGGCGCGGGAGCTGAAGGATCAACTGTGGCGGGGAATCGATCCAGTAGCCGAACGCAGAGCCGAAGAAGACGCGAGGCGCGCCGAGGAAGCCAAGCGGCTCACCTTCGCCGAGGCCGCCCACCAATGCCATGCCGCGAAGCAAGACGAGTTCCGCAACCTGAAGCACCGCAAGGATTGGATTCGCTCGCTGGAGCACTACGCCTTCCCGACGATGGGCAAACTTCCGGTCTCCGCTATCGAGTTGGGGCACGTCAAAGCCGTATTGGACCCGATCTGGAAAGAAAAGACCGAGACGGCCAGCCGGATACGCCAGCGCATTGAATCGGTGCTCAGCTGGGCCACCGTGAGCGGTTATCGCGAAGGCGACAACCCGGCCCGCTGGAAAGGGAACCTGGAGGTTGCGTTGCCTGCCCCGCGCAAGATCCGCAAGCGCGACCATTACCGAGCCCTGCCCTGGAACGATGTCCCAGCATTCATGGAGGCGCTGCGCCAACGGCCCGGCATGGGCGCACGGGCGCTGGAATTCGCCATCCTGACGACCGCCCGATCGGGTGAAGTGCGCGGCGCAACGTGGGATGAAATCGATCTGGACGCCCGAACATGGACAGTGCCTGCTGAACGGATCAAAGCGGGCAAACAGCACAGGGTTCCGTTGTCCGATGAAGCCGTGGCCCTGCTGGAAGCCCTGCCCCGCTTCGCGAACTCCAATTTGCTATTCACCGCACCCCGAGGCGGTGCGCTGTCCGATATGAGTATCAGCGCCGTCTGCAAACGCATGCAGGTGGACGCGGTACCGCACGGATTTCGATCGACGTTCAAGGACTGGGCCCGCTCCTGCACCACCTACGCCGATGAGGTGAGCGAATTGGCGCTGGCACACGTGAACAGCGATGCCACACGAGCGGCCTATGCCCGCGATGAGTTGTTACCTCAGCGGGCGCGACTAATGGCCGATTGGGCGCGGTTTCTCCGCGAAGGGACGCCAGACGGGGCCACCGTTACCAGCATCGAAGATGCTCGGGCCTGACAGGCCTGCGCAAAGAGAATCGACGTCGAGACCCTGAACGTGAACATCGCCTCGGGCATCCCGGTCCACTTTAGTCCTTCACCTTCCGGCCGCCTTCGACTTGCTTCAGCGTCTGAACAATCTGGCTTTCCGTAAACCGACTCTTGCGCATCTCGGCCTCCTTTGGCTCTAGTGTGCCCGGAGACCTCCAGTTTTCAATGGACCGAATTTACGGGAAGGCGACAACTCGCTGGCAGTAACTCAGCTCGACCGGGTCCGAGTCCCCTACGTGCAGTTTCGGTGCACCCTCTTCCTCGTCCACGAACCGAAAGGTTCGACACCCATCGCGTATTTCCGATATGAACGCCACCTCCAGGTTCATGTGCACGCGCACGGCATGCAAAGCCTCCTGCAGGAGATCCGCCGAACCACCTTGCCCGTCGAACGGTAGGTCGAGTCCTTCTGCGATCATCGGCATTTCCACACGATACGAAGTCACTCCCGCCATTTCCCTCTCCTACCACAATCCTTCACATCACCTTCGCTCGACCATACAGACCCGTGAAACACGTTCGCAAGGGACGGCTCTGTCGGCATCCGAAAAGGACTTGACGGTGTTACGGGCGTTCGCCGACAGAACGAGAAGCGGAGGAAGCACGAAGCCCACAGGCACCTGTTCCAAGGGCTTCGCAGGATCTCGCGGACAAGGCTACAGACCCGTGCTGCCGTTGGAGTTCCTCGCAGGTTGCAGGGCTAAGAGTCCCTGCGCGCCGAATACCTTATTGAAACACTCAGGAATTCCATTAGCGTGACCTAACGCAGGTGTCGATAAGGCGGTTCGCCCGTTCGCACCGACGAGGTCCGGGAGCCAGTGAGGCAACTTGCACGGATCGAAGAGGAGCAAAGCCCGCGAGGTGGCCGGTAGCAGTCTTGTCCGGCTCTGCTCAAGGGCCCCATGGCTTTTCGTCGGGATTCCAACCCACGGGGCCCGAGAGCCCCGGAAATCCCGCAAACCCGAAAAACGGAGTAGAGGCATGTCGACAGAGCCGAAAGACATCGAGCAACTCGTCAAGCGCGACTACAAGTGGGGGTTTTCGACCGACATTGATCAGGACATCCTGCCGCCCGGCCTCGACGAGGATGTGGTCCGCGCGATCTCGCGCAAGAAGCGCGAGCCGCAGTTCATGCTGGACTGGCGCCTTGCCGCATACCGCGACTGGCTGGAGATGCGCGAGCCCAACTGGGCACATGTCCATTATCCAAAGATCGACTTTCAGGCCATCTCCTACTTCGCGGCCCCCAAGTCGAAAGACGATGCCCCGCAAAGCCTGGACGAAGTCGATCCCAAGCTGCTCGAGACGTACGAAAAGCTCGGTATCCCGCTGCACGAGAGGGCGCGTCTGGCTGGTGTCGCCGTGGATGCCGTATTCGACAGCGTCTCGGTCACAACCACCTTCAAGGAGAAGCTTGCCGAGGCGGGCGTGATCTTCTGCTCCTTCTCCGAGGCATTGCAGAACCATCCCGAACTCATCAAGAAGTATCTCGGGACCGTCGTGCCACGCAACGACAACTACTTCGCCGCGCTGAATTCCGCTGTGTTCTCTGACGGTTCGTTTGTGTACATCCCCAAGGGCGTGCGTTGCCCGATGGAGCTGTCCACCTACTTCCGGATCAATGCCATGGACACCGGGCAGTTCGAACGGACCCTGATCATTGCCGAGGAAGGCTCCCACGTGAGTTACCTGGAGGGCTGCACCGCGCCCCAGCGAGACGAGAACCAGCTGCATGCCGCCGTGGTCGAGCTGGTCGCCGAAAAAGATGCCGAGATCAAGTACTCCACCGTACAGAACTGGTATCCAGGCGACGAGGAAGGCAAAGGCGGCATCTACAACTTCGTCACCAAGCGCGGCGAGTGCCGTGGCGATAACAGCAAGATCGCCTGGACCCAGGTCGAGGCCGGGTCGGCGATCACCTGGAAGTACCCCAGTTGTGTGCTCACCGGCCACAATTCGGTGGGCGAATTCTACTCCGTCGCCGTCGGCAACAACTTTCAGCAGATCGACAGTGGGACCAAGATGATCCACATCGGTCGCAACACGCGCAGCACCATCATCTCCAAGGGCATCTCGGCCGGTCGCGCCAACAATGCCTACCGCGGTCTCGTGCGGATGACACCCGGAGCAGAAAACGCACGGAACTACACCCAGTGCGACTCTCTCCTCCTCGGATCCACCTGTGGTGCTCACACCTACCCCTATATCGAGGCCAAGAACCCGAGCGCTCAAATCGAGCACGAGGCGACCACGTCGACCGTTAGCGACGACCAGATCTTCTACCTGAAGCAGCGGGGCCTGTCGGAGGAAGACGCGGTCAACATGATCGTCAACGGCTTCTGCAAGGAAGTCTTCGGCGAACTTCCCATGGAGTTCGCAACCGAGGCCGAAGCATTGCTGGCCGTGTCTCTGGAAGGCGCAGTCGGCTAAGGCCTCGACCCGACCAGAGCCGCACGGCGCGCCATGCACGAACCGCGAGGACCAAACGACATGAACGAGCAGGAACTGATGACGGCCTTCGAGATGCTTCCGGACTGGGATGACCGGTTCAAGATGATCGAGGACCTCGGCAGCAAGATGCCCGCCTTGCCGGACGAAGCGCGAACCGAGACCCATCGCATAAAAGACTGCAACACGAAGGCGTGGCTGACCGCTCACCTGGACGATCAAGACCCACCCCGGCTGGTATTCCACGCGGATGCCGAAACCTCGATGGTACGCGGCTTGATGGCTTTGATGCTGCTGCCGTTTCGCGACAAGACGCCGGAAGGCGTCTTCCAGACCGACCCTTATGAAATGTTCGGTCAGATCGGTATCGATGAGGCGCTCAGCCCCACCCGCCGAGCCGGCATGGAGGCCCTGATGTTCCGCATCCGGGAGCTTGCTCTGGAACACATGCCCGCTCGGGCCTGATGGCCTCGCCTATTCAACAATCGGATTCCTGGGAGAACACCACATGCTGAAGATCGAGAACCTGAAGGCAGACATCGACGGTAAAGAGATCCTCAAAGGCATCAACCTCGAGGTTAAACCGGGCGAGGTGCACGCGATCATGGGCCCCAACGGCTCTGGCAAGAGCACCCTTTGCCAAGTGCTCGGGGGGCGTGATGGCTACGACATCACCGCGGGTTCCGCGACCTATCAGGGGGTCAACCTGCTGGAAATGGAGCCCGAAGTCCGGGCGCGCGAGGGACTGCTACTGGGCTTTCAGTACCCGGTAGAGATCCCCGGCGTGAAGAATATCTACCTGCTCAAGGAGGCCTACAACGCCCAGCGCAAACACCGAGGCGAGCCAGAAGCGGACACCTTCCAGTTTCTGAGCATGGTGCGCGAGAAGATGAAAATGATGCAGATGGATGAGAGTTTTCTACACCGAGCGGTCAACTCGGGGTTCTCCGGCGGCGAAAAAAAGCGCAACGAGATCCTGCAGATGCTGGTACTCGAACCCCAACTGGCCCTTCTCGACGAGACCGATTCGGGCCTCGACATTGATGCGCTCAAGATCGTCTCCGAAGGGGTGAACCATCTGCGCTCCGCGGAACGCGCGATCGTCCTGGTCACGCATTACCAGCGACTGCTCAGCCACATCGAACCCGACTATGTGCACGTACTCTCCGGCGGTCGGATTATCAAGTCCGGTGACAAGACCCTGGCTGAAGAGCTTGAACGCGATGGATATCAGGGGATCATCGAGGAGGCCGCATGAGCGCGATCAGCCAGGAAAACCACTACACCCTACAGGCAGAGCAACTCGACGATGCGCTCCCGCCCCACCTCCCGCAATGGCTTCTGGAAAGGCGGCGGGCGGCGGCCCGCCGATTCGTCGAAACGGGCTTCCCCGACCCTCGCGACGAAGAATGGAAGTACACCAACGTACGCCCGCTTACCAACAAGGCGTTCGCCGCAGCTGGACGGCGCGACAGCCTCGATGCCGCGACCGTCGCCGGGCACACCCATCAGGGTCTGGAACCGATCCAGCTGGTATTCGAGGACGGGCACCTGCGGCCGGACCTGTCGGAACTGGGTCCCCTGCCAGCGGGAGTACAGATCCACGGCCTCAACAGCGCGATCCATGAAAATCCGGATGAACTGGAACCGCACCTGGATGCCGTTGCACACGACTGGTTCTCGCCATTCCCAACGCTGAACACCGCCTTCCTGACCGATGGCGTCCTGATCCATCTGGCCCGGGGCGTAACGCTCGAGCGCCCCCTTCAGATTTTGCTTTACGGCAATGCGGAAAGCGAGGCGCTCTGGTGCCATCCGCGTATTCTGATCATCGCCGAGGAGCAGGCCGCTGCCACGGTGATCGAGCATTACGTGGACGCCGAAGGCGCGCGCGGTTTCACCAACGTGGTGACCGAAATCGTGGCGCACGCCGGGGCGCAGGTACAGCATTACCTGCTACAAGATCATAGCGACACGGCCTACCACGTCGGGAACGTGTTCGTGCGCCAACACCGCGACAGCGTCGTCACATCACACAACGTGAATATGGGGGGGCGGCTGGTTCGTCATGACCTGAACATCGACATGATCGAACCCGGCTCCGAGGTCCACCTCAATGGACTCTTCCTGGTAAGCGGACGACAGCATGTCGATACGCATACCCGCGTGCATCACTCGGTACCGCATACCCGGAGCCGGGAAGAATACCGTGGTATCGCCCAGGGCCATGGCAGGGGTGTTTTCAAGGGCCGGGTGCTGATTCAGGAAGGCGCACAGAAGACGGAGGCCGAGCAGCACAGTGCCAACCTGCTGTTGTCGGACAAAGCCGAGATCGATACCAAGCCGGAACTCGAAATCTACGCCGATGACGTCAAGGCCGCCCATGGCGCGACCGTCGGCCAGCTGGACGCGGAGGCCCTGTACTACCTGGCCAGTCGCGGCATCCCCCGCGAGACCGCGCGCGCCATGCTGGTTCATGCCTTCGCCGAGCAGGTCCTCGAGCGGATCGCGCTCGAGCCCGTACGCGAGGCCATGCGCGACCGCCTGTCCCAACGACTTCCGGGGACGATCGAAGACTCGATCGGCCAGTGAGTTCCTTTCGGGAGGATTCTTTCATGCAGACACAGGAAATCATCACTCTGGAACGCGACACGCTGGCGGTCGCCGTGCCGGCCGGCCACCAGGTCATGATCGGCGAAGGCAGCAAGCTGGCACTGGTGCAGGCCCTGGGCGGATCCTTCACCGTCACCGCCCAGGGCCGCATGTTCCGTATCAGCGGCCAGGATGCCGACGCGCTGGGGAAGACGCCCCTGGCCCCGCCACAACTCCCCGAGAACGCCACGGACGCCGACGTCGAACATCTGGTCTGGGAGCAGATACGCAGCTGTTATGACCCCGAGATCCCGATCAACATCGTTGAACTCGGACTAATCTATCGCTGCGAGGTCGAGAACCTGAGCGACGGCATGCGCCGAGTATGGATCGAGATGACCCTGACCGCGCCGGGCTGCGGCATGGGCGACACGCTCGCCAATGATGTCCGGAAACGGGTGATGGAGGTCCCGACCGTGACCCAGGCCTCGGTCGAGATGGTCTTCGACCCGCCATGGGACGCCTCGCGCATGAGCGAGGCCGCACGCCTCGAGACCGGGATGTTCTGATGAGTGACTGGGTGGATGTCGCCCCGGCCACAACCATCGAGCCGGGCCAGTACCGCATCGTGGACGTCGACGACGTACCCATCGCGGTGTTCAACGTGGAAGGGGCTTTTTACGCCATCGAGGATCTGTGCTCCCACGAGGAATATCCTGTCGCCGATGGCAAGATCGTAGGTGACCGGCTGACCTGCCCGCATCATGGTGCGGAGTTCTGTCTGCGTGATGGCCGGGCCCTGAGCGCACCCGCCGTGGAGCCCCTCACCTGTTTTCCCGTACGCGTACACGACGGAACGGTCCAGGTCCGCGATGACCGCTGGGATTGAACCGGAACCCGACGCCCCCTCCTATCAAAAGCGCCGATCAGACGTTGGCGCAAACCATTAAACAAGGAGCGATCGCCATGTCATCAGCTCTCGACCAAACACCCAACACACCCGTCGACGTAGCCCCCGACGACCACCTGCGCGCCACCGACCGCGCAGTGGAACACATTCTTGGCCAGATGCAGACCGACCCGAAGGCCAGCGGATTCCGAATCGAGATCAAACGGACCGGCTGCTCGGGCTGGATGTACGTAGTGGACCTGGTTTACGAGGCGCGCCCAGACGACCTGGTCTTTCACCCTGATGACCGACTCGCGATTCATGTCGACCCGAAAAGCTTCGAGTTCGTGCGCGGCATGGAGATCGATTTCAAGGCCGAGGGCCTGACCCGGCAAATCGTATTCAACAATCCGAACGTCACCGCCGCCTGCGGCTGCGGGGAAAGCTTCTCCGTCGACTGACGGCAACCCGCCGGGACGTTTCCGCCCGAGAAAGTCGCGGTCGTCCCGGTGGGCGCACCTCGAACGCATCCGCGCACGATCGGGAGGGGCCGCAGCCACCACCACCAGGAAAAACGCCCGTGCCTGCCGGACGATTCGCGCCGCTGCAGCCTATTCGGTGAGCACGGCGGGCATGATCAGCTCATAACCGTACTTGCGTATGGAGCGGATAGCCGGACCCTCGACCCCCACCTGGCGCAGCTTCTGGCGCAGCCGCGCCACCCGCACGTCGACCGCATTGGCCGTCGCGTCCTCCAGATTGACCCCCAGAAGTTCGGCAACCTCCCACCGCTCGAGCCCGCGGGAACCGGCAACACCCAACTGAGAGAGCAAACGCCCCTCGGTCGCGGTCAAGCGGACTTGGGCGTCGCGATAGATCAGCACACCCGTCGACCGATGGAGGCGAAGGCAGGGCTTTTGCGCCGCGCGCACCTGCAGTCGCCCCAGTGCCGCAAGCAGCACATCCGGCTCCACCGGCTTGGTCAGATAGACATCCGCACCAACGTCGTAGCCACGCGCAACATCCGCCGTGCGATGACGTGCCGAAACGACGATCACACCGACCTCGACCGAGGTCCTGCGCAACCCCTCAATAAGAGTGTAGCCGCTCATCTCGGGCAGATTGAGATCCACCACATAAAGCTTGGCCGAGGGAGCGCGTTCCAGCAGATCTTCGGCCGAATCCAGGGCAACCACCTGATAACCCTCGCCGCGCAGAAACTCGGCCGTCACCTCGCGCAGTTCGTCGTTGTCCTCGACCAAAACGACACTCGTCATTGCACCCCACCTACCGATGTTCTTTCTGCAAACGGCACCCGCAGACTCACCACCAACCAGTTCGCCTCGAGCGTCATGGATACCTCAACCCCCATCCGCTCGCACAATTGCCGAACGATAAACAGTCCCAATCCCGTGCCGGGCTTACTTCGGGCGTTCGACTGGCGATAGTACTTCTCGAATGCCCGCTCGGGATCGGGTGACCATCCGGGCAAGACAGTATTCCCCAGCTGCAGGACAACACCGTCCGCATCCGCGTCCAGCGACGCCACCACCGACGTGCCTGGCGATCGATACTTGGCCGCGTTGCCAAGCAGATTGTTCAGTACAACCTTCAGCAGGTCCGGGTCCGCCCGAGCAGGGGGTGCATCGCCCTCGATGGTCACGTCCAGCCCCAGATCGAGAGCACGCTCCACGAGCAGTTCGCGCAGATGGACCGACTCCGGCAGAGGCAGAAGCTTGCCCTCGTCAATCTCTTCCACCCGACCGGCCTGCCCAAGTGCATGGTCGATATTACCGATCGCCCGCTCGACCACTTCCGGTCGCAGCGCCCTCATCCGCTGCCCCATGCGCAACGTCCCCAGTGGCGTACGGATCTCGTGAATCAGCATCCCCAGTAACCGACCCACTTCCTCGCGTTTTTCACGCTCCGCGCGCGCCCGCATGGCCGCTTCGCGCGCTGCCGACTCCCAAGCCACCCGCTCATGCGCAAGCAGGCGTTGGCGGCGAAAAAGAACGTATGTGACGTACCCGGCAGGCACGATCGCGTAGGCGACGAATCCCAGCTCCAGCAACGTCCCGAAACCGACGCTCTCAATGGCCGCCGCGTAATACAACGCAACCAGTGGCAACGCCTGCAGCAGAAAGTACAGCGCTATCGCCCCACGCCGGATCGGGTAGACCGACCGATGCCTGGCCGACGCCAGCGGGATCAGCCCGAACCCCAGCACCAGCGTGACCAGTGCAGAAAGGTTATTGAGCTGCAGGGCAAGGCTGGTGTCACCGCTCACGAATGCAGCCGTCTTGCCCAGCGCAAAACCCAGCACGACGACCAGAAACAGCCCGGCAAGGCGTCGCCGGAGCCCCAGCTCTTGCAGCAACAGAAAATCGAACACCTGGGCCAGCGAGATATAGGCCAGTGCCGTCAGATTGTGCACCCGATCCTGGGAGGGCAAGGCTTCCCCGTCCAGGAAGGCGCGCAACAGCCCCAAGTGGACAACAAGAACCACCAGGTACAAAGCCAGGCGCGCGGACCAGACGATCAGCAATGGCGACGGCCGGCCAATCGTCGCCGCCACAGCCCAGAACAGGTAGAACAGCGTGGCACTGAACGCCACACTGAACAGCAAAAAGAACTGCGTGTTCTCCCGCTGCAATTCACCAGGCGTCAGTACCATCACCCGCGGCGTCATGATATTCGCCGACTCCAGCCGGATCATCAGGCCGTCGCGCAGGTGCGACTCCTCCAGCAGCACGCTGTAGCCATACCGCACGGCCGGGTCCGTTGGCGGCCAGCGGTCGCCGGCCTGCAGGATCGGCCGCGGCTCGCCGGACGCTGCGTAGACAGCAACATCGTCCAGGTGGATCGGCTGGATCACCAAATACCGCAGCGCGCCGTCCAGTACCTCAGGGTCGAAGCGCACCCGCATCCACACCGGTTCAGCCACAAAACCGAGGCTGCGCCCGGTCTCGAACCCGTGCCAATCCGCCCGCGGCCCCGGGGGCACCCTAGCGGCGGGTTCGCCAATCACGTAGTCGACGGTCGCAACCGCGCCATTATCCGTTCCGCCCCCCGACACCGGCGCCGCCAGCAGGATCAGCATCCCGCAGACGAAGACACCCGCCCAGCGGACGGCGGTCGTCAACATCGGCACAGCCCGCGCGGATCTTCAGGGCCACTGCCCTGGGCATCACCGACCGACCGGGCAGCGAGCGGGTGCCCGCCAGATCGGACATCGCACCCATCGCCGTGGTCAAGGCGCGCCGGATCCCGCCGTTGCATCCTTCACCCTCATCAGGCCTGTTCTGCTCACACCGAACGCCGAATCGCGTGGCCCGGAGCCACCCAAGCCAGCGTCAGCGGCAACACGCAGGTCAGCACCCGGCTCGGGATTCCACACAAGCGCCATTTCATGATGGGACCGGCCACTGACGCAGTATGCCGAGAACCGCGGGCGAAGAAGCGCGTTTTTGTCCCGCTTTGCACGGACTTGCTTCCGTTTTGGTTCCGGTTTTCGCCCGCTACGGCGCCTTTCCCCTCGCAAACAATCGGTTATGCCGATCGCGCCGCGCCCCGCGCCCCGCGCCCCGATGTCACGTTCTGTCAGGTTCGCTATCACCACTCCGCTACGTTCTTACCGGACATCAACCGCCCGGTTGGTCGCTTCAATGCCCCGAGGGCACTTTCAAAAGGAGCTTCATCATGAACCGACACCCTGTATCGATCCGCCGCGCTCTGCTGGCCACCGGCATCGCCGTAGGCCTGGGCCTGTCCCAAACCGCGCTGGCGGATACCGCCGAAGATCAACTGGAGATCACCGCCGGCCTGGCCGAGGCGCTGACGCTGAGCTGTGACGCGGCCCTAAGTTTCGGAATCACACGGGTCGGCGAACTTGACCGTACCGGTGCAACCACCATCACAGTTGACGCCAGTGACTCCAGCATCACTGTGGGCGGCGATGACTCGAATGTCACCGCTGGCAACGGTCAGGCTGGGGGATGCACGATTGCCGGGTCGAATGCAGATGAAAACGACCCCGTGACCGTGTCGATTGGTGGAACCGTAGCCGACCTCGTCTCAGGCGTCACCGTCAACCTGGATGGCGATGCCTCCGCATTCAGCGGTCTCGAAGCGCCGGATACAGCGTTGTCAAACCTCGAGGTCAGCAACTTCACGCTCAATGACAGCGTTAGCATCAACGCCAGTGGCGGCGCCAGCTTCACCATCGGCGGCCAGCTCACCATCCCGGAAACGCTCATTGGCGACAACCTTGGTGGCTATGCGAACACAGTCACCGTCTTGGTCGATGACGGGTTCGGCGACTAAACGCGCACTCGCCTGACCTAGGTGAACGGCCCATTCCACCCGGCCTCCTCGGCCGGGTGGAACCTTTGAACGGATCGGGCCGTGCCACTCCATCGAGCCATGACAAGGGCATTGCGATGAAAAGATCAATGCGACGGGATCGCGGCGCCGCACATCGGCGAGCCTGGTCGGCGCTGGGTGGCCTGGTATCCCTGGCTACCCTGGGTTTCGCGGCGCCGGCGCTGGCCGATGTCGCCACCGACGACTTGCAGGTCAACGCGGGGCTGGTGGCGGGGTTGACGTTGACCTGCGACAAGCCGCTGACCTTCGGCGTGTTGCGCATGCAGTCGCTGGACCTGGGTGTTACGGCGACCCAATGGCGGCTAACCCCCAACCTTCCCGAGCAGCTGCCCAGCTTCAATCAGACCGCGGGTGCCTTCGGCACGGCTACCAGTGTTTTGCCAGGTCCGGGTCAGGGTGAATGCGCCGTGGTGGGTTCCGTGGCGCCCGACGACACCACCATCGGCATCAGTTTTGCCAGTTCTTCGGTCACGCTCACCGGGGCCGAGGTTCTTGATCTATCGGCGGCGACGCCGCCCGAGCCGGGTCTGACAGTCGACCGGTTTCGCACAAATCCAAGCCTACCGACGATTGTAGACGGCGAGACGCGCTTCGCGATCGGCGCCGATCTGAACATTCCCAACAATTTGGTGACGGAAAACTTTGGCGGGTACACCACCACCGTCACCGTCACCGTTGAGGAAAATCTGCCGTGAGTCCGCGACAAACTGGAAAGCGCCAGCCATTGCGCCGGTCGGCACTCTTTTGGACGACCGGCCTGCTGGCGGGCTTACTCCTGACGGGGCCGGCACACGCCATTTCCGTATCCCTCAGCGACAATGTGGTGGTGCTGGACAACCGGCAGCGCTCCGGCGAAATCGAGCTGCTGAGCATGACGCCCTCGCCGGTGGAGTTCGAGGTGGAGGCCATGACGGTGCCCGAAGGCATACAGGATGGCAGCGATTACCTGCGCTGGTCCCCCGCGCGGACGCTGGTGCCGGCCAATCGGGCCAGCCCACTGCGCATGGTGTTCCGGCCACCCGCGGACCTGCCTCCGGGAGAGTATGTGGTGCGCCTGGCGGTGAAATCCCGCCAGGTGGATTTCCAGCCCTCGTTCCAGCAGGGCCCGGATGATGAAGTCCCGCCACAGGACGGACTCGCCATTGGTGTGGCCATCCAGCCGGTGCTGCCGGTCACGGTTTACATCCGTCACCAGGTGGACTCGCCCGCGCTGACCATCGGCACCTTCGAGCCGGCAGCCGATGACGAGGGCAGCCATGGGCAATTCATGGTCCGCAAGGCGCCCGAGGCTGTGAGTTTTGTGGGCACCGTGGCGCTGGTGGGCCAACGCTCCGGAGAGACGCTGACCAGCGGCCGGCTGCGCATGGGCCAGACCGCAACCGAGCGCCGCATCCGCGTCCCCCGCCGTGAGGGTGAGGAGGCACTGGGCGAGCCGGTGTGTCTGCACATCTGGCCCAGTTTCCCTGCGCGTGGTGCACTGGAGCAGCGAGTTTGCAGTGAGTGAGAGGCACGCATCTTGCCCGCCTCTGGCTGTCGGTCTTCATCCTCGCCGCAGGATCGGTGAAGCCCGGCGTCGTTGCGGCGGACGCTAAGTCATCCGAAGCGCTTCCGCCTGTCGAGCTACTTTTGGTGGAGATCCGTCTTAACGGGCGTCGATTGCCGGATTTCGAAGATCTATTGCAGACCCCGGACGGAGACCTGTGGCTGCCGCTGGAACCGCTGGTCCGGGCCGCCGAAGGAGAGTTTCTCGAGATCGATCAGGGCGACTACCGGGTGGCACTGGGGGTGGTCGCCGAGGACGTGCGCATTGACATTACGGCCGAGCAGCTACAGATCAACAGTCGCGCGCGCGAATGGCCACAGGTCGGCCTGCGAGTCGAGAACGAACAGTTGTTTCTCGATGAGACACAACTCGACGCCCTGTTCGGGTTGACCGCCACGCTCACCGACGACGGACTGCGGGTGAACGTGGATAGTGCCCGACCGCTCCCTGTCGATCTACGCCGAATGCGCGAGCGCCGCTGGCAGCGTTTCGAGCAGGGCTCCGCGGAGACCACTCAGCGCTATCGCGAGGTCAGTGCACCCTATGCGCTGTGGGGTACGCCGCGGGGCGAGTTGCGCCTGTCGGCGGCTGGCAGCCGCTCCCATTCACGTATCGAAACGCGAGCGAGCGGACGTTTAGAAGTGGAAGCGGCGTACATCTCCAACCGGGTCTTCTTCAACCTCGACGATCGCGACGGGCTGCAGACGCTACGGTGGACCGGCGGGCGCACATCGCCGGAGGGCCGTGCGTTTGGCATTGATGGCCTTTATCGCATGGAGTTCGGCGATGTATCGTCGTTCAGTCTGCCCCTGGTGGGCCGCGGCGGCAGTGGGCGCGGCGTCAGCTTCAGCACCGCACCCTTGTCGCGCCCCGATCTGTTCGACGTAATCCGGATCGAGGGCGACGCCCTGCCGGGCTGGGATGCCGAACTCTACCGGGGCACCGAACTGATCGACTTTCAGTCGATCGATGCGGACGGGCGTTACGATTTCGACGAGGTTCCCCTAGGTTATGGTGGCAATACGTTCCGCGTGATGCTGTACGGCCCGCAGGGGCAGGTGCAGGAAAGCACCATCCGGCGAGCCATACCCAGTGGCCAGCTTCTCCCGGGTGAGTGGCACATGCGCGGTAGTATGGTCCAGACAAACCGGCCCATGGTGGACTTGAGCAACCATCGCCGTGACTCGGGTGAACAATTGAATCTGCGGGCGGATTTCGGCCTCTCCGCCCGGCTCACCGCGAGTGCTTTGCTGGGAGTCGACCGCGAGCCCTGGTCGCGCCACGGGCGTCAGCAACCCGGGGCCCCTGGTATGTTGGACGATGCGGAAACCCCCTATCTGACCCGTTCCCATGTCGGGATCGCCATCCGACCGACGCTGGGCCACACGCGCTCCGAATGGGTCGTAATGCACCAGGACGGTGGTGGCACGGCCTTGCAGGCAGACGCGGCCTGGTCGCTTTGGGATACCTCGTTTTCAGTCGGCTACCATCAGTACGGTGCCGGTTTTGTAACAAGCAAGCGCGCAGTTGGTGGGCGCCTGTTCGACAGCCGGCTCCGAGTGCGCTCCAGTCGCCGCATCGGGGACCTGGGGGCCCTCAATCTGGGCTCGCTTGGGGTCGAGTATGACCGCTACAACCTGAGCGACGGCTCCCACCGCGAGGAATTCGGGATCCGATGGCGGCATCGCGTGGCCGCCGTACAAGCCGCGCACGAGGTGGACCACATCCGGGTGCGCGGACAGGCCTCGACGCGCTACCGGTTCCTGGGCTCTTACCGCAATGGCCCATTCAGCGCCCGCGGTCAACTCCAGGCGGCCGGTCAAGGTAGTTCCAGCCTGTCGGTTGGCAGCGTCTCGGGCGTCCTGGACTACCGCCGGGATGAGCACCGCAACCTGGGCGCAAGCGCTTCCTATAATCTATCCAGCGGCGGCTGGAGCGTTGGCGCCCGTTTCAGCCAGCGCCTTGCGGTGGGTGACCTGGGGCTCTCGACCAGTGTGAACGACGCGGGCGAGTGGTCCGCGGGCCTCAACCTCACGGTGGGCTTTGGTCAGGAAAGCCCCAATAGGCTGTCGCTGATGCCACCGGGGCATGTGGGGGGCGGTGCCGCGGCGATACAAGTGTTCGAGCCGAACCGGACCGATCTTGAGAATGGATCAGACCGGGACCAGCCGGTACCCGGCGTCGGGTTCCGGGTCGACGGCCGGCCGCACACCGCGGTCACGGACCCAGACGGCCTCGCCGTGATCCGCTCCCTTCCCATCGACCGCCCGGTCCGGATCGAGCTCGATCGTGACACGCTGGATGACCCTTTCCTGACCACCGAAAGCCCCAGGGTTCGATTTCAGGCGCGGCCTGGGTACAGCTTTGATCTGACGATGCCGCTACTGGATAGCGCCTTCGTCAGCGGGTTCGTGCAGCAGGGTGAGTATCGGCGTCCGCTGGCGGGCGTCACGGTGGTAGCCCGCCGCAAAGACGGTCTGGCCGAAGCGTCCACTCGCGCCCTCGGGGATGGCTACTTCGCCTTCGAGACCCTGAGCCCGGGGGAATGGACTGTGAAGCTCGACTCGGGCGAACTGCCGGAAGGCTGGAGCGGCTCCAGCCACCTTCTGACCCTGGAGGCCGGGCAGGACGTGCCGGACGTCATCCTGCGGGCGATACCCCCTGCCCTGCCACAATCACCATGATCCCGCTGATGGCCCGCATCGTCGCTCAGCCCGCACCCGTACCCGGAAAGCGGGCTTCGCCCCGCCTTGGCCGCGTCTCGCGGACCGCCTTACTGCTCGCCGCCCTTGTCGGCCCGCTCCTGCCCCGAGTCGTCGAAGGCAACAACGCCCCCTGCCCCGACATCCGGATCCAGGCAGAGACGGGCCTCGCCCTGGGTACCGTTCGTACCCTGCCGGGTGCTCGGGGGTTCCTCGAACTGCATCCGCGCCATGGCATATCCACCAGCAGCGACGGTGTTGTCCATCAGGGACCCTGGGGCCACGCAGTGCTGTATCTGACGGGCCCACCGGAACAGCGCGTCGACCTGGAGCTGGCGGTGCAGCAGACCTCGGACCACCATACCGCAAGTTTGCACCTCGCCGAGCTGATCGTACGCCATAGTACCGAGACAACGCGCCTGGAAGCGGCTGGCGAGACCCTGAGCGTGCGCTTGCCATCGCGAGAAAGACCGGATGGGAGTGCCCGCCTGCAACTGGAAATCGGCGCCGTCGCCGCCTTTCGCCACCATGTTGAGGCCCAGCAGGCCCATTACCGACTGACGGCAGCCTGCCTGTCCACGCGGCCATAACACGAGAGCCGTGGCAGGGATGCCCCGCCAATCAGCTTCGAGGGTGACACTCAGGTCCCCATCGATATCGAAGGAGCGCAATACGGTAGCACCAAAGGCTCCGCAGTCACCGCGCCTTGTTCGCACGCACAAGCGACTCGAGCGAGAGCGCGCACAACTAGGCAAACAGGTCCACTAGGGAACCCGGTCGGTAACCGTCGGCGGGTTGCTCGAACTGTTCCAGGGGGCGTTTTACGTGAGTGCCCTGAATTTGCACTTCCAGTATCAAAGAGGTCACAGGCTGTCGGTGAATCTGTGGCCGGGCGGTCGGGTCATCGCCGTAGTCAATCAACGCGCCCTCGGCACGATGCTTTTCGCGCACCAGAATGGTCGAGGCCTGAGCATCATGAAACCGCATAGCCTCGAGTATTTGCTACGACGAGTCGGGCCGCCGGCCAATTGATCTCGAAGCGGAAGGACTTACGTCACGCCGTGCCCAGCGGGCCCATCGATGGCCCTCTCAAATCAGTAAAACGCTGGCTCCGGGCGACAAAATGCCGTTCCGACTTGAAAGCATTCTTCGCCGCGGGCCCCGCCGAACCCGGCCGCCGCGATGCCGTGTTCTCCAAGTTTACACACCCCAACCGCGCAACCATCGCCCGGTACGAGGTTCTCGGCGCACGAAATCCCGCAACCCGCAGCGGACGTTCGTTGAATCAGCGCATCCCTGGGCGCATAGAAAGCATTCGCGGCCAGCGCGTCTCACGGGGAAATCGGGCGTACAGCCCAGAAACAAGAAAGCCCTCGCGAACGATCACAGGGCTACGACTACAGGGGGATAGAGCCGCAACCTTGCTTTCGCGGGAACTTGGAGGATCCGGACGGAGGCTGGCAGCCACGTCCACGCCAGAGCAGGGTTCCCATTCGCGAGGGCTAAGCAGAATGCTAGGTGCCACAGCTCAGCGGGACAACAAGAATCCCTTCCACGATCGTTCCACACTGCAACAACCATCTTGCATGGATCGTTAGCGAAGCACGGTGCCGTGTTTACTTCGCGTGCCGATCTACGGTCGCTCATCGGGTTGGACCCGGCGGCTCGAGGAAAGTCGCATTCATGCAGTATGGCGCAAGGAGGAACCAAATTCGGTACCCGGCCCTACCCGTCCTTCAGCAGAGTCCATCAAGGTACTCATGCATGCGATTCCAGCCCGAGTCCGTCAGATTCACCCGGACCCGGCGCTTGTCCATAGGATCCTGAAACCGCTCCACTAGCTCCTCCTTTTCGAGCATGTCCAGATACCGCGACGTGGTCGACAGGGGGACCCGCGCGCCGACTGCCAGGCTGGATACGTAGGTCAGGTGTCCCGATAACTGGTTCTGCGCAAGGTCCAGCAGCATATCCCATGCGGGATCCGACAAAAGACTACCAGGGAAGTACTCCCGCCTCCGCTCGCGCTCGGCGATCAACCGGCGGACCTGATCCAGGAGCGAGGATACCTCGACCGGATCCCCCGGGGGGCTCTGGCCCAGGGCGGGATCCTCGTGCGAATGAGGTCCGCGGCTACCGCGGGTCACCCCGACCCGCATGGCGACCTGTGACACCTTCGACTGCAGGTCGCTCAGAAGCGAACGCATCACATCATGCTCTCCCTCCCGCTGCCGGGCTTGGCGCGCACTCTCCATCGCCGCATGCACGCCATTCAACAGGTCAGTCCTCGATACGGGCTTGGTCAAACAATCCCGTGCTCCATGCCGCATGGCCAATACCGTCGCCTCCATATCGAGATGGCCGCTGACGCATACGATCGCCGGCGCGGCGTGTGGCGAAATGGAATCTCGTATCGCGTGCATCAGGGCGAACCCGTCCATTTCCGGCATCCGAAGATCCACAAGCACCGCAAGCAGCGACGGATATCCCCGCAGGAACGAGAGCGCCTGACGACCATTCTCCGCCCCAATACACTCGATCCCGTCGGAACCAAGGGTGGCGAGGATCTCGTCGAGTACCGTCGCATCGTCGTCGACAACCAGGACTTCGGGCTGCCGGGTTGCGGACGAAATGACCTTGCTGAGCGTTTCACCGTCGGGGTTGTCAACGTCCACGTCTATTGCTCCCTTGTGCGTCATCGAGGCTAATAGCTCGAGAAAACCACGCATTCCTCTCGCTTTCAGAAGTATCGCTCTCAGAATGGAAGGGTTGCATATAACCTCTGTGTTGTGGCGCCCAAGGCAAGTGGCGGCCCAACGCCAAGCGGGCAGACCCAGCAACCGACCTGAAGCAATGAACAAAGGCCGCGAATTCGGCCGCACCGTTGTAAGGATGAGTCCTGGCCACACTTCCGTGAGGGTCTCGGCCGTTTGAAAACTCCTTCCATACTGGAACCATTCAGGAAATACCCCATCGTACTTCGCGCCAGCGCAACGATAGACTGCGAGCAGGATCAGGGAGATCAAGGGCACCATGGTCTTCGTACGCGCCCGCAAGCGTACGCCAAAGCCTTCCGAGACAAGGCGGGTCGTGCAGCAGTAGTGGGCCTACCTAGCCGTTCATGCTGTATGTGCCCCGCACCTCGCGAACGGCTCGATCCCGCTAGGGGCCTCGGAGATATGGATGGAGACAAACCAGTGATCGAACACGTACTCGTCGTGGATGACTCGACGGAGACCACCGAGGAAATCATGGCCACCCTCGGGCGGCTCGGGGTCAAAAGTTATGCAGCGAATGACCTCACCTCGGCCAACCGCATTCTAGAGCGGACCCGAATCGACCTTGTGCTGCTCGATCTACGCCTGGGGAACGAAAACGGCCTGGATCTGCTGCCAAGGGTAGCGGCTCTGCCCCGCTTACCACCCCCGGTCGCTTTCGTGTCCGGCCTGGACCCCGATATCCTGATCAGTGCCGAGGATGCCGCGCGACGAGCGCGGCTACCAGTTGCCGGACACCTGGCCAAACCCCTCGGAACGCAGCAGCTTGCGGAACTGCTCGACTCGGTATCCCAGCGTCCCCTTCCGGAACACGTCGAGCCTCCGCCAATGGAGCCCTTGTCCATGGATGCCATGGAGCGCGCACTGGAACACGGCTGGGTGGTACCTTTCTTTCAGCCTCAGTATGACCTCGTGGACGGGACGTTGAGCGGTTTCGAGGCCCTGGCGCGCTACTTCCCGCCGGACCGCCCGGAACCCGTCGGTCCGGCCGCCTTCGCGGTCTATCTTGATTCCGAACGTTTCGCCTGGCGGATCTTCGAGTCGATGGCATGTCAGTCACTCGATCTCTTTGAACGTATGAACCACGGCGACCCGAATACCCGCCTGAGTATCAACCTGCCTGCGGAAATTTTCGCCGATCCCCGCTTCCCGGGAGAGCTGATTCGCTGGTGCCGCGACCGCGCATTTCCGCACGACCGTCTTGTACTCGAGTTGACCGAAACGCGCCTCAATCTGACCCCCGAACAGCGTATGGGCCTATCCAAGGCCCGCATTTCCGGCTTTGAACTGTCCCTGGACGACTTCGGAAGCGGCGCCTCGAATCTGGACCGCCTGGCCCAGCTGCCATTCACCGAGGTCAAGATTGATGCGTGGTTCCTGCTTCATGGTGAGGACGAAGGGCGTAACCATCACCTTCTCGGCGATATTGCCCGCCTCTGTCGTCAGCGGAATATCCGTACGGTCGTGGAAGGGGTCGAGGATTCCGCCCTCCTGGAGCTCGCCATCCGCGACGGGTTTAATGTCGGGCAGGGGTATCTCTTCGGTCGACCGATGAGTGCCGAGGACGCATCCAGCCTGCCGCTGGAACGCGACGAAATCGCAAGCCTGCGAACCATCACCATCAACAACGGATCGTCCCGTGCATCCCACGACCCGGTCCTGTCGCAGGACGAACTGGCGCTCCTGAACAGTCTGTGGGACGAAGCCTCGTCGCCAGAGCAAACGGGCCGCATCCAATCCATCACATCGGATTGCAGCGATCCCACACAACCCTGGTGCCTTATTGTGGAAGACGACGAGGTGGTTCGTGAAGAGATTGCGATCACGCTCAAGCAGGAGGGGCAAACATGCTGGATGGCCGAATCGCTTGAAGATTGTCGCTGGTCGCTGCGAAACATCGAGTCCATCGGCGTCATCTTCCTCGATCTGTGCCTGCCCGACGGGAATGGACTCGAAGTCCTAGAGCCCATTTTAAAAGCGGAGTACGGGCAGGCCCCTGCAGTCGTGGTACTGACCGGACACGGATCCCCCGAAGTGAAGCGGTTTGCGGAGCGCGCGGGTGCGACACTTTATCTGGACAAACCCGCGAGCTCGATCCGGATCCGCCAGGCGTTCTACGCGGCGCTTGCCCACTATCGAACGCAGCTGAGCGCTTAGGGAAACACTGATTATGCACAAGCTCGACTGGGTAACCCGGTTGTCCCGAGACCCGGCACCCCACGAATCGGGCATTGGTTCTGTCTCCCGGTTTTTCAGGGATTCGTGGCGCAATGCAGGGCCGGGCAAAAGGGAGTGCCTACCCGACAAACCGCTGAATGGTTTCTGTCGGACACCCGCTGTTGATTCGGCCGCCCCGCGAGAACACCATGCCGCTGTCTCGGGCGAAATGCCGGCAGGTGCGTCGCCGCGCCCTGTTTCTATCCCAAAGCTGCTCGGCGCGCGCGCAGCTTCACCCGCGTCTGCGTAAGGACACCAACTAATGGCGCAATCGGACGTCCGGATCAGTCGATACCACCACCTGACAGTCGCGGCTGGCCTGGCATTGGCGGGCCACTTGATCAACTGGTTGCCCATTCCGCTTGGCTACGGTCTCGATCTGCTGCCCGGCCTCGTTTTCGCGTATATCGCCCTGCTGTTGCTCGGCCCAGCCTGGGCGGTGTTCGTTGTTGCCGTCAGTGTCATCCCGACCTATTGGCATTGGGGAGTCCCCTGGCCCGCGATGGTCATCTCGCTGGAGGTATTGATCGTCGGCCTACTGGCCCGGCGCTATACAGCGATCCCGCTTGCCTTCTGGGTCGCAATCTTCTGGGTTGTTATAGCGACACCCATCTGGCTCGTCCTGAATACACTGCTGATCCAGCTCGACCTGATTTCGGTCGCGCTGATCGTGATCAAACAGGCAATCAACGGCATTCTCTCGGCCTCGATAGCGGCTTTGCTCGTGTTCGCGTTCGGTGGCAGCACTCACAGCGTGGACCGTCAGGCGCGCCCCGCCGTGTATTCCATGCATCACGTCCTGATCAATGTGCTGGTCATCCTGTTTGTGATCCCCATCACGTTGCTCGCGGTCCTTCAGGGGAATCACCTGCGACAAACGGTTCAGGAAACCCTGTATCAGAACCTCGCGCACGGTCTTGACATGCTCGAACACCACGTGCAAACCGCCACCCAGATAGGGATCGCGGATTTGCACCGCCGTGTTACCAGCGTACCCAACCCGGATCTGTCCTCGCTGACCACCGATCCGGCCCGTGCGCGCGGCGCCCCGACACCACAAACGCTGCTTTGCCCAGCCGATGACGGCTCCGGCGCAGCGCGCACCCCAAGCTCGCAGCAAGCCTCCGAGAGGCTGTTTGAACAGGCGATCTGCAACTGGGCCCACGAAGCACCCACCGGCGTCCGACTGCATACCGAAGGTCCCGACGCAGAAGCGCGACTGATCGTCTGGCGCACCCTTGAGTTCCAGGCCGATGTACAACGGATCGGCTTCACCCACGCTGAGCCCGCCGACTTCTTCCGGCGCAATACCGTGACGCCTCCGCTCAAGGACAACACCGCGCTCGCGCTTCGCAAACGCGACGGCACAAGTGTCTATCTCGTCGGAAACCACGGGGCCACCGAAGCCCTTGATTCAGGGGATTTGAGTCTATGGCGCCGCATCGTCACCCACCGAGAACCCGTCTACCAATGGCCGGACGACCGCCCCAGCGAAAGCGCCATGCACCAGTGGTCCGGATTAACGCTCTGGCTGGCGCGGCCCTCGACCACGATCCCCGGCAGCCTGCTCACCGCGACGGTAACCCCATCCGCGGCCGTCGCATCCTATCGCGACTCGCTGCTGACGCAGCTGACAATCCTGATACTCATCCTGGGTGCCGGCTTTCTGCTGATCCTGGGCGTAACGCGCGCATTCCGACAGGAAATCCAGCCCCATATAGACGCGGTCCTGGGCCTCGATGGGAATCAGCTGATTCCAAGCATTCCGTCGCGTTTTATGGAAACGCATTTACTGAACCAGTACCTGCGGCGAATGTCGCGCAAAATTCAGAGATCGACTCAGCGCTCACAGCGTGATGCCCGGCGGTTGGTTCGCCTTGTACGGAATGCCCCGGTAATCATTTGGGCCGGCCGGTTCGACTCTGAGCGTACGATCGACCTGAACTTCGTCAGCCCCTCCGCTCGCCGGCTCACGGGACACAGCGACTTTCCCGACACCGACAGCTGGCTGGAAATGGTCCACCCTGGGGATCAGACCGCGGCCCGCGCGATGATTGGCCGCCTCTACCATGAGGGGTACGCCTCCTGCGAATACCGCCTGGGCGACCCAACGGGCCACTACACCTGGGTCTACGAAGAGGCCTCGCGCCTGGACGATCTCGAAGACGGCGAGGACGAAGTGATTGGCCTGACTGTGGACATTTCACGGATCAAGGCCACCCAGGAGCAACTGGTCAGGAACGCCAAGATGGCGACTCTGGGTGAGATGGCGACAGGAATGGCGCACGAGCTCAACCAGCCGTTACAGGTCATCCAGCTTGCGTCCGACAACGCGCGCGAATCGCTTTCTCCCGAGATGCCCGCCGAAACCGTCGACTACGTGCGCGCCCGGCTCGACCGCATTGCCCAACAAGCGGAACGCGCCGCTGCAATCATCAACGACATGCGCGTGTTCGGGCGCAGTCAAAAGAGTGAGGCACGTCAGGTTGCGATCGATTCGGTCGTCGATCACGTGCTCCGCCTGATCGGTCAGCAGATCAAGGCCCGAGGAATCGAAATCGTTGCGGATCATCAGCAACCTCACGGTATCGTTGACGCCAAACGGACCGATCTCGAGCAGACACTGGCCAACCTGCTGACAAACGCACGGGACGCAATCGCCGCCCGCCAGCAGCGCGGCCGCGAAGGCGACCTCGGCTGTTTCGAGGGCGTCATACAGATCCGGACGTGTGTCGATGCCGAACGACGGAAGATTCTTTTGGAGGTTGAGGATAACGGCGGCGGTATCGCCGAAGAGCACTTCGATCACGTATTCGAGCCCTTCTACACAACCAAGGGCGAGACGCACGCAACGGGTCTGGGTCTTAGCCTGGCCTTCGGCGTCGTGCATGACCTCGGTGGGCAGATCGATCTCCGGAATACCGATCAGGGACTGCGGATCACCGTCGCCCTGCCATGCCACTCGATCGTCAACGATGGTGACCCGAACACCAGCGATCAGGAGCCAACGGGTATGCCGGAATGACCGCCATCTTGAGCACCTTTCCCACCGAAGGCCACACCCTCGACGCGCTGCGCGATACGATCCGGATCGCCCTCGGAGGCCCCCCCCCCGCGGGTTTGTTCATCATGACCGCGCAAGGTAACGACTACCTGCCGGAGGACTTGGATGACCTGCTGCAATCCCTTCCGGTCCCGCTCCTGGGTGCCGCTTTTCCCGCATTGATATGGTCGGCGTCGGTGCACCACACCGGGGCCTTGGTCGTTCGGCTACCTGTCACGCCGCGGGTCGAGCTCTATCCACTGGGTAACGCGGCATCGCGCACAACCGATCGACACGCCGACCAGGCCCCGCATCCGTCAATCGGCGAGGCCTCCGGAACGGGCGCCCAGATCCTGCTGACCGACGTCTATTCCAATCATCTCAATGCATTTCTCGAGACCTACTTCGAGCGACACGGTGCCGACCTTCACGCCATCGGGGCGGCGGCCGGCATACCCACCGCCGGAGCCAAGAACGCGGTGTACACCAACACCGGCACCCATCGCCACGTGGTCGTTACGGCCACTCTGGGGCTCCGCCTCGCGACAGCCACCCGCCACGGGTTCTACCCCATCTCACCGAGCCTGCGGGTAACAGCCGCCCAAGGCGACGTCATCGAAACCATCGAATCCAGCCCGGCTTTTCCGACCTACAGCCGCGTGGTCGCCGACCAGGCCGGGACCCGCATCTCGCCGGACCAAATAGCCGAACGCGCGGGACATTACCCCCTTGGGCTTTGCGTCCTCGGCCGCGAGCCACTCATACGCGACCCGATTGCAACGACCGAGCACGGGGGGTTGCGCGTACTCGCGGAGATCCCGACGGGATCCTATGTTCAGGTTTTTACCGGGGATGGCGACAGTCTGGTGTGCGCCGCGAAGGATGCGATATCGGATATCGAGGACTCCTGCACGGACACCCCTGGAACGATGATGATTTTCGACTGCATCAGTCGGACCCAGATCCTCGGTGAACAGTATTCACGTGAGATGGACATGCTCGCGGACCACCCCACTGCCTTTGGAGCGATCACGGGTGGAGAACTCGCGTACGCGGGCGTCGGCTTTCCCGAGTTTCTCAACAAGACCATCACCCTCGGTTACTTCTCGCAGCGTTTGGCAGCGGCGAAGGTCGCAAACGATGATTGAACGCGAGACCGAAGCGCATGCCTTATTGCAAATATCGCTCGCGGTCGGTCGCAGCCTTGACCTGGGCGAGATGCTGGGCCACGCGCTGATCAAACTCGTTCGCACGGTCAATATCTCGGGTGCAATCGTCCTCGAGCGCATCCCTTCAGCACAGGCGGACGCAGTGCAATGGACCCCGGTCCATTCCATGCCCCGCGGGCTGGAGCACAAAAATCGGTGGCGTGCGGTACTCCGTTCGCCCCAGATCCAGCATCACTTCGAGCCTTCGGAACCCCTGCAGCCACCGTCTTTTTTCAAAGTGAATGGCGACGGCAGGTTCATCGTGTTCGAGCTGCCCGAGTTCGGCGCCATCATCATCGGTGACTCGCCTCAAACCCTGCCAGAATCCTTCTGGGAGTCTTTTCGCACCATCGCCACGCGCCTGAGTGACGCGTGTCTGGCTTGTCGGAACAGCGAGCAACTGGCCCGGCGCCAGGTACAGGAACACCTTCTGATTCGCTGGTCGCTGGAACTCGCCCGGGCGAACGAATACGCACTGGAAGGCGTTCTTGAAGACAGCCTTTCCGCGGTGGCCGACGCCCTGCAAGCGGATGAAGCCACCCTCTGTCTGAGCGCAGACGACCCCACAGTCTGCACACCCGCTGTGCACTTGAGATCGGCGGGCGGCTCGCGAACCGAGCGACGCCACCCTCGTCGATTCGCCGTAATCATCCCGGCAACGGATCAGGCCCCGACCGGCCCCAGGTATGCGGATCACATCGC
Organism: Thioalkalivibrio sp. AKL12; assembly: GCF_000377925.1. NCBI lineage: Bacteria > Pseudomonadati > Pseudomonadota > Gammaproteobacteria > Chromatiales > Ectothiorhodospiraceae > Thioalkalivibrio > Thioalkalivibrio sp. AKL12. The sequence goes on from NZ_KB898900.1 coordinate 119,931, forward strand.
GTCGGAATCCGGACTGGACTCACCCTACACCGCCCTTGCCAACCGCGGCATTCGATCACATGTCACCATCCCGCTCGCCAGCGCAGAAGGGACGCTGGGTTTCTTGACACTTAACTGGCGCTTGCCAGCCTATGGCGGACAGCGGCCCGACGAGAACTTTCTGAGACTCATCGGCAATCTGTTCACCAGTGCGAAGCTTCGTCTGGATCAACAATCCCGATTACAGGCGCTCGAACTCCAGCTGCGCGCGGAGTCTCGCTCCGCGCTGTCTCTGGCCCAAAAAGCCGAGAAGGCGAATTACGCAAAATCGCGGTTTCTTGCTGTGGTCAGCCATGAGCTCCGAACACCCCTGACCAGTGCGCTTACGACCCTGGAGCTCCTGGCGGATACGCAGCTGGATGCCGACCAGCGCGCGCGCGTGGAAACACTTCTTCGCGCCAGTAACCATCTGAACCAGATCGTCAACGATCTCCTCGACCTCGGTGCGATCGAGAACGGTTCGATCGAGCTGCAGGAGTCCCCCGCCGATTTGCCGACCCTGCTGCGAGAGCTTGTCGACCAGATGGCGGCAATGGCCGGTGACAAAGGCAATCAGCTCTTGGTCGAGATCGACCCCGAACTGCCGGACTCTGTCTGCCTCGATCAGCGGCGCCTCAGACAAATCCTCTGGAACCTGCTTATAAATGCGCTCAAGTTCACCCGCGACGGAACCATTTCGCTGAATGCGACCGCGACCGGAAGGACCATGCACGACCACACCCCTGGACGCCTGCATATCAATGTCAGTGACACCGGCGAAGGGATCCACAAAAACGATCGGGAACGGCTTTTCGAGCCGTTCTACCAGGGATACGAGAATCGCAAGAAGCCAAAGGAGGGAACCGGGCTGGGGCTTGCAATCGTGGACGGCCTCGTCAAAGCGATGGGGGGTGTCCTCGGGTTCGAAAGCACCCCGGGACGCGGGAGCACATTCCATTTCGACCTGCCACTGAAACCCGCGGGCGATTGCGAGCCAAGCACCCCGGCACCCTCTCGCCCGCACACCCAGGCCATCACCGCGCCGGATGGGTTCTACCCCGTTAAAGCGGACACTTACGAGAAGGCCCATACTGGGCCGAAGGAGTGTTCATGTCGAAACGTAAACGTTACACCCCGGAATACAAGCGGGAAGCGGTGGAGTTGGTTCGTCGATCGGGCACAAGCTGCCGGCAGATTGCCTTGGAGCTGGGTATCAGTCCGACCCTGCTGACCCGCTGGGTTCGGGAGGCGGAGGCCGGGGCCAGCAAGGCCTTTTCCGGTACCGGGACGCCAAGGGATGAGGAGGTCGCGCGTCTGAGGCGCGATCTGGCCCGGGTGACCAAGGAACGGGATTTTTTAAGAG
>NZ_KB898901.1:0-74325 GCF_000377925.1 Thioalkalivibrio sp. AKL12
GTGGTGCCGCGTCGCCGGGTGTGGTGCGAGCACTGCGGCGGTCCCCGGTTGGAACGTCTGAGCTGGCTGGGGCGCTATCAGCGGCTGACCAACCGGTTGGCGGATGCCTGCAGTCAGTTGTTGCGTTCGGCCAGTATCCAGGCTGTGGCCGCGTTCTATGGCCTGGGCTGGCACACGGTGAAGACCGTGGACCGGCATCGCCTGGCGGCTTCGCTACCGGAGCCGGACTGGGCGTCGATCCGCTATCTGGCGATGGACGAGTTCGCCCTGCACAAGGGGCACCGCTACGCGACCGTGGTGATCGAGCCGATCCGGCGCCAGGTGTTGTGGGTCGGCGAAGGCCGCTCGCGCGAGACCGCGCGGGCCTTCTTCGAGCAGCTCCCCGAAGGCGTGCGCGAGCGCATCGAGGCGGTGGCGATCGACATGACCACGGCCTTTGAGCTCGAGATCCGGGCGCAGTGCCCGCGCGCCGAGATCGTCTATGACCTGTTCCATGTGGTCGCCAAGTACGGCCGCGAGGTGATCGACCGGGTGCGTGTCGACGAGGCGAAGCGCCTGGGCGACGACCGACAGGCCCGACGCGTGATCAAGTCCAGCCGCTGGCTGCTGTTGCGCAACCGGGCATCGTTGAACGCCGGCCAGTCGGTGCGCCTGGACGAACTGCTGCAGGCCAACCAAGCGTTACTGACGGTCTACCTCTTACGCGACGAACTCAAGCGACTGTGGTTCCAGCGCAGCCCCGAGCGGACGTACCAGGCGTGGCGGCAATGGGTGCAGCAAGCGCACGAGAGCGGAATCCAAGCCCTGCAGCGCTTCGCACGCCTGCTGGAGCCCTACCTGCCCGGCATCGTCTCGCGCTGCCGCCACCGGCTGAACACCAGCGTCGTCGAGGGCATTAACAACACGATCAAGGTCATCAAGCGTCGGGCCTATGGCTACCGCGACCAGGACTACTTCTTCCTCAAAATCCGCGCAGCCTTCCCCGGTAATGCTCGATGAACCAAAATTGAGTGCGGATAAACCCTCGGCAATACGTGGATCGGAAGGCATTTGAAAGACAAACCCCTGCCGTTTTGCCCCTCTTCTGCCTGCTGGCTGACCGCATGGCTGGCCAGCGGGATGCTGCTTGTTGGCTGCGCCGGCGGGCCGCCATCGGCAAAGCCACCCGCCGCCACGGGTGCCGCGCCGCAGGAGCAGCCCGCCGCCGCGGCAGACGGACCCGCGGAGGGGTTCGCCAGCCTCCGGGACGAGATCCACTACTACCTCGAGCGCCTGTCGGATCGCGCGTTCACCGAGACCTACGGGGGCGAGGAGCATCCGCGTACCTGGTACACCGCGGCCGAGGCGCTCGGCCGGATCGGTGCGCCGGCGGTCCCGCATCTCGTGCCCTACCTCGATTCCGATGACCCGTGGGAACTGAAACTGGCGCTGTACGCCCTGATGCTGGCTTCGCAGGATCCGGCGGTGACCTCGCAAACCGGGGGCGAGTACATCCGCCTGGGAACCGTCCTCGACGAACGCGAGAACGTGGCCAACCGGGCCCTCGCCCGCGACTGGTGGGAACGCTGGGGCCACCTCTGGGATTAGCAAGCGCATCCGCGCTCGAACGAGCAACACGGCACGGGTGACGAAGCGCTTACTGGATAGACGATACGGGACCGACATGGCAACGCCCCCGCCAGGGTCAGCGCGACGCGGTGTCCGACACACGCATCAACGCACAACACGCGTTCGGCAAGCGCAGGAGGCCCGAATGGGAATATCGGCGCGGGCAGTGGCGAGGTCCAGGCGCTGCTTGATGATGGTGGCCTCCTCGTTGCGTCCGAGGCGCATCAGGCACTCGTGGTAGCCGTGCAGCGCCCAGACGTTATCCAGATGCTGGTACGGCCGCGGTAGCGCGGAGTCAAAGCCGAGGTCCTCACGGTATAGCTGCGCTGCCGCCGCGACCTCGCCCTGTTCCAGAAGCAACGCGCCACAGGCGTGGCGAGTCGGCTGCATCCACCCCCAGGGTTCGTCAAAGGGAAGCCCATCGTCCTGCTTGATGGCCTGGCGCAGGAAGGCGAAGGCCTCGTCGTAGTTGGCCTTGCGGTACTCCAGCTCTCCGTTCAGCATCGCACGGGCGATCGCGAGAATATCGCGGCAGCGATTGTTGAACAGGTAGCGAGTGTCGGGCATGCATGCCGCGGCGGCCTCGAAGCGCACGCGCTGTTCCTCGCCCTCCTCGATGCGACCGGTGGCGGCGTTGGCCACGCCCTTCGCGTAGTGGGTCAGCGCGGTGCTGAACGCATACAGCTCGGGGTCGGCAGGCAGCGGGGTGTCGATCAGTTCCTGCCAGCGCCCGAACCGCACCATTACGTGCAGGTGCATCGGCACGAAGGACTCCAGCCAGTCGGCCATTGGTGGCGATTCGATCCGCAGAAGGGCCTCCGGAATGGTGGCGCGCAACCCCTCCGCTGCCTCGCACGCGTCAGTATATCGGCCTTGGAACATCGCGCCGTACAGCTTGAAGTGGTAGTTGTGAGAGCGGTAAAGGGTGTAGAAATTGATGGCGCCTTCGCGCTCCAGATACTTGCTGTCGGCCGCGATTGCCTCATTGTTGATCCGCACCACGTTGTCGTACTGACCGCACAGCACGTCGATGTGCGAGGCCATGTGTTGGAGGTGGCCCGCGTCCGGCACCAACCCACGCAGCCGGTCGCAAACCCGCAGGGCGCGCTCCGGGTGCGGCGACATCTCCATCAGGTGTACGTAGTAGTGGAGGATGCCGGGGTGCCTGCGCGCCTCTTCGCGATAGAGCGCAGTCTCCAGCACCTCGGTGGCCTCGACCGTGCTGGCACCTTCCGCCGGGGCGTTGGCCTTCAGGTCCCACAACTGCCAGGGAGTGCGGTTCAGCAGGGCCTCGGCAAACAGGGCCACCACATCGAGGTCTTCGCCGTGTTCGCGGTACACCGCGCGCATGGCATCGGCGTAGTCGTCACTCCAGCGCTCGAGTGCGCCCACAGCTGGCGGCTCTGCCGTCTGGCAGCGTACCTGCAGCGCGTTGATCAGCGCCTGCTCCACCGGACTGCTGGTGGCAGCCTGCTGCGCCCGGGCCAGTGCCGTCGATCCGCGTGACAGGGAGTCTGCCAGCTCCGAATCGGCGAACGCCTCCCACGGCTTGTTGTAGTTCGGGCCAAGCGCCCAGGCGATGCCCCACCACGCCATCGCGCACTCGGGGTCATGCTCAATGGCCGTTTCGAAGCAACGGATGGCCTCCTCGTGGTTGAATCCATAGCCCCACAAGAGCCCGCGATTGAACCAGAGCCGAGCCTCCGGCGACGGTGAAGAAATACCCCGACGGTAGGGCCCAAGGTCGTAATAGCGTTCCATGATCCGCCTCCAACATCGTTCCGGATCATTACTTCAGATCATAGGCAGAAGAGACCAGAGCTGCTGCCGGTAGACGCCGGGCCGGAAGAAGGCGAATGCCACGGGTGGCTCCCGGATCGAATCTTGGCCGTTGCCTCTCCCTGCGCGACCGTAAGGAGACCAACTTCGTGGCACTTCGGCCGATTGCCACGGCCTCTGCGAGGCCTCGCAATGACGTTGCCCTGGCGTTTCGGCACGTGGGGAGATGAGCGCCCTGCCCTCGCCATCCGGGGCTTGTTGGGCCATGCTCCATGCTGCGGGCAGATGAAGACGGGGCCCGTGTCGCGGCGCCGGGCAGGAGCCGTTACCTCGAACGACAAGGAGCATGCGCATGAACCTGGAGAAGGTGATCTTCGGCTTTTTCATCATCCTGGCGTTCACGCTGAACTTCGGGTTCTTCCTCGGCGAGATCGATGATCCGGCGCACCACAATGTGTACGAGCTGTTCGCAGCCATCGTGGTAAACGTCATCGCGACGGCCCTGAAGCTGGGGGACCGGACGCAGACCGGGGCATTGCTACTGGCCAGTTCGCTGGTCGCGGTGCTGCAGTTGATCGCGGCCGCGGCGGTATGGGCCTATGCGAGCCACGTGCATGCCGGGGGCATGGATGCGATGTTCATGGCCAGCATCGTCTCCCTGGCGGGCGGGGCCATGGTGGCCAACCTGATCTCCGTACTGCTGCTGATCGCGGATACGGTGGCGCTGCGCCGCTGACGGCGGCCGCGAGCGCTACAGACACCACGAGCCGTGGGCCCCACGATCAACAAGGTGCTGTTCCTGTTCCTGCGGCGCATGCGGGCACCCCTGCTTGCGCTGACGGCGGCCTACGCGATCTCCGTTCTCGGCCTGGTGCTGATACCCGGCGTGGACGATCAAGGGGAGCCCTGGCGCATGGACTTCTTCCATGCCTTCTACTTCGTGACCTACATGGCCACCACCATCGGCTTCGGCGAGATCCCCCACGCCTTCACCGAGGCGCAGAGGATGTGGACGGTGGTTGCCGTTTACCTGTCGGTGGTGGCCTGGCTGTATGCGATCGGCAAGATCCTCGCACTGATCCAGGACCCGGCCTTCCGCCTGGCCGTCAGCCAGCATGCGTTCGACCGCACGATCCGCAAGCTGCAGCGACCGTTCCATATCGTGTGCGGCTATGGCGACACCGGGGCCCTGGTGGTGCGCTCCCTGCTCGGGCGCAATGGCTTTGCGGTGGTGATCGACCAGAACCCGGATCGCATCAACGAGCTGGTCCTGGAGGATTACCCGCTGCAGATCCCCGGTCTGTGCGCGGATGCCAGCATCGCCAATCGCCTGCTTGATGCCGGGCTCCTCAACCCGCACTGCCAGGGTGTGGTGGCGCTGACCAGCGACGATGCGGTGAACCTGCGGATTGCCATTGCCGCCAAACTCCTCAACCCGGAGCGCCCCGTGATCTGCCGTGCCGAGAGCCACGACACAGAGAAGAACATGGCCTCGTTCGGGACTGACCAGGTCATCAACCCGTTCGACATCTTCGGCCAGCGCCTCGCCCTCGCGCTGCATTCCCCCGCGCATCACCTGTTGCACGAGTGGCTTGGGAGCATCCCCGGGAGCCCGCTGCCGATGCCGATCGACCCGCCCTGCGGGCGCTGGATCCTGTGCGGCTTCGGGCGCTTCGGCAAGGCCGTGCATGCCGGGCTGATCCAGGAGGGCGTGGAGGTAACCCTGGTGGAAACGGACCCCGAGGGCGCGGACTGTCCGCCCGACTGCATCAAGGGCCGCGGCACCGAGGCGGACACCCTGCACGAGGCCGGCATCGAGAGCGCCTCCGGGATCGTGGCCGGAACCGGCCGCGACGACTACAACCTGTCCATCGTGATGACCGCGCGCGAGCTGAACCCGGACCTGTTCATGGTCGGACGCCAGAACCGCGAGTGCGATTCGCTCCTGTTCGCGGCGGCCGACCTGCCGCTGGTGATGCGCCACGACCGGGTGATCGCCGAGGCGATCCTGGCCCATCTGACCTCGCCGCTCCTGCCGCGCTTCCTGGAATTGAGCCGCAACCAGACAACCGACTGGGCGAACGAGCAAGTCAGCTCCATCACGGCCGTGGTCGGCGACCGTGTGCCGGCCATCTGGACCGAGCAACTGGACGAGGGGACAGCTCCGGCCCTCCTTGCCCATCTGGAGCAGGAGCCGGTGACCCTGGGCCAGTTGCTGCGCGCCGACCATCCCGTGCGCCAGCGACACGCCTGCATTGTGCTGCTACTACGGCGCGAAGCCGGCGGCGAGGATATCCTCGCGCCCGACGACAACACGCCCCTGCAACCCGGCGACCACCTGCTGTTCTGCGGCCGCTTCGCGAGCGCCCTCACCATCTCGCACACCCTGCGCGACCCCCACGCCCTGCGCTACCTGCTGACCGGCGAAGATACCCCGGAAGGCTGGATCTGCCGTGCCCTTCGCGCGGCCCGCAGACAACCGGCCTGAGGCACGCAAGGCAGACCCGCCAGCACGCAAGTCCGTAAACGCGCATCGACAGAGGCAAACGGTTGGGGACCGATACCGTTCCGCCCCCACACCCGGTCATCCCGCACACCGCAAAGCGAAAGCGGTGAGCCAGAACCTCCTCGCCGGGGCTCTTCAACCCGGAGATCCCGGCTCTGCGCTGCGCTCTGGCCCGGATGACGGGATGTGTTTTGTCGCGAGTGACCGTGCCAGGTGTTGCCTTACCCCCAACCAAGCGAATCGGCACCCAGGCCACGAGTGAAAAAGAGGTGCCCCCGCGGTTCCAGGCGTTGTTCGTGGCGGACCGAAGGCTCCCGGCATAATGCCCGCGCAGCAATCAGGAACGACCGCTGAACAAGGTAGACCGTCCGATGGCGACCGTGAAAAGTACCTGTTACGAGTGCGATGCCAACTGTGCCATCGACGTCACCCTGGACGCCGTCGGCGAGCCGGTCGCCATTGACGGCCCCGATTGCCCGCGCTGCTACGTCCAGCTCGACCGGCGCAACCATCCGGAGCGCTTGCTGTACCCGCTGCGGCGAACGGGCCCGCGCGGCAGCGGCCAGTTCGAGCGCATCTCCTGGGACGAGGCACTGGACACCATCGCCGAGCGCCTGCGCGCCACCCGCGAGGAACACGGGGCCCCGGCGGCGGCCTTCTTCGCCGGCTATACCAAGGAGGCCCGGCCGCAGCTCCAGCGCCTGGCGCATGCCTTCGGCTCGCCCAACTACCTGACCGAGAGCGGCTGCTGCTTCTCCTCCACCAAGGTGGCGGAGGAGGTGACCTTCGGCACCAAGATCAAGACCTCGTCCACCGTCGCCTCGGATGCGACGCGCTGCCTTCTGGTGTGGTCCACCAACCCGCGCGGTTCCATCCCGCCGTTCCACCAGCACCCCCTGGCTGAAGCCCGCCCGGGCTGCGCGACCGTGGTGGTGGACCCGCGGGTGACCCCGCTGGCGGAGCAGGCCGAGGTACACCTGCAGATCCGCCCGGGCACCGATGGCGCGCTGGCGCTGGGCATGCATTACCTGATCTTCGAAAACGGCTGGCAGGACCAGGCCTTCCTCGACGAATGGGGCAGCGGCGTGCAGGCCTTCCGCGACTACGTGGACGAATTCCCGCCGGAGCGTGTCGCACAGATCTGCGGCATCGACGCGGCCGATCTGCGCCGCGCCGCCGAGCTCTATGCCGCCAACGCGCCGGCGCAGATCATGCTTTCGCCCACCGCCACCGTTCAGCACAGCAACGGCTTCCAGAACCACCGCGCGGTGATCCTGCTGGCCGCGGTGGCCGGCAACATCGACCGCGAGGGCGGCAACCGCTTCTTCAACGACAAGGTCACGCCGAAGCCGATCGACCTGTTTGACCACTGCCGCGAGAACCTGCCGCCGCGCATCGGCGACGAGACCTTTCCGGTATGGACGGCCCACTGGCCGGCGGCGCAAAGCATGCTGCTGCCGGATGCCATCCTCGAGGGGCAGCCACAGCCAGTCCGCGCCCTGCTGGCGATGGGCATCAACACCGCGATGTGGCCGAACTCGAAGCGCATGGAACAGGCGCTAGGCGCGCTGGATTTCTTCGCCGCCTCCGACTTCTTCCACAACCCGGCCACGCGCATGGCGGACATCGTGCTGCCGGCCGCCACCAGCCTGGAACGCGCGGCGCTGATCGCCTACCCCGGCTGCAACTTCCGCGGCGAACTGCGCTACCGCCACGCCGCCGTTGCCCCGCGCGGCGAGGCGCGCCCGGATGGCGAGGTATTCCTGGAGCTGGGCGTGCGCCTGGGGATGGCAGAGCAGTTCTGGAACGGCGACCTGGAGGCCAGCTGGGCCGAGGCCGCCGAGGGCATACCGGAGACCATCCGCGAACAGGTCTATAACGACCCGGACGGCGTCACCGTGTTCGCCAAGGCGCTGGACGACATGCTCGAGTACGGCTTCGAGGAAGGCGACCGCCAGTACCGGATCAACGGGTTTCGCACGGTCAGCGGCAAGGTGGAGTTCGACGCCGCGGAACTGCGCGCGGCCGGGCACGACGGCCTGCCGGTCTACCGTGAGCCGGCGGAGAGCCCGATCTCCACGCCGGAGCTCGCCCGCGACTATCCGCTGGTACTGACCAGCGGCGCCCGCCACAAGCACGCCACCCACTCGCAGCACCAGCACCTGGAGCGCATGCGCCGGGCGATGCCGGAGCCGCTGGTGGAGCTGCACCCGATGGATGCCGCCGCGCGCGGGATCGTCAACGGCGACACGGTAGAGGTGCGCTCGCCACGTGGGCGCGTGGCGTTCGTGGCCAAGGTCACGGACCGCATCAAGCCCGGCGTGGCGCACTGTCAGCACGGCTGGAACCACGCCAACGTGAACGAACTGACCGACGACCGCGCGCTGGACCCGATCAGCGGGTTTCCCGCGTTCAAGTCGCTGCTGTGCGAAGTGGAGCGCCTGGCGGCGGGCCACGCAACGCGCCAAGCGGAGGCCGGGTAGTGCCGTTTGTCGGTGTCCTCCCCGAACGCGAGCATCTCTTCCGGCCCGAGCCGTGCCGCGAGGTGGCCGTGTCCGACGCCGCCGCCTGGCGGCTCAATCCGGACCACCGGCATGTCTATGACAAACTGCATCTGGCCCTGGATGCCGGACTGACCGCCGCGCCCTGCGGCGTGGCACCCACGGACCTCGGCATCGCGGCGGACGCCGAGGTGTTCGTCAAGCCGATCACCAACCTGGCCGGCATGGGGCTGAACGCACGCACCATGCCGGCCGGCGACGTGCCGGCAGAGCCCGGCAGCTTCTGGTGCCAGCGCCTGCAAGGTACCCACACCAGCACCGACTGCCTGGTGGAGAACGGCGCGGCCCGCTGGTTTGCCCACACCCGCGGTTCGGAGGCGAAGGACGCCGCCCGCCCGATCTACTGGGAGATCGGCGCCGCCGCGCCCGAGATCGAGCCCTGGATCGCCGACTGGGTACGCCGCAACCTGGCCGGCTACAGCGGCCTCTGCAACATCGAACTGATCGGCGGCCGGCCGATCGAGGCCCACCTGCGCGGCTCCAACGGCTTCTTCGACTTCTACGGCCCGGAGTTCATTCCAGCCTGGGTCGCGCTGGCCGACGGCGAGGCGTTCACCCCGCCCCCGCCCATCCCCGGCGGCTTCGTGATCTCGGTGTTCGGCAACGCCGACCTGCGGGATGACGACTTCCGGGCCGCCGAGGCGGCCGGCGTGAACCTGCAGCCCGATCCTTCCACCCCGGGCCGCGCCGCCATCCTGCGCTGCCGTGACCGCGAGGCCGGCTTCGCCATCTACCGACGACTCACCGGGCACACGCTGTAGCCAAGGCGCACCGCTTCCGGGGCTGGCGCAATACCAGGATCAGGCGTGACAGGTCGAGACAGGGCAAAGGGTTGGGACCGTCCCCATTCCGCGCCCCCCCTGCGTCATCCCGGACACCGCAACGCGGTGAGCCGGGATCTCCGCCGCCTCTCCAGCCCGAAGATCCCGGCTCTGCGCTCCGGGCCGGCGAGGCTGGCGGCCACGCCGGGGCGTTGCCCGACGGCTCGCTCAGCGCACGGAGAGCCGCATGCTCATGGCGTGGGTTGCGCCCGCAGCAAGCGGGTAGGCATCGTCCAGGGCGTTGGCGACTTCGACGCAGACCGTCTTGCGGTACTGGTCGTCGGGCATGTCGGCGAACGACTGGACACCTTCCGGGCCGGGGTTCCAGAGCACGCTGCTGGCGCTGTTCTCGCGTTCGATGACGATCTCGCGCGCGTTGCCCCGATCCTCGATCACGAGCGTGCCCGGGTGGCCGACGAACACCTGCTCCATCGGGGTCGTCATGGCGACCTCGCCGGACTGCGTCCCGCGTTCGCCGTCCGCCAGCTTGTCGATCCGCATGGTTCCGTCCAGTCCGCGCACCACCAGGCCCTCGGCCTCGCCCACGCCGAAGTAGGTGTGGAAGGCCTCCGACACACGCCACTCGCGCTTGCTGCGATTCTCGCCCTCCAGCGTCATCTCCAGGGTCTCGCCCAGGGTGACGTGCAGGCGCAGCGAGAACTCCAGCGGCCAGGCCTTGCGGATATCGTCGCCGGGGGTCAGCACGAACACGACGTGCGTGGCCTCGCCGACCGATTCCACGGACTCGACATCCCAGAACGCATAGCGGGCGATCCCGTGACCCTTCTTGTATTCGTCGCTCGGGTCGGGCCCCAGCGCGGCCGGATCGTACGGGCCAAACCATGGCCAGCAGACGGGGACCCCGCCGCGCACCGGTTTCTTGCCGTCGTACAACGCGGTATCGCTCACCCACAGCACGTCGGCACCACCCTTCGGGCGATAGCTCAGCAGTGTCGCGCCAAAGGTCGTGATCGTCGCGCTGCCGTGCGCGTTCTCGATATCGACCATCACAAGCGCATCCTGCTGGCGAAACCGCACTTCGGGATGCGGAAACTGTTCCGTGAGCGCTGCAACCGTCATCTGATCTCTCCTGTCCGACAAGGGCCGAAGCGTAGCAGACCCCGTGGTGCACCGAGTGCCTGCACGGGCGCCGGATCAGGTCGGGCCTTCTGCCCCGGCATTGCGACCGACCGGCGGCCCAGCACGCTCCGACCGATTGCCACGGCCTCTGCGAGGTCTCGCAATGGCCGGTGTGGGTACGGCTGTCAGGCGGGTAGCGGCAGCCGGCCCTGGTAGTGGAACTGGGTCAGGGGAAAGTCGTGCAGGGCGCCGTCGCGGGGCTTGAGGAAACGGACGTGGTCGGCGGTGAGCTGGCACAGCCAGGGATCCTGGCGTGTGGGTTTGTTGCGGGTAAACGGGCGCGCATTGAAGAGCCCGAGGTTCAGGCCGGCCTCGTGATCGCGTGCGGACGGGTATTCGAACAGGTCGATGCCGGCCTCGCGCAGCGCGGCGCCCAGGGCCTGGGTGGCCTGATAGTCGGCGGGATGACGCAACAGGTCCGCGTGTTCAGCGAACGGGGGCTGATGGAGCTGCAAGCCATTGGGGCTCTGGTAGCGTGCGGCGAACAACGTGTGCTGGGTATCGAGCTTGCGCGGTGGCGGGGTCGCCATGCCATGCCAGAACACAAACCGGTAGTAGGCCGCCTCGGCGAGGACCGTGCGCTCGCGCAGGGCGCCGTAGAACAGGCTGGGTTCGTGGCGACGGCCGAAGCGCGATCCGTGACGTAGCGGCGGGTAGCGAAACGGCGTCGCCAGCAGGTAGTGCAGCCGTTCCGTACCCGGGCGCCGGGGCGGCTTGGTCGCCTCCAGCATCTCTTCCAGAACGGCCTGGCGGTCGAGCGAGCTGACGATCTGGTTGGTGGCGACCTGCTCCTGGCTCTCCACCAGGCGCAGGACCTCCCCCCTCAGCGTGACACGCGGCGCCGCTTCGACCAGGGCATCCCAGTCCGGCATGTCAGGTTGCCCTCATAGCTTGCCGCGGATCGCATCGAGGTACTCCAGCACCCCCACCAAACCCTGAACCGTGCGGATCTGCTCGGCGGGCACCCCTCCGGTGTGGTGGTTGTGCGTCTGCATCCAGTGTTTCATCGCACCGACATCCCCGCCGGTGAGGACATAGAGCGCGCGATAGCAGCGAATCAGCAACAGCGCCAACTCACCCGGCTTGCTGGCCGGGTCGATGTTGCCCCGACTGATATCCGTGCGCCCGCGCCCGACCACCTCGCCCAGCTCCGCCTGGGTCAGGCCCAGCGCCTTGCCGGCATTGACCAGCGCCTCGCGCAGGACCTCGGAACGTTCCGGGGCCAGAAGCTCTGCAGTGCTCATGGCTCACCTCCAGACAAACCGTATTAAGCACATACTAGCACTCCATGTGCATACTGCACATTCCAACCCTGCGCGACCTTTGGCCATCCGGTACCGCACGCGCCCATCAGTCCGACAGCGCGAGACGCAACCGCGTGTTCGAGTGCTACGATCGGCGCGACGGATTCATTACGCCCCGCCCCAGACTCATGCAGGTCGGGGCACCACCGGAGAGGACTCCATGCTGATCACGCTGCTGTTGATGATTGTGTTGCTGCTGGTGGCGGGCGCCTTGCTGATCTGGCAGGCAAGCATCATCTTCAGCCTGGAGATCGCGGACGGAACGCTACGGGTGCGGCGCGGCGACCCGCCGATGCACTTCGAACATACGGCGCGGGATATCGTCCGCCGCTACGGCATCGGGAACGGTCGCCTGACCGCCATTCGCACCGGCAAGGGTTTGCGCCTGCGCAGCTCGTCCTCCATACCGAAGGAGGCGCACGGTGAGCTGCAGGCCGCACTCCAGCGCGTAAAGGTGGGCCAGAAGCGCCGCAAGAAGCGCCGGTAACGCGCCCGCGCCGGACCGACGCCCCGCAAAACGCGGCCGGCATCAGTCAGCGGCTGCGAGCAAACTGGCGTTGCCACCGGCGGCGGTGGTGTCGATGCACAAGTGGCGCTCCACCACATAGCGCTCCGGCGCGATCAAGGTGGTCTCCAGCGCAATGATCGGCCCGTCGCGCAGCGCCAGCGCCTTGCGCAAACTGCGGGTCCACTCGCTGCTACCGACCGCGGCGACCGCTACCAAACCGTTGAGTACAGCCAGCGTTTCCGGCTCGACGACGCCGTCGATCCCCTGCAGCGGGACGTCGGCCTTTTGCAGCGCCCGCGCGGCGCGTTCGGCACCCGGGACTACCATGACCACCGGACACCCCGCCCCCAGCGCCTGCACCGCCTGCGCCAGTGCAACCTCCGCACTCGGCCCCAGGCACAGCACCGGACCGCGGGGATAGAGACGCAGGCGATTACTCTCGCCAGTCGACCCCGGTAGCGTCTGCGGACTCGTGTCGAACGCCGCGGTCTCCGCCAGGGCCTGGCGCAGCAGCCCCGTGCGTTCCGGCAGCGCCTTGCGCAGCACCTCCATCCGGTCGGTGCGCGCGGCCCAGTCACCGGCATCCAGCGCGTCCAGGGCCCGCTGCAGGACCGTGCGCGCGACGCCTTCGCCCCCCGGCTCCGGCGCGGCGGGTACCTCCGCAGGTGTGCCGGGCCGGCGCCCGAAACGGGTCAGGTACAGCGGCCCGCCGGCCTTCGGGCCGGTGCCGGAGAGCCCCTCGCCGCCGAACGGCTGGGAACCGACGATGGCGCCGATCTGGTTGCGGTTCACGTACTGGTTGCCCACGCGCAGGCGCTCGACCACCTGCTGCACGCGATCGTCGATGCGGGTATGCAGGCCGAAGGTCAGGCCGTAGCCGCGGGCATGGATAGCATCCACCACGGCGTCCAGGTCCCGCGCGCGAAAGCGCGCGACGTGCAGCACGGGGCCGAACACCTCGCGCTCCAGGGCCTCGATCCCCGGGAGCTGGACGATGGAAGGCGCGACGAAGCGCCCCGCCTCCAGCACCGGAAGCGACTTCACCAGTCGGCCGTTCTCCGCCTGTGCCTTCAGGTAGTCGCGGATATCCGCCTGTGCGTCGGCATCGATCACCGGCGAGACGTCGGTTGCCAGCTGCCAGGGATCGCCGATGGTCAGCGCGTCCATCGCGCCCTGCAGCATCTCCATCAGGCGGTCATGGGCCTCGTCCTGCACATACAGCATGCGCAGCGCCGAGCAGCGCTGGCCGGCCGACTGGAAGGCGGAGGCGAGGATGTCGCGCACCGCCTGTTCGGTCAGCGCGGAGCTGTCGACGATCATCGCGTTCAGCCCGCCGGTCTCGGCAATCAGCACGGCATCCGGCCCGGCGTTGTCCGCCAGACTGCGGTGGATCAGCTGCGCGACCTCGGTGGAACCGGTGAAGCAGACCCCACTGATACGCGGATCGGCGGTGAGCGGCCCGCCCACTGACGGGCCGTCACCCGGCAGCAACTGCAGGGCGGTCTCCGGCAGGCCGGCCTCGCGCATCAGCTCGACCGCGCGGGTGGCGATCAGCGGGGTCTGCTCGGCGGGCTTCGCGACCACCGTATTGCCCATCGCCAGGGCCGCGGCGACCTGACCGGTAAAGATCGCCAGCGGGAAGTTCCACGGGCTGATGCAGACGAACACCCCGCGCGGCTCCAGCTCCGCCTCCTGCGCCAGCCGCTCGGCCTCGCCGGCGTAGTAGCGCAGGAAGTCGGCCGCCTCGCGTACCTCGGCGATGCCGTCCCATACGGTCTTGCCGGCCTCGCGGTTGGCCAGTGCGATCAGCTCGGGGGCGTGCGCCTCGTAACGCTCCGCGATGGCACGCAGCAGATCCGCCCGTGCCGCGACCGGGTGCGCCGACCAGTCGACAAACCCCATCAATGCGGCGCGCAGGGCCTGCTCGACTTCCTCCACCGTGGCCTCGCGCACCGCCCCCACCACGTCGTCGGGGTCGGCAGGAGAAACCGCGTCGCGCGGTTCGCCCTGTGGCGCATACCCCGCTGCCAGCATCGGCGCCGCCTGCCAGCGCGTCCGCGCGAAGGCCTCGCGCGCCTCGAGCAGCGGCAGGATGGAGGCGGGTTCGTTGACGCAGTAGCCACGCGAGTTCTGCCGCTGCGGCTGGTAGAGATCGGCCGGGTCGCGAATGGCCGGGTTGGGGATGGCATCACCCAGGGCGTCCAGGTCGGCGAGCGGGTCGCGGGCGATCTCATCCGGCGCGATGGTGCTGTCCACCACCTGGTTGACGAAAGAGCTGTTGGCGCCGTTTTCCAGCAGGCGGCGAACGAGATAAGCCAGCAGGTCACGATGCGCGCCCACCGGGGCGTAGATGCGGCAGCGGGTGCCAGCCGTTGCCTTGACGATGGCGTGCACCGACTCGCCCATGCCGTGCAGGCGCTGGAACTCGAAGCCGTCGCGATCGTCTCCGGCCATGGCCAGCACCGCCGCACAGGTATGCGCGTTGTGGGTCGCGAACTGCGGGTAGATGCGGTCGCGCCGGTCCAGCAGCATCTGCGCGCAGGCGATGTAGCTGACATCGGTATTCACCTTGCGCGTGAACACCGGGAAGTGTTCCACGCCCAGTTCCTGTGCCAGCTTGATCTCGGTATCCCAGTAGGCGCCCTTGACCAGGCGCACCATGAGCCGCCGGTCGAGGCGCTCCGCCAGCGCGTAAAGCGCCTCGATTACCGGCGCCGCCCGGCGGCCGTAGGCCTGCACGACCACGCCGAAGCCGTCCCAGCCGGCCAGCTCCGGATCCGCCAGCAGGGCCTCGATCACGTCCAGCGACAGCTCCAGGCGATCCTGCTCCTCGGCGTCGATGTTGAAGCCGATGCCGGCCCGCGCCGCCTGCCGGGCCAGTTCCCGCGCCCGCGGCACGAGTTCCGCCATCACCGTCGCGCGGTGGGTGTACTCGTAGCGGGGATGCAGCGCGGAAAGCTTGACCGAGACGCCGGGACTGGAACGCACGTCGCCCTGCGCCTGCTTCGCGATCTCCGCGATGGCCGTGGCATAGGCCTCGTGATAGCGCCGGGCGTCGGCATCGGTGCGCGCGGCCTCACCGAGCATGTCGTAGGAATAGGTGTAGCCCCCGCGCTCCATCTCGCGCGCGTTGCGCATCCCCTGGGCAATCGTCTCGCCGAGCACGAACTGGCGCCCCAGCAGCTTCATCGACTGCGCCACGGCAGTACGCACCAGCGGCTCGCCGACCCGCCGGATCAGCCCGCGCAGTGCGGCGGCCGGGCGCTGCGGGTCGTCGCTCAGCACCTTGCCGGTCAGCATCAGGGCCCAGGTGGAGGTATTCACCAGCGAAGACGAGGAATGCCCGAGGTGGGCGCCCCAGTCGGAGGGCTCGATCTTGTCCTGGATCAGCTCGTCGATGGTCTCGGCGTCCGGCACCCGCAGCAGGGCCTCCGCCAGACACATCAGACCGACACCCTCCTCGGTGGACAGGCCGTACTCGGCGAGGAAGCTCTCCAGCAGCGACGGCGATGTGTCGGCGCGCACCCGCTCGACGATGCGCGCGCCCTCGGCCGCGATACGGGCGCGAGCCTCGGCATCCAGCCGGATGGCGGCCCGCAGGTCGCGCAACACGGCCGCCTCGTCGACCCCGTATGCCGCCCGGATGCGGGCACGATACGGGTCGAGGACAGTGTCCTGCTGGGATTCGGGCTGCTGCATCGGCCTGCTCCCGTGTAAGGGGGTCCCTGTACCCGGCCCGGGCGCCTTCGGTCACCTTACCCTGTGAAAGCGCAAGCCCGGGCGCAGGGCATCACAGGTGACCGGTCTTCACGTAGATCAGCGTCTCCTCCTCCACCCAGGGATCATGCTGACTCGAATGCGGGCTGCGGATCCACGTGCCGGCGGGATAGCGTCCGTGCTCGTCGATGAATTCGCCGGACAGCACCAGGATCTCCTCGCCGCCCCAGTGCCGGTGGGGCTGGAAATGCTCCCCCGCCGGCCAGTGCACCAGTGCGGTGTGTTCGGTCCCAAAGCTGTGCAGATGCAGGACGCGCAAGCCGCCGATGCCCGGCTGGAAGGGCGCCGAGTGGGTATCGACCACCACCTTCTCGCGGTCCTCGGGCGCGAACTGCTCCAGCTTCACGAACAACGTGCAGCCGGGACCCGAGTGCGGCGTATGGCGGGAACCCGGCGGATTGCGCAGGTAGGTGCCAGCGGGATATTCACCGGTTTCGTCGGAGAACACGCCGTCCAGTACCAGGATCTCCTCGCCCAGCGCATGCGTGTGCGGCGGGAAGCGGGCTCCGGGCTGGAACTGCACGATGCTGGTGGCGCGGCCCGCTTCCGCCTGTTCGCGCTCCAGCGGCTTGCGCACCACGCCGTCGGCACGGCTTCCGCTCCAGGGCTGCGCCGCCGTCTCCACGACCGCCGGCCGGTTCAGATCCAGGTTCAGGGCTCCCGTCATGCGCGCTCCGATCGTCTCTTCAGTCGAACGCGGTGCCACGCAATTAGTTCCTTGCCGGGAAGGGCACGGGCATTCAGTGGTGGTGGCCCGGATGGCCGTGATGATGGCCATCCGGGCGGTCTTCCGCCTCGCCGTGATAACCGCGGGCCTGCCGATAGCGCGCCTTCTGCTCGTCGCTGAGCAATGCGTCCATCTTCAGGTGGTAGGACAGGTGCAGGTGGCGCAGGCGGCCGCGCAGCTCGCCGATCTCGACCGTGAGCGTCTCGATGGTATCGCTGGAGATCCCGCCCTCCGCGAAGCGCGCGTCCAGCTCGCTTTCACGCTCCACGATGCGCCGGCCCAGTTCGCGCGCCTGCTCGCGCATGGTCTCGAACAGCCGCTCGGTCTCGCGGTGTTGTTCGGCCGTCAAGTTCAGTTCCTCGGCCACCTCCAGCACATGCAGCGGGCCCGGGTAGCCGTGCAGCTCGGCCGGCAGCGCCATCCCCATGCCGCGCCCTTCCAGGAGGTCCTCGGTCTCCTGCGCGGAGAGTGCCTTGATCTCGCGCTCCTGCAACCCGGAATACGGATTGGCCGCGGCCGATGCGGACATCACCAACGCAAGGCTCGCGCCCATCAACCCCGAAAAAGCGATAACACGATGCATGAAGGAATCCCCTGGCAAGCAATGGCGTCTGGATTGTAGCCCCCGATCGATCATGGGACACCGAATCGCTCACGGACGTCTAGACTCCGGATCGATACTCATAAGAAGGCAAAAGGACGCGACATGCTGATTATCGGATTGATTGTGGTCGTCGCCGCGCTGGTGTTCGCCACCGCGAAACTGCGCGTACATCCGTTCCTCGCCCTGCTGATCGCCGCCTTCGCGATGGCACTCATCGGCGGCATCGCGCCGCGCGAGGCGATCAGCGTCATCAACGACGGCTTCGGCAGCACCCTGGGCTACATCGGCATCGTGATCGCCCTGGGCACGATCATCGGGGTCATCCTCGACCGCACCGGCGCGGCCGTGGTGATGGCGGAGGCGATCATCCGCGCGCTGTCCGACCGCTTCCCCACCCTGACGGTCTCGATCATCGGCTACATCGTATCCATCCCGGTGTTCTGCGACTCCGGCTACGTGATCCTGAACTCGCTGAAGAACGCGCTGGCCAAGACCGCCGGCATCTCGGTGGTGGCCATGAGTGTCGCGCTGGCGACCGGGCTGTTCGCCACGCACAACTTCGTGCCGCCCACCCCCGGCCCGATTGCGGCCGCCAGCAACATCGGCATCGCCGATGCCCTGGGCCTGGTGATCCTGGTGGGGCTGTTCGTCTCCGCGGTGGCGGCCGCGGTGGGCTGGCTGTGGGCCAGCCGCTACGCGCATGCCAATGACGAAGAGCTGCTGGAACCGGACCCGATCAGCGAGGCCACCGGGCAGGAGGTCGAGAGGGAAGAGATCAAGCTGGAGCACCGCCCGACCACGCTGGGCGCGTTCATGCCGATCCTGGCACCCATCGTGCTGATCTCCATCGGCTCCGTTGCCTTGCTGGCCACCCGCGACACCGAGGCCGGGATATTCGCCAGCGCACTGATCTTCCTCGGCACCCCAGTCGTGGCGCTGGCCATCGGCGTGATCTTCGCGCTGCTGCTGATCAAGGGCGCCGGCATCAAGGACCGCTTCCACCAGATGACGGTCGACGCGATCCTTCTGGCGGCCCCGATCATCCTGATCACTGGGGCCGGCGGCGCCTTCGGCAACGTGCTGCGCGAGACCCCGATCGGCGATCAGCTGGGCGACCTGCTGAGCGGTCTGGGCCTGGGCCTGCTGGTGCCGTTCCTGATCGCGGCGGCGCTGAAGTCCGCCCAGGGCTCGTCCACCGTGGCACTGGTCACCGCCTCCAGCATGATCGCGCCGATGCTGGCCTCGCTGGGGCTGGATTCGACCATGGGGATGGTCCTGGCCGTGATGGCGGTGGGTGCCGGTGCGATGACCGTCTCGCACGCCAACGACAGCTTCTTCTGGGTGGTCACCCAGTTCAGCCGCATGAAGGTGTCCACCGCGTACAAGGTGTTCACCACCGCCACGTTGCTACAGGGCATCAGCGCGATGATCACCATCTACATCCTGGGCCTGATCTTTGTCTGAACGACTCCGGGTCGTCGTTTGCCCGGACAGCTACAAGGGCAGCCTGGAGGCCGAGGACGTGGCCGCCGCCATGGCCCGCGGGGTGCACGCCGCCCGACCGGATGCCCGGGTACGCTCCCTGCCCATGGCGGATGGCGGCGAGGGGACGGCGCGGCTGGTCAGCCACACCCTTGGCTGGGCCTGGCACCTGTCGGATGTGACCGGCCCCACCGGCGCCCACCTGAGCGCTGGCTGGGGCTGCGATCACCGCGAGCAGCGGGCCGTGATCGATGTCGCCTCCGCCTGCGGGCTGGACCGAATCCCCGACGACCGGCACGACCCCTGGCAGCTCCACAGCTTCGGCGTCGGCGAACTGATGCGGGCGGCCCTGGACGCCGGCGCCGAACACCTGATGATCGGCCTCGGCGGCAGCGGCACGGTGGACGGCGGCGCGGGCATGCTGGCCGCCCTGGGCGTGCGCTTCCTGGATGCCGAGGGGCACGCGCTTGCGCCCCACCCGGCGGGCCTGGCCGATCTCGTACGGGTCGACTTCGACGCGCTGGACCCGCGCCTGGCCCGCATCGACATCACGGTGCTGAACGACGTCGACAACCCCCTGACGGGGCCGGATGGCGCGGCGGCGGTGTTCGGCCCGCAAAAGGGCCTGAAGGCGGCCGACATCCCGGCGATGGATGGGCACATGGAGCACCTGGCCCGTTGCATTGATGCCGCCGGGCACCTCCATCGTCCCACGGACACCCCGGGCGCCGGCGCCGCCGGCGGACTGGGCTTCGCACTGGACTGCGTCCTCGGCGGTAGCGCGCGCATGGGCGCGGGCTACCTGGCCGAACTGATCGGGCTGGATGCCGCGATCCGCGAGGCCGACCTGGTCATCACCGGCGAGGGCCAGCTGGACGGCCAGACCTCGCACGGCAAGGTGGTGGCAGAAGTCGTGCGCCGCGCCCGCGAGCTGCGGGTGCCAGTGGTGGCGGTCGCCGGCGCCATCGCCTGCGACGAGGCCGAGATCGGCGACTTCGGCCTGAGCGACGCCCGCGCCCTGTGCGACGGCAGCATCACCCTGGACCAGGCCCTGGCCCGCCCCGCACACTACATCGCCGAGCGCACCCGTGCCCTGATCGAGGCGGCCGAACCGGGTGTCCGACCGTGAATCAGCGGAATGCTCCCGTCTGAAAGGAACGTGTTCGGTTGATCCCGGTCCGACTCGCAGCACGGATCGATACGAACCCAAAGGAAGACCCCATGACCAAGCACGATGACGCGCTTTTTCGCCCCTACAGCCTGGGCCCGCTGGAGCTGCCGAACCGGGTGCTGATGTCCCCGCTGACGCGCTCGCGCGCCGGGCAGCCAGGCGACGTGCCCACTGATCTGAACGCCGAGTACTACGCGCAGCGCGCCGGTGCCGGCCTGATCATCAGCGAGGCGACGCAGGTCTCGCCGCAGGGCAAGGGCTATGCGTTCACGCCGGGCATCCACTCGCAGGAGCAGGTGGACGGATGGCGCAAGGTCACCGAGGCCGTGCATGGCGGCGGGGGACGCATCCAGGCGCAGCTGTGGCACGTCGGCCGCATCTCGCGCCCGGAGCTGCAACCCGACGGTCAGAAGCCAGTCGCCCCTTCCGCCATCCAGCCGGAGGGCGCCTATACCTTCATCAGTGCCGAATCCGGCATGGTTGAAGTACTGGAGCCGCGCGCGCTGGAACTCGACGAGTTGCCGGGCATCGTGGAGCAGTATCGCCAGGGCGCGCAGAATGCCAAGGCGGCGGGCTTCGACGGCGTGCAGATCCACGCCGCCAACGGCTACCTGCTGGACCAGTTCATCCGCAGTGGCAGCAACCACCGCACCGACGCCTACGGGGGCTCGGTGGAGAACCGCATCCGCCTGCCGCTGGAGGTGGTGCGCACGGTGGTCGAGATCTGGGGGCCGGAGCGCGTAGGCATCCGCGTGAGCCCGACCGGCAGTTTCAACGGCATGCACGATGATGATCCGCTGGAAACCTACAGCGCCTTCGCCGAGGCCCTGGACGCCACCGGCATCGCCTACATCGAGGTGGTGGAGGACTCCTTCCAGGGCAATCACGAAACCGGCCGCCCGGAATCCATCATCGACGCCATCCGCGCGCGCTTCAGCCGAACCTACATCGGCAACGGCGCCTACAGCGCCGACGAGGCCCGCGAGCGCATCGCTGCCGGCCGCTGTGACCTGGTCACCTTCGGCCGCCCGTTCATCGCCAACCCGGACCTGCCCGAGCGCTTCCGCCAGGGTGCCCCGCTCAACGAGTGGGACGAAGCCACCTTCTACGGCGGCGACGAACACGGCTACACCGACTACCCGGCGCTCACGTGACCCGTGGCTCTTTCCGGCCGTCGGCAGGGCCTCTGAATTAACTAGACGGCGACGTCGGCCAGGTGGCCCTTGCCCTCCAGCCAGGCGCGGCGCTCGCCGGCGCGTTTCTTGCCGAGCAGCATATCCATCAGCTGCATGGTGTCGTCGGCGGCGTCGAGGGTGAGCTGCACCAGGCGCCGGGTGTCCGGGTTCATGGTGGTCTCGCGCAGCTGTAGCGGGTTCATCTCGCCCAGCCCCTTGAAACGGGTCACGGAGATCTTGCCCTTCAGTTTTTCTGCCTCGATGCGCTCCAGCACGCCAGCCTTCTCGTCGTCGTCCAGGGCGTAGAAGGTCTGCTTGCCGACGTCTACACGATAAAGCGGCGGCATGGCGATATACACGTGCCCCCGCTCCACCAGCGGCCGGAAGTGCTTCAGGAACAATGCGCACAAGAGCGTGGCGATATGCGCGCCGTCGGAGTCGGCATCGGCCAGGATGCAGACCTTGCCGTAGCGCAGCCCGTCCAGGCTGGCCTGGCCCGGGTCCACGCCCAGGGCCACGGAGATGTCGTGGATCTCCTGCGAGCCGAGCACCTGGTCCGGGTCCACCTCCCATGAGTTCAGGATCTTGCCGCGCAGCGGCATGATTGCCTGGAAGTCGCGATCACGGGCCTGCTTGGCGGAGCCGCCGGCCGAGTCGCCCTCGACCAGGAACAGCTCGGTGCGCTCGAGGTCCTGGCTGGCGCAGTCGGCCAGCTTGCCCGGCAGGGTCGGGCCCTGGGTAATCTTCTTGCGCACCACCTTGCGGCCGGCGCGCTGGCGCTTCTGTGCGTTCTGGATCGAGAGTTCCGCGATGCGCTCGCCCTGCTGCGGGTGCTGGTTCAGCCACAGGCTGAAGGCGTCCTTGACCACGCCGGAGACAAACGGCGCAGCCTGGCGCGAGGACAGACGCTCCTTGGTCTGCCCCGCGAACTGCGGGTCCTGCATCTTGAACGACAGCACGCTGGCCACCCGCTCCCAGACATCCTCCGGGGCCAGCTTGATGCCGCGCGGAATCAGGCTGCGAAACTCGCAGAACTCGCGGACCGCTTCGGTCAGGCCGGTGCGCAGGCCGTTCACATGGGTACCGCCCTGGGTGGTCGGGATCAGGTTCACGTAGCTCTCGCTGACCACCTCGCCGCCCTCCGGCAGCCAGGTCACGGCCCAGTCGGCCGCCTCGGTCGCCCCGGCAATCGAACCCATGAACGGCTCCTCCGGCAGGCGCTCCAGGCCGTCCAGGGCCTCCACCAGGTAGTCACGCAGCCCGGCGGCGTAGCACCATTCGCAGGCCTCGCCAGTCGTCTCGTCGCGGAAGGTCACGGTCAGGCCCGGGCACAGCACGGCCTTGGCGCGCAGGATGTGCTTGAGCCGGGGCACCGAGAACCGCGGCGAATCGAAGTACTGTGGGTCCGGCCAGAAATGCAGCGTGGTCCCGGTATTGCGCTTGCCGACGTCGCCGACCGCCTCCAGGTCCTGCGTCTTGTAACCGCCGGAGAAGGCCATGCGGTACTCGCGCCCGTCACGCTTGATCTGGATCTCCAGCAACTTCGACAGCGCGTTCACCACCGACACGCCAACCCCGTGCAGGCCGCCGGAGAACTGGTAGTTCTTGTCCGAGAACTTCCCGCCCGCGTGCAGGGTGGACAGGATCACCTCGACCCCCGGGCGCTTTTCGCGCGGATGCAGGTCTACCGGCATGCCGCGGCCGTCGTCGCTGACCGAGACCGAGTCGTCCTTGTGCAGGATCACATCGATGCGCTTGGCGTGGCCGCTGATCGCCTCGTCCACCGAGTTGTCGATCACCTCCTGCGCCAGGTGGTTCGGGCGGGTCGTGTCGGTGTACATGCCCGGGCGCTTGCGCACCGGGTCCAGCCCCTCGAGGACCTCGATATCGGATGCGGAATAGCTCACGTGATGGTTCCTGTGTCGATTGCGCACTCGCGGATGCGCGAAGGGTAGCAAATCAGGGCTGCTTGCAATCGCCCCCATGATCCCAACAATGCTGTGCAGATTTCGTATTCAAGTGTTTTCAGGAGGGTTCCCATGGCAGAAGCCGCAAGCGCAACCGGCGACGATATCCTCGACGTCACGCAGGAAAACTTCCAGCAAGCGGTGCTGGACGAGTCCCACCAGCGCCCGGTGGTCGTGGATTTCTGGGCCGCCTGGTGCGGACCGTGCCAGCAGTTGATGCCGCTACTTCAGCAGCTCGCCACGCAGTACGCCGGCAAGTTCCGCCTGGCCAAGGTCAACAGCGACGAGCAGCAGGCCCTGGCACAGCAATACGGTGTGCGCAGCCTGCCGACCGTCATGATCTTTCGCCACGGCAAGCCGGCGGATCAGTTCATGGGCGTGCAGCCGGAGCCGAACATCCGCGCGATGATCGACCAGTACCTGGAGAAGCCCTCCGACAAGCTGATCGAACAGGCGCGCGAGCAGGCCAAGACCGGCGACGTGGACGGCGCCCTGGCAACCCTCAAGGCCGCGCTGGAGGAGGACCCCGACAACGGCGACCTGCGCATCGAGCTGGCGCGCGCCCTGGCCCAGTCCGGCGATCCCGAGGCGGCCGAGACCGAACTCGCCAAACTGCCGCTGGATCAAAGCGAGAAGGAAGAGGCCAAGACCCTGCGCGCCCGCCTGGTGTTTGCCAAGACGGCGGCCGGCGTCGACCCGCAGGCGCTGGCGAAAGAACTGCAGACAGGCGACCCGCGCCCCGAGGCGCTGGAGCAAATGGCCGCCTACGCGATGCTCTCCGGACGCGCCGAGGAGGCGCTGGGACTTTACCTGCAACTCATGAAGCAGCACCGCGCCTATAACGATGGGGCCGGCCAGCAGGGCCTGCTGGCCGCGTTCAAGGTGCTGGGGGATGACCACCCGCTGGTCGGGCAGTATCGACGGCAGATGGCGTCGCTGCTCTACTGAACAGGGCCCGGTTACCGGCGCAGCATCCCTCCAACCGGCTATGGCCTCGACCACGCCCCATCGGCCAGAGGCTGGCCTCCTGCACGTCGGTATCCCCGGATATCGACGTGCAGGAGCCGAGCCCCTCGGCGATCGGGCGCTGGTCAACCACCATCGATCCGAGATTCCCCTGCGACGGGAACCGCGGTGTGCAGGTCAAGCGCGGGCGGGGGCTTCGCGAGCAAGCTCGCTCCCACAGGGGGCTTCCCACCTGTTGCACGACCTATTGCCTGGCGACGACCTCGCCGGTGAGTTGGGTGCCGGCGGCAAGGGTGGAGTAGATGGTGCCCTTCTGCACGTTGCGGTGCAGCAGCTCGACCATTTCCTCATCGGCATCGGTGCCGACCTCGACGCGATACTCGATCTTCGCGATGGCCGGTGGGTCGTCCTGGCGCCAGCCGCGCAACTGGATGGAGATGCTGTCCACCTCCATGCGCAGCATCGGCAGGGCGCGCTGGATGCCGCGCACCATGCAGGCACCGAGTGACGCCAGCAAAAGCTCCGGGGGACCAAGGGAGACGCTGATTGAATCGCGCATCCGCGCTCGAGTCGCTTTTGCGTGCGAACAAGGCGCGGTGACTGCCGTGCAGTCATTCTGCACAAGGGAGCCGCAACGCCGTGCGCGCGCAAAAGCGGCCGAGCCCCTTCGGGGTTGGCACCCCAGGTTCCCCGATCCTGCGTTGCGGCCCTTGCCGGTAGCACCACTACCGGCTGCGCACCGCGCCTTGTCTCGGAAAACCTGGGGCGCCAACGCGGATGCGCGATTCAATCAGCGTCTCCCTAAGCATCGTCGCGCCCGTCCATGTCGGTGTCCAGGGTGACTTCGGCCTGCTTGGCGTGCGCCAGGCTGCCGTGCGCGTCCACCCGTTCGACGTTCAGCTGATACTCAAGCATGTCATCTCCATCCCGCAGCCGGATCGCAATGCGCGACCCGGCGCCTGGATATCAGTTACTGCCGAGGATGCGCTCGATCACCGCCTGCGGTTCCTGGTAGCCGGACATCTGTTGTCCGCTCTCCGTGATCAGTGCCGGGGTGCCGCGCAGCCCAAGTTGCTGGCCCATGGCCATGTGCTGATCCTGCGGCGTGGCGCAGCTGCCGTCGATGTCGTTCAGCTTGTCGCCTTCCTTGGCCCGATCCATCGCGTCTTCGCGGTCATCCGCGCACCAGATGCGATCCATGATCTCCGGAGAATCGCGACCGAGGACCGGGAACATCAGGTAGCGCACCTTGATGCCAGCCGCCAGATACTCCGGCAGGTCCTGGTGGATTTCGCGGCAGTAGGGGCAGTTCGGGTCGGTGAAGATGTTCAGCACACCGCGAGTGTCACCGTTCGGCGAGTAGGTCACCAGCTCGCTGTCGCCGATGGCGGCGAACATGTCGGCGCGCACCCCGCTGAGCGCGGCCTGGGTCAGGTTCTCGCGGGTGTCCAGATCGACCAGGCTGCCCTGAATCAGATAGCGGCCGTCCCCGGACACATAGAGGATATCGGTGCCATAGCGCACCTCGTAGATGCCAGCCATCGGGGTCTCCCGGATGCTGTCGGCCTCGGCATCCGGAATCACCCGGGCCATGGTTTCCTCGATGGCATCGGTCGCCATGACCGGGGTGCTGAACACGGCCAGGGCCGCGGCAAGGGGAAGAACGCGTTTCAGGAGCATGGATTCTCTCGTGTCAGTACAGAAAACGGAGCCAGTCTAGCAGCCCCCACGCGGGGAACCTGCGAAAGCTGGCAAGAGTGCGTAGTAGACGTCAGCCGCGGGGATGATGTTCCGCATGCAGGCTTTGCAGGCGGGCGCGTGCGACGTGGGTATAGATTTGCGTGGTCGAGAGGCTGCTGTGGCCCAGCAGCATCTGCACCACGCGCAGGTCCGCCCCGTGATCGAGCAGGTGGGTCGCGAAGGCGTGGCGCAGGGTATGCGGCGACAATGGCGATTCGATGCCGGCACTCCGTGCATGAGCCTTGATACGGTACCAGAAGGCCTGGCGCGTCAGCCCGCGCCCGCGGCGGGTGACAAACACCGCCTCGCAGGGCGGGTGGCCATCCATCAGGTCCGGCCGCGCCTCGCGCTGGAAACGGGCCAGCCAGTGCGCCGCCTCCTCGCCCAGCGGCACCAGGCGTTCCTTGTCGCCCTTGCCGGTGATGCGCACCACGCCCTGACGGCTGTTCACCTCCGACTGCTCCAGGCCCACCAGTTCCGACACGCGCAGGCCAGTGGCGTACATCAGCTCCAGCATCGCGCGGTCGCGCAGGCCCACAGCGGTCTCGAGGTCGGGCGCCTGCAACAGGGCGTCCACCTGGGCCTCGGACAGACTGGCCGGTAACGGGCGTCCGGCGCGGGGCGATTCGATCCCGGCACTGGGGTCATCCTCGCGCTCGCCCTGATAGACCCGATAGCGATAGAAACGCCGGATGCTGGACAGCGCCCGGGTAATGGACTTCGGCCGGGCCCCGGCCTGCATGCGCGCGCTGATGTACCCCAGCAGGTCGGGCGCCCCGGCGGTCTCCAGGTCCACGCCCCTGGGCTCCAGCCAGTGCGCCAGGCCCTCCAGGTCGCGGCGGTACGCCGCCAGGGTGTGATCGGAGAGCCCCTCGACCGCCCAGAGCTCGTCCAGGAAACGATCGAGGGGCGACGAGGTCGTCTCGGCGCTGGTCACGCGTTACGGCTGGCCGCCCCCGGGATTGCCCGGATTGCCCGGTGCCCCCGGGGTCTCGGCGCGGAATTTTCCGGCCAGGCTCTCGAACACCTTGGTCAGTTCCAGCGGCAGCGGGAAGAAGATGCTGTTGGCGGTGCCGTTGGTCGACATGTCGGCCATGGTCTGCAGGTAGCGCAGCTGCAGCGCGGCCGGGCTCGCTTCCATCTTCTGCGCGGCCTGCACCAGCTTCTCGGCCGCCTGCAGTTCGCCCTCGGCGTGGATGACCTTGGCGCGGCGTTCGCGCTCGGCCTCGGCCTGGCGGGCGATCGCACGGATCATCGAGTCGTCCAGGTCGACGTGCTTGATCTCGACGTTGGTGACCTTGATGCCCCAGGCGTCGGTCTGCGAGTCGAGGATCTCCTGGATGTCGTTGTTCAGCTTGTCGCGCTCGGAGAGCATCTCGTCGAGATCATGCTTGCCGAGGACCGAGCGCAATGTGGTCTGCGCCAGCTGGCTGGTCGCGGCGTAGTAGTCCTCCACCTGGATCACCGACTTGGCCGAATCCACCACGCGGAAGTACAGCACCGCGTTGACCCGTACCGTCACGTTGTCCTGGGAGATCACGTCCTGACTGGGCACATCGAGGGTGATGATGCGCAGATCGATCCGCACGATCTGCTGGATGCCCGGGATGACGATGATCAGGCCCGGACCCTTGACTGCCTGGAACCGCCCCAGAAAGAAGATGACGCCACGCTCGTACTCGCGCAGCACCTTGATCGACATCACGATGATGGCGATCAGGATGACTAGCGGAACGACAAAGAAACCGAGATCGTTCATGTCCTGCTCCTTCTACGTTGTGAGTACTGCACCGACCGGTCAGCCGGTCGATGCAGTGCCCGGGGTGTCCTCTTCGGTCGCGGGTTCGACCTGCAACTTGAGTCCGTCGATGGCGGTCACCCGCACCTTCTGCCCCTCGCGCACGGGTGCCGAGGTCTCCGCGTTCCACTGCTCGCTGTGGACCCAGACCCGGCCGCTGCGTTCAAAGTCCTCGCGTGCCTCGCCGACCATGCCGATCATCTCTTCATAACCGGTGGCGGGCTTCTTGCCACGCAGCTTGAACAACCGGCCCAACACCCAGACCGACAGGATGCCGATGGCGATGGCCGTGCCAATCACCAGCGGCAGAGCCACATTCAGGTTGGGATCGTCCCACAAAATAATCGAACCGGTCGTAAACGCCACGATTCCTCCTATGCCCAGGGCCCCGAAACTGGGCACAAAGGCCTCCGCGATCATGAAGATCATCCCCAGCAGCATCAGCGCCAGACCCGCATAGTTCACCGGCATCACCTGCAGCGCGAAGAACGCCAGGATCAGCGCGATCGAGCCGATCACGCCGGGATAGATCGCGCCCGGATTGGCCAGCTCGAAGATGATGCCGTAGATCCCCAGCAGCATCAGGATATAGGCAATGTTCGGGTTGGTGATCACGGACAGCAACTGGGTGCGCCAGTCCGGGTCCATGCGCACGATCTCCAGTCCCTCGGTGGAGAGTGTGCGCTCACCGTCGTGCATGCGCACGGTATGCCCGTCGATCTGGGCGAGCAGGTCGTCCAGGTTGTCCGCCACAAAGTCGATGACGTTCTGCTCCAGCGCCGCGGAGGCGGTCAGGTTGGAACCCTCGCGTACCGTCTCCTCCGCCCAGTCGGCGTTGCGATCATAACGCTCGGCCAGACCGCGTATGTACGAGACCGCGTCCTCCAGCACCTTCCGCCCCATCGCGTCGTCGCCACGCCGCGGGGCCGCCTCGTCCTCCAGCAGCTCTTCCTCGCTGGCCGGCTCCACCTCGCCATTGGCCGTTCCGTTACCGTCCGCCGCCGTATCCGTATCATCGTCGCGCGCGTCGCCACGGGCCTCGTCGGCGTCCTCGTCGTCGCGGGCGTCCTCGCCCGCTTCCGGCGGATCCATGCCCGGGAGCCCACCGCCCCCCATCTGCACCGGCGTGGCCGACCCCAGATTGGTGGCCGGGGTCATGGCCGCAACATGCGACCCATAGAGCATGTAGGTCCCGGCACTGGCCGCGCGCGAGCCGGCCGGGTGGACATACGTCACCACCGGCACGTCCGATTGCAGGACGTTCTTGATGATGCTGCGCATACTGGAATCCAGTCCGCCGGGGGTATCCAGCATCAGGATCAGGATCTCGGCGTCTTCCGCCTCCGCGCGTTCAATGCCGCGACGGATGTAATCGCCGGTGGCCGGGCCGATGGCGTCCTCCACGGTCAGCATCAGGCCGTGGCGATCCCCGGTATCGGCCATACTCGCCGCGACCAGCCAGCCCGCACCGAGCACCAGCAAGGCCAGCCACAACAGATGTCGCCAAGGGCGCCATCCGCCCTGTCCCGCGTTGCGCCCGAATGGAACCCGCATGGGCTTCCTCTCCCGTCAGGATGGATTCGTCGTACACTGCGTGCGCACACGCGACAGCCGACACCACCACGATAAACCAAAGCCCGGACCGGCGCCGAACCCGCAGACCCGCATGGAAACGCAGGCAATGCAGACCCCGCCCGAAACCCTCACCGCCGTGATCCTGGCCGGCGGCCAGGGCCGCCGCATGGGCGGGTGCAACAAGGGCTGGGTCGAGTACCACGGGCGCCCGCTGATCGAACACGCGATCGAGCGCCTGCAGCCCCAGGCCGCACAGCTGGCCATCAGCAGCAATACCGATATCGACCGCTATCGGGCGCTGGGGTTTCCCTGTCTGTGCGATCGGCACCCGGATTACCGCGGCCCGCTGGCCGGGATCGCGGCGGCCTTCGCAGCCTTCCCCGGCCAGAACCTCCTGTGCGCCCCGGTGGACGCCCCGCATTGCCCGCGGGATCTCGGCGAACGCCTGCAACAGGCCGTGGACCGGGAACACGCCCCGGCCGCGGTCGCCCACGACGGCGAACGGCTGCAGCCGCTGTTCGCGCTGCTGCGCCCGACCCTGGCGCAGGCCCTGCTGGACGACCTGGAGCGCGGGTCCCTGGCCGCAGGACGCTGGTTTCGCGACATGGGGGCAATCCCCGTCGATTTCTCCGATCAGCCGCAGGCGTTCGCCAACATCAACACACCGGATGACCTGGGGAGGGACTGATCATGATCGCTATACTTTCGATCCCGAACCGCAGTGCCCGGGAACGACGCCCATGACCCAACCGACCATCCCCTCGCCCCTGCCCCGCATCGCCTTCGCCGCCTGGAGCGGCAGCGGCAAGACCACCCTGCTCAAGGGCGTGATCCCGGCCCTGCGCGCCCGCGGCCTGCGCCCGGCAATGATCAAGCACGCCCACCACGAGTTCGACGTGGACAAGCCGGGCAAGGACAGCTTTGAGCTGCGCCACTCCGGGGCGGACCAGATGCTGGTCGCCTCCGGGCGGCGCTACGCCCTGATGGTGGAGACGCCGGAGACCGACGACGGCCGCGTGCCGGATCTCGACATGCTGTGCGCGCGGCTGGACCCGCGACGCTCCGACCTGATCCTGGTCGAGGGCTTCAAGCAGTGGGACCTGCCGAAGATCGAGGTGCACCGCCCGTCGGTCGGCAAGCCGCCGCTGTACCGCGAGGTCGCCGGGGTGATCGCGGTGGCCACCGATGCCCCGACCCTGGACTTCGACGGCCCACTGCTGCCGGTCAACGACCCCGACGCAGTGGCTGCCTTCATCATCGACTACCTGAATATCCATCCCTGAAGCGGAGACATCCCATGCCCGAGGCTGCCCCCGGTTGCGACGAATTCGACCCCAGCGCCAAGACCCTGGAACAGGCCCGTGCCGCGATCCTGGAGGCCTGCCGGACGATCACCCAGAGCGAACAGGTCACGCTGGAAGAGGCCCTCGGGCGCACCCTGGCCCAGCCGATTCACGCACGCATCGACGTGCCACCGGCGGCGGTCTCGGCCATGGATGGCTACGCCCTGCGCGCCGCGGACGCAACGGACGGGGCCTGTCTCGCACTGATGGGCACATCGGCGGCCGGGCATCCCTGGGATGGCGAGCTGCAGCCCGGCCAGTGCCTGCGCATCCTGACCGGCGCGGTCGTCCCGGCCGGGGCCGAACTGGTCATCATGCAGGAGCAGGTGCAGCGGGACGGGGAATCGATCACCCTGCAAAACGGCGGCCTGACAACGGGACACAACATCCGTGGACCGGGCAGTGACACCGCCGCCGGCAGCCCGCTATATGCTTCCGGGCAGCGCATCGGCGCCGCCGAGATCGGGGTCCTGGCCAGTCAGGGTATCGCCCGGGTAAGCGTGCTGCGCCGGCCGCGCGTGGCCTTCTTCTCGACCGGGGACGAACTGGTCCCCGTCGATCAACCGCTGGGCCCGGGACAGATCCACGACAGCAACCGCCACACCCTGCGCGCGCTGCTGAGCGCCTATCCGGTGGAGGTACTGGACTACGGCGTGATCCGCGACACCGAGGCGGAGGTCTCACGAGCCCTGACCCGGGCCGGTGCGGACGCGGACATGATCATCACCACCGGGGGCGTCTCGGTGGGCGATGCCGATCACGTGACCCGCGTACTGCAGGCCTCGGGACAAGTCGGTTTCTGGAAGCTGGCGATCAAGCCCGGACGGCCACTGGCATTCGGACAGTTCGGCCGCGCGCATTTCTTCGGCCTGCCCGGCAACCCGGTGGCGGTGATGACCACCTTCGCCCTGCTGGTGCGCCCGGCCTTGCTGCAGCTGGCCGGGCGCGACGCGACCGAGCCGCAGACCCTGAACGCCCGCCTGCTGGAGGATCTGTACAAGACCCCGGGCCGCAAGGACTTCCAGCGCGCGTTACTCGAGACCGACGACCGCGGCTGGGTGGTCCGCGCCGCCGGCGGCCAGGGCTCGCACCAGCTGCGCGCGATGAGCGAGGCCAACGCCTACGTGGTTTTGCCCCGCGAGTCCAGCGGGGCCCGGGCGGGGGACTGGGTGGAGGTGCTGCCGTTCCGGGAGATCTTCCCGGAGGTGTAACCCGGGTTTCCGCCCGCGCTCAGGGGGACTGGACGAGCGCGGCGAATTCCCGCTCCAGCAGGGCCTCGTCACCCAGGTTGAGCTCGACCAGGCGCCGCAGGTGCGAGGCGGATTCGAGCGGCATCGCCTCGATCTCCACGCCCAGCCACAGGCCTTCGTGCCAGCACACGCGGCCCTCGACGGTGATGCGCGCCTCGCCGCTGAGCGGGATATCGACGCTGACCTCGTCCCCATCGGCCAGGACCGGAAGATCCGCGCCCTCCAGCAGCACCCCCTTCAGGGAGATATCCTCCACGCGAACCGCGCAGTCCCCGCCGTCGGTGAGCAGGGTAGCCGGAAATTCCAGAGGGATACGTTGAAAGCGTCGCTCCATACGGCAAGACTACGCCCACTCCGCGCCTGCGGCCAAATCCAGAACCATCCGGGAATCCCATGACCGAAACCGCCGCCTCGTCCGTCGACGGCCAGCCGACCAGCCTGCTCCGCCGCCTGGCCGCCATCGTCTACGATGCCCTGCTGCTGGTGGCGATCTGGATGGTCCTTGGCCTGCTGGTGGTTGTCCTCGGCAATACCACCGGGCTGTACTCGCCGCGTGTGCACTTCGTGCTCAACCTGATCGTGGCCTGGGGCTTCTTCTACTGGTTCTGGACCCGCACCGGACAGACACTTGGCATGCAGGCCTGGAACATCCAGCTGCGCACCGAGGGGGGCCACGCGGTCAATGCCTGGCAGGCCACCCTGCGCTACCTGGTCGCGGTGGCCCAGTGGCTAGTAATCCTGATGGCGATCTGGGCGGTGCGCGAGCACGGCGCCGTGGCAATCACCGTGGTCACGGCGGCGGCGCTGTTCGCGCTCGGCCTGTCGCAGTTCCACCCGCGCCGCTGGATGCTGCACGACTGGCTCTCCAGCACCGAACTGGTACGCATCCAGGGTCTCGCCAAGCCGCGCTGGAAACAGAACCGCAAGAGCTGATCTCGGACCGGTTGTTTGTTTCACCACGAAGCGCACGAAGACACGAAGAAGGGCGCTTCGTGGTGAACAGCCATCAGGGGGCGAGCCAGAGGCCGAGGTCGTCCAGGGCCTCGGCAATCTCGTCGGCGATGCGACGGTAACCACGGGCGTTGGGGTGCACGGGGTCGGCGCGCAGCTCGCGCTCGGACAACACGCCGGAGAGCACGCCCTCGATCAGGGCCACCTGTTCCTCGCGGGCGAGTTCGCGATAGATCGGATCGTCCCGCAGGCGCCCGGTGGCGGCCCCCAGGGCCGAGGCCCGCGGCACCCCCAGCAGCAATGGCTGGGCCCCGTGTTCATGCACCGCTGCCACCAGGGCGCGCAAATCCTCCTTGACCGCGGCGGGATCGCGCTGGCGCAGAAAGTCGTTGCCGCCCAGCCAGATCAGCACCAGGTCCGGCTGGTGTTCGCGCAGGCTGGGCTCCAGGCGCCCGCGGGCGCTATTGGCGCGGTCGCCCGGCACCCCGTCGTTGATGAGCGTCCAGCCGGTGATCGCCGCCAGCCGCGCCGGATAGTCCTCGCCCGAGCCCGCCCCGGTCCCGTGGGTCACGCTGTCGCCGAAGGCGAGCACCGTGGCCTGGCGCGGGAGTGGCTCGAAGTCGCCCGGGCCCGCGCCACCACAGGCCGCCAGAAGGGCCGCCAGCAGGATCAGGAACCCGCCGCGCAGCCAGCCCCTCATGTCTGACGCCCCATGCGTTGCAGCGCCACCAGCGCAAGGATCAGGAACAGCACCACCGGCAGGCTCGCCGCAACCACCGGGGGCAGGTTGTAGACCAGCCCCAGATGGGTCATCGCGCGCATCACGATGGCGAACGACACGCCGATGGCGATGCCGATGAACAGGCGCCGCCCGGCACCACCCTCGCGCTGCGAGCCGAACAGGAACGGGATCGACAGCAGCAGCATCACGAAGGTGCTGGCCGGCAGGGTCAGTCGCTGCCAGAACGCGACCTCGTAGGGGGCCGAGTCCAGGCGATTTTCCTGCAGGTAGTCGATATAGCGCGCCAGGTTCTGCGCCGCCATCTGGCTCGGCTCGACCACCAGTACGTCGAAGTACTCCGGCGCGATCAGGCGCTCGATGGTCTCCTCCTCCAGGCGTTCGGCCTCGACGCGCTCCAGCGACAGCCGCGAACGCTCCACGCCCTGCAGCCGCCAGGCCCCGTCCTCGTACTGCGCGCTCTGGGCGCGCGTGATCTCGCGCGGCTCGCGGTTCGCATCCACCTCGATGATGCGTACGCCGATCAGGCGATTGCCCGGCAGCACCGCATCCGCCTGCACCATGCGCTGGCCATCGCGCGCCCAGAGCCCGATGGGGCTCACACTCAGCTGTTCATCGAAGGCGCTGGCCTTCAGGTTCTGTGCGCGGCTCTCGGCGGCCGGGGCGAAGAATTCGCCGACCACCACCATCACCACCACGACCACCAGCCCGGCCTGCATCACCCAGCCGATGAAGCGCCCAAGCGTCATCCCGGCGGCCCGCATCGCGGTCAGCTCGCTGTTGGCAGCCAGATTGCCCAGCCACAGCAGTCCGCCGAGCAGCGCCGCCGGGGGCAGCATGTCGTACATCCGCCGCGGCAGGGTCAGCGCCACATACAGCAGCGCCTCGGTCAGGCCATAGTTGCCACGCCCGGTGTCACGCAGCTCGTCAATCAGCGCGAAGACCGCATCCAGCGCCACCAGCAGGACCACGGCCAGCGCCGTCCCGATCAGGACCTGACGCATGATGTAGCGACCCAGCACGGTCGTCACGAAGCCACCTCGTCACGCTCGACGCGGCGAGGGCCGCCACCCGCGCCCCGGCCAAGGCCCAGCATGCCCTTGCGCCAGGCCAGCCACAGCCAGAGAACCAGCATCAGGCCGTGCGTCCACCAGAGCCCCAGGGCCAGTGGCGTGCGGCCGTCCGCCAGCTGCCCCTGCCCCAGGATCAGGAAGTTCGCGTACAGCACATAGACGCCGATCGCCGCCGGGATGCGGGCATAACGCCCGGAACGGGGCGGCACCTGGGCCAGCGGCAGTGCAATCAGGGTCAGCACCAGGATGGACAGTGGCATCGCAATGCGCCATTCGAGCTCCGCACGGTGTTCCGGCCGATCACGCTCCGCCCACAGCTGAAGCGTCGACATCGCGTTCAGCGAGCGCCGCCCGGCCCCGGCATCCGGTTCGGTGATCTGGGTCCGCAGTCGCTCGAACTCGAGCATGCGGAAGCTGCCCTCGCCGGGCACGCCGACATGGCGATAGCCGTTCTCGAGGATCAGGAAACCACTACCCTCGGCCCCCGGGTCGGGAATCGCGCGCTCGGCTACGGTCACCTGCGCCTCGCCGTCGACCTCGCGGTAGATGAACACCTCGAGCAGGGCCTCGCGGTCCTCGCTCAAGCGCTCGGCGAAGAAGACCTGCTCGCCAACCCGCGAGCGCAGGAAGCGCCCGGGCGTGATGCCGACCAGGTCGGAGCGTGTCTCGGCGAGGTCGCGCAGTTGATCGATCTGGGCCTCGGTGCGTGGCACCACCAGCGTCATCAGCACCAGCAACAGCAGCGTGGCTGGCGCAGCCACCCAGAACAGCGCGCGATAAAACGCGGCGAAGGACATGCCGCTGGCCTGCAGCGCCACCAGCTCGCTGTCGCGCTGCAACCGGCCCAGCACCAGCATGAAGGCCAGGAACAGCGCCACCGGCCAAAGGAACACAATGCCCTTGAACGCGCCGAAGGCGACCATGCCCGGCAGGAAATCCACGGGGATACTGCCCTCGGCGACATCGCGCAGCACCCGCCCCAACACGCCGCCGATGATCACCAGCAACAGCACGACGGTGACCGCGGTCTGCGTGACCAGCAGCTCGCGGGCGATAAGACGCTCGGCGCGGCGCAGGATCATGCGCGCATTACCCCGCGGCCCGCGCGGCGCGTGGTCGGGCGCCGCTTGGCGCTGGTACCATGATCGAACTCATTTTCGGGAGGCATTCATGCAATTCTCCGTCACCACCTCGACCCTCGACAAACCCCGCGCCGGCATCCGCGCCGCCGGGATCGCCCACAAGCGCAAGCCGGCCGCGGGCGCCACCGCCCTGGATGCCGCGCGCGATGGCGAGATCACCGCCCTGCTGAAGGCCGGCGAGATGGACGGCGAGGCCGGCAGCCGGCTGTTGCTGCCTACCGGTGGAGGCAAGGGTAACGCACTCCTGATCGGCCTGGGCGCGAAGAAAGACTTCGACGCCCGCGCCGCGCGCAAGGCGGCGCAGACGTTGGCGGCCGCCCTGGTCGAGCGCCCCGCCACCAGCGCGGTGATCGCGGTGGCGGACTTCCAGCCGCGCGGCAAGGACATCGCCTGGACGGTGCATACCCTGGTGGCGGCGATCTCGGATGCCGCCTACCGCTTCACCCCGTTCAAGGGCAAGGAGAAGACCACCCCGGTGAAGCTGGAGAAGATCCAGCTCAGCGTGGAGCGCGACGAGGCCGAGGCGGCGAAGCGCGCCTGCAGCGAGGCTGCGGCGATCGCCACCGGCGTCAATCGCGCCAAGGACCTGGGCAATACCCCGCCGAATGTCTGCTACCCGGAGAGCCTGGCCGACACCGCGCGCGAAATGGCGAAGCAGCACAAGAAGCTGAAGACCACGGTGCTGGACGAGAAGGACCTGGAGAAACTCGGCGCCGGCGCAATCCTGGCCGTAGGCAAGGGCTCCGAGCGCCCGCCGCGCCTGATCGCCATGGAATACTCCGGCGGCAACAAGGGCGACGCCCCGGTGGTCCTGGTCGGCAAGGGCATCACCTTCGACACCGGCGGCATCTCGCTCAAGCCCGGTGCCGAAATGGACGAGATGAAGTACGACATGTGTGGCGCGGCCAGCGTGTTCGGCGTGATCGAGGCTTGCTGCGAACTGGAGTTGCCGATCAATGTGATCGGCGTGGTGACCAGTGCCGAGAACATGCCCGACGGCCGCGCGACCCGCCCCGGCGATATCATCACTACCCTGTCCGGGCAGACGGTGGAGATCCTGAACACCGACGCCGAGGGCCGCCTGGTCCTGGCCGACGCCCTGACCTGGGTCGAGCGCTACAAGCCGAAGGCGGTGATCGACATCGCCACCCTGACCGGTGCCTGCATCATCGCGCTGGGGCACCAGGGCGCGGCCGTGCTCGGCAACAACGAGCGTCTGGCCAAGGGCCTGCTGGCCGCCGGCGAAGAGAGCGGGGATCGCGCCTGGCAGCTCCCGCTGTGGCCGGAGTACCAGGAACAGCTGAAGAGCAATTTCGCCGACATGGCCAACATCGGCGGGCGCCCGGCCGGCACCATCACCGCCGCCTGCTTCCTGTCGCGCTATACCGAGGACTACACCTGGGCGCATGTCGACATCGCCGGCGTGGCCTGGAAGAGCGGCAAGGAAAAGGGCGCGACCGGGCGCCCGGTGCCGATGCTGATGCGCTACCTGCTCGACCAGGCCTGATCGCGGTCCGGCGGGCATGACCCACGTCAGCTTCTACCTGCTCGAGGACCCGGCCCCGGAGGCACGCCTGCGCTTCGTCTGCCGTCTGGCAAAGAAGGCCAGCGGGCAGGGACATCGAGTACATATCCATACCGGCTCGCCGGAGCTGACGCGCACCCTGGATGAATGGTTGTGGACCTTCGAGGACACGGCCTTCCTGCCGCACAGCACCGACGTGCGCGACACGGATGTCCCGGTCTCCCTGCACGAGGCGCATGCGCCGTCGGATCGTTGCGACGTGCTGATCAACCTCGCCCCCGAGGTCCCCGAGTACTGTGGCCGTTTCGAACGGGTCGCCGACATCGTCGGTGGCGACGAGACGGGACGCGAGGCCGGCCGTAGCCGCTACCGCTTCTTCAAGGAGCGCGGCTACCCGCTGGAACACCACAAGATCCAGTAACGACCGCGGGAGACGCCGATCCGACGCGCGGCGGCGGGTCGGGGATCTCGCGCAGCCAGGCCTCCAGCTCGAACAGGGGCAACCCGACCACGTTGGTGTAGGAGCCCTCGATCCACTCGACAAAGGCGGCGCCGCGGCCCTGGATGGCGTAGGCACCGGCCTTGCCGCGCGGCTCGCCGGTCGCCCAGTAGGCCTCGATGTCGGCCGGGCTCAGCTCGCGCAGGCGTACCCGGGTCGTCACGTGACGGGCGCGCAGGGCCTCGCCGGGGCGCCAGAGGGCCATGCCGGACACGACCCGGTGCTCGCGTCCGGACAGCCGCCCGAGCATGGCGGCGGCGTCGGCGAAATCCGCGGGCTTGCCCAGTGCGTCGTCGTCCACGGCGACCACGGTGTCGGCCGCCAGCACCCACTGGCCGGAAGCCAGGCGATCGCGAGCCGCCTCCGCCTTGGCGACGGCCAGGCGCTCGACCAGGGCCTCCGGCGTCTCGCCCGGCCGCGCGCTCTCGTCCACGTCCATCGGCGCCACCTCGAAGGCGAGCTGGACCTGCTCCAGCAGTTCCCGCCGACGCGGCGAGGCGGAGGCGAGCAACAGCGGCGGCGTCAGGCTCATGCGGGACTCAGGCGCGGTGATAGGGGTGGTTGTTCAGCAACGACCACGCGCGGTAGAGCTGCTCGGCGACCAGCACCCGCACCAGCATGTGCGGGAAGGTCAGCGGCGATAGCGACCAGGCCCATTCGGCGCGGGCACGCACGGCCTCGTCCAGCCCGGCGGCCCCGCCAATCACCAGCGCGACGTCGCGACCGTCCGCCTGCCAGTCCTCCAGGCGCTTGGCCACACCCTTGGTGTCGACCGCCTTGCCGCGCTCATCCAGCAGGATCACGCGCGCACCCTCGGGAATCGCCTTCAGCAGGATCTCGCCCTCGCGGCGCAGGAGCGTGGTGGTGTCCATCGACTTCGCGCCCGAGGGGCCCGCCAGCGCTTGCAGGTTCAGCTCCAGCTCGCGCGGCAGGCGCCCGGCGTATTCGGCGAAGCCGTCCGCCACCCAGTCGGGCATGCGCTTGCCGATCGCGATCAGGTCCAGGCGCATCGGGCGAAGCCTCGCTCGGCGTTCAGCGCCGCAGGCGCCGGACCCGCTCCAGGCTGGGGTCCTCGGGGGCGGCCTTTTCGGTGTCCGCGGCCTCCTCCGCCATCCAGAGCTTCTCCAGGTTGTAGAAGTCGCGGGTCTCCGGGAGCATCACGTGAACGATCACATCGTTCAGGTCCACCAGCACCCACTCCTGGCTCTCCTGACCCTCGACCCCCAAGGGCGGGATGCCGGCCTGCTTGGCCTCGGTGGCCACCGACTCGGCGGTGGACTGCACGTGACGCCCCGAGGTCCCGGAGGCGATCACCATGAAATCCGTCAGCGTGGTCTTGCCACGCACGTCGATGGTGCGGATGTTCTGTGCCTTCATGTCGTCCAGAGCGGTGGTCACCAGCTCCAGGAGTTGTTCGCTGTTCATTGTGTCGGTCATGTCCCGTGATTGCGGTTCGACCCGGCCCGGTACAGACCGTGGTCCTGGATGTAGCGATTGACGGCCCCGGGGAGCAGGAAGCGCGGGCTGCGCCCGGCCTGCAGTTCGTCCCGGATGGCGGTGGCGGAGATGTCGAGCTGGGTCACCGGCTGGAAGTAGACCAGCCCCCCGGGCGCCTTGCGCAGCGCCGCCGGGTCGTGCGTCGCGGCGTTCCCCAGCCAGCCGCCCAGATCGTGGGAGGCCGGGCTGCCGGGGCGGTGCGAGACCACGATATGCGCCAGCTCGAAGATCTGCTGCCAGCGGTTCCACGATGGCAGCCCGGCGAAGGCGTCCATGCCCATGATCAGCACCAACGGCGCGTCCGGCCCCAGCTCCTCGCGGAAACTGAGCAGGGTATCCACGGTGTAGGACGGCCCCTGACGATCCAGCTCGCGACGGTCGGCGACGAATCCCGGTACGTCCGCAATCGCCTGCTCCACCATCGCCAGGCGGTCGTCGCTGCCGGTGCCGGGGCTCGTGCGATGCGGCGGTACGTGGCAGGGGATGAAGTGCACGCGCTCCAGCCCCAGGTGCTGCTGGATCTCCAGCGCCGGGCGCAGGTGGCCGAAGTGGATCGGGTCGAAGGTGCCGCCGAGGATCCCGATCACGCGGGGATCGCCCCAGGGAGACGCTGATTCAATCGCGCGTCTCCCTTAGCCACGTACATGGCCGTCGCCGAACACCACGTACTTGAGCGTGGTCAGCCCGTGCAGGCCCACCGGACCCCGGGCATGCAACTTGTCG
Organism: Thioalkalivibrio sp. AKL12; assembly: GCF_000377925.1. Classification (NCBI taxonomy): domain Bacteria; kingdom Pseudomonadati; phylum Pseudomonadota; class Gammaproteobacteria; order Chromatiales; family Ectothiorhodospiraceae; genus Thioalkalivibrio; species Thioalkalivibrio sp. AKL12. The sequence goes on from NZ_KB898901.1 coordinate 39,952, forward strand.
GTGGAGATGCCGATCTCCGCGCCCAGGCCGTACTCGAAGCCGTCGGCGAAGCGGGTGGAGGCATTCACCATGACCGAGCTGGAGTCCACCGCGCGCAGGAAACGCCGGGCGCGGGTGTAGTCCTCGGTCACGATGCTGTCGGTGTGGTGCGAGCCATAGGTATTGATGTGATCGATCGCCATATCGAGGTCGTCGACCACGCGGATCGCGAGAATCGGCCCCAGGTATTCGGCCACCCAGTCGTCCTCGGTGGCCTCCGCGATGTCGGCTCCGCTCTCGGCGAGAATGGCGCGGGTCCGCGCGCAGCCGCGCAGGCTGACCTGGTGCTCGCCCAGGACCGTGGCCAGGCGCGGCAGGAAGGCCTCGGCCTGGTCCGCGTGCACCAGGAGTGTCTCCATGGTGTTGCAGGTGCCGTAGCGCTGGGTCTTGGCGTTCACCGCGACCGCCAGCGCCTTGTCGGCATCCGCGCCGCCATCCACGTACACGTGGCAGACGCCGTCCAGGTGCTTGATCACCGGGATCTGCGACTCGTTGCTGACGCGCTCGATCAGGCCCTTGCCGCCGCGCGGGACAATCACGTCCACGTACTGCGGCATGCGCAGCAGCGCGCCGACCGCCGCGCGGTCGGTGGTCGGCACCACCTGCACCGCCTCGCGCGGCAACCCCGCCTGCTCCAGACCGGCCTGGATAATCGCGGCCAGGGCCTGATTGGAATGCAGCGACTCGGAGCCGCCACGCAGGATCGCCGCATTGCCGGACTTCAGGCACAGCGCGGCGGCGTCGATGGTCACGTTCGGCCGCGACTCGTAGATGATCCCGATCACGCCCAGCGGCACGCGCATCTGGCCGACCTGGATACCGCTCGGCTGGTAGGCCATATCGGAGATCGTGCCCACCGGGTCGGGCAGCCCGGCTACCTGGCGGCAGCCCTCGATCATGGTATCGATGCGGGCATCGGTCAGCGCCAGGCGATCCAGCATCGCGGCGTCCAGGCCGCGCTCGCGCCCGGCCTCCAGGTCACGGCTGTTGGCCTCATTCAGCTCGGCGCGGCGCGCGGCGATGCCCTCGGCGATCGCATGCAGTGCGGCGTTCTTCGCCCCCGGCTCGGCCTCGGCCATGCGCCGCGATGCGGCGCGCGCAGCGCGGCCGAGCGCCTCGACCTGGGCGACCACGCCGCTGGTAGCGGCGGATTCAGTGGGGTTCACGGCAGCGTTCATGCAGTCAGACTCGTTGAGAATTCAGTGCGGGTTCGGGTCGGGTCAGCGGCCGCCCCGCCATACGGGCCACCAAGTCTAGCAACCCCTGCCGGGCATTGCCGTTTTCCTGACCCTTGATGACCCGATCCACGCGCGCGGCCTCGCCCAGCAGGCCCCGCGCCGCGTTCAGGTCCAGGCGCGACATTGCCTGGCGCAGAGCCTTCTGGCCGTCGCCAAAGCTGCCCTGGAAGGCCTCGCGGTCGGGCGCACCGGCGGCCTTGCGCTCCATCGCCTGCACCAGCAGCCGGCACTCGCGCGCCAGCGCCCACAGGATCAGCGGCTCGGCCTGGCCCTCGTCCAGCAGCCCCTCCAGCATGCGCAGGGCGTGGCGGACATCACCGCGCAGCGCGGTCGGGGCCAGGGCGAACAGCTCGAAGCGGGCCGCGTCCGTGGTGGCCTCCGCCAGCACGGTCTCGTCGATCTCGGTCACGCCGGCCAGCGCCAGCTTCTCGATCTCCTGGCGTGCGGCCAGCAGGTTGCCCTCCACCCGCGCGACCAGCAACGCCAGCGCCGGGTCGGTGATGCGCAGACCGTTCCTCTGCAGCCGCGCACGGATCCAGCTACCCAGCTGGGCCGGCGGCACCGGGCGCGCGTGGATCACCACCGCACGGTTCTCCAGGGCCTTGAACCAGGCCGCCCGCCGCATGTCGCGATCCGGCCGCGGCAACTGCAGCAGCAGAACCAGGTCAGCCTGCGGGTCGCCGGCGTAGGCCTTCAGGTGGTCGCCACCGGTCTTGCCCGGCTTGCCGGTCGCCAGGCGCACGTCCAGCACCGTGCGCTCGGCAAACAGCGACCGGTCGCGGATCGCGGCCTCGAACGGGCCCCAGTCGGATTGCGCGGTCAGGTCCAGCACCGTGCGCTCCAGGAAGCCCTGCTCGCGGGCGGCAGCGCGGATCGCATCGGCCGCCTCGATCGCCTGCAACGGCTCCTCGGCCAGCAACAGGTAGATCGGCGCGAGCCCGCGCGCCAGATCCTGCTCCAGGCGGGCGATATCCAGCGCCATTACGGGGCCGGGTCCTCCGCGGCTTCGCGCAGGCTGCCGTCCGGCTCGATCAGGGCGGCGATCCGGCGCTGCAGCTGGCTGACGATGTCGCGGTCCATCGCCTCGCGCAGGGTGGATTCGCGCTCGCCCCGGCTGAGCACCGCGGTGCCATCGAACAGATAGATGCGCGAGGCGCGCAGTGGCCCCAGGTCGACCGCCTCGCCGTCCACCGGGCGCAGGCGCGCGTCGACCGTGCGCACCAGTTCGTACTCGGACACCCGCGCGGCCTCGGTCACCGACAGCGTGCGGCGCTGATCGTTGACCGAACGGATCTCCAGGATCGCACCCTGGCCCTCCGGGCGCTGGCGCACGACGTCCACGCCCGAGGAGCCCAGGGTCACGGCCAGTTCGCGGTACAGCGAGTCGCGCGCATTGATGCCCGTGATCTGCACCGGATTCAGTGTCTCCGGCCACTCGCTACCGCCACGCAGCTGAAAGCCGCAGGCGGCCAGCGCGGCCACCAGGACCAGTACCAGACCCGCGCGCAAAAGGGCGCTCATTGCGGCTTCACCACGAAATTGACCAGACGGCCGGGAACGACAATCACCTTGATCACATCCTGCCCCTCGATATGGCGCTGCACGTTCTCGTCGTTGCGCGCAACGGTCTCGATCGCGTCCTTGTCGGCCCCGGACGGGACCGCGATCTCGGCACGGCGCTTGCCGTTCACCTGCACCGCCAGGGTCTCCTGCGCGGCCTGGCGTGCGGCCTCGTCGACCTGCGGCCATTGCGTGGCGGCCACCAGCTCGTCGTGACCCAGGGTCCGCCACAGCGTTTCGGTCACGTGCGGGATGATCGGGGCCAGCATGCGCACGATGCCCTCCAGCGCCTCCTGGCGCACGGCCGGGGCCCCGGCGGCGTCCTGCGGGAACTTGCCGAGGTCGTTCAGCAGTTCCATGTTCGCGGCCACCGCGGTGTTGAAGGTCTGGCGCCGGCCGATGTCGTCGGTAACCTTGGCGATGGTGTCGTGCAGCTTGCGCCGCAGCTCGCGCCCGGCATCGTCCAGCGCGTCCGTGTCCAGCGCCCCGGGCGACTCGCCGCCCACGTGCTCGTGGACCGCGCGCCACAGGCGCTTGATGAAGCGATGCGCGCCCTCCACGCCGGAGTCGGACCATTCCAGCGACAGGTCCGGCGGGGCCGCGAACATGGTGAACAGCCGCGCGGTATCCGCGCCGAAGCGCTCGATCAGGGCCTGCGGGTCCACGCCGTTGTTCTTCGACTTGGACATCTTCTCCATGCCGCCGACCACGACCGGCGCCCCGTCCTCGCGGTGGCGCGCGGCCTTCACCGAACCGTCCTCGGCGCGTTCCAGTTCGACGTCCGCCGGGTTGATCCAGTCCTTCCCGCCGTCAGCACGCTCGCGGAAGAAGGTCGGTGCGATCACCATGCCCTGGGTCAGCAAGCGGGTGAACGGCTCGTCGGAGGCCAGCAGGCCCTCGTCGCGCAGCAGCTTGTGGAAGAAGCGCGCGTACAGCAGGTGCAGCACCGCGTGCTCGATGCCGCCGACGTATTGATCCACCGGCAGCCAGTGGTCGGCGCGCGCATCCAGCATGGCCGTGTCGTTGTCGGCACAGGCGTAGCGGGCGAAGTACCAGCTGGATTCGAAGAAGGTGTCGAAGGTATCGGTCTCGCGCCGCGCCGGCTGCCCGCATTCCGGGCACGGGGTCTCGAAGAATTCGGGCATGCGCGCCAGCGGCGAGCCGGCCCCGTCGGGGATCACGTCCTCCGGCAAGCGCACCGGCAGGTGTTCTTCCGGCACCGGCACTGCACCGCAGGCGTCGCAGTGGATCACCGGAATCGGACAGCCCCAGTAGCGCTGGCGCGAGATACCCCAGTCGCGCAGGCGGTAGTTGCGCCGGCGCCGGCCGATGCCGGTCTGCTCCAAGTGCTCGGCGATCGCCGCCTTGGCCGCCTCCGATGCCTGGCCGTCGAAATCACCGGAGTTCACCAGCACGCCGGCCTCGGTGAACGCGGCCTGCTGCACATCGACCGTGGCGCCATCCGCCGGGGCGATCACCTGGCGGATCGGCAGGCCATATTTCGTCGCGAACTCGTGGTCGCGCTCGTCATGCGCGGGCACGGCCATCACCGCGCCGGTGCCGTATTCCATCAGCACGAAGTTGGCGACCCAGACCGGGACATCCTCGCCGGTCAGCGGGTGGCGGGCGGTGAAGCCCAGCGCGCGGCCCTTCTTCTCCATCGTGGCCAGGTCCGCCTCGGCCACCCCGCCCTGCGCGCAATCCGCGACAAACGCGGCCAGCTCGGCGTCCTGCTCCGCCAGCGCCTGCACCCGCGGGTGCTCCGGCGCCAGCGCCATGTAGGAGACGCCGAACAGGGTATCCGGGCGCGTGGTGTAGACGGCCAGCGCCTCGCCACCGTCCACCGCGAACTCGAGCTCCACGCCCTCGGAACGCCCGATCCAGTTGCGCTGCATGGTGCGCACCTGGTCCGGCCAGCCGTCCAGCTCGTCCAGGGCCCCCAGCAGCTCGTCGGCGTAGTCGGTAATCCGCAGGAACCACTGCGGCATCTCGCGGCGCTCGACGACCGCCCCGGAGCGCCAGCCTCGGCCCTCGATCACCTGTTCGTTGGCGAGCACGGTCTGGTCCACCGGGTCCCAATTCACGGTCGCCTTCTTGCGATAGACCAGGCCTTTCTTCAGCAGGCGCACGAACAGCCACTGTTCCCAGCGGTAGTAATCGGCATCACAGGTGGCGAACTCGCGCGACCAGTCGTAGGCAAACCCCAGGCGCTTGAGCTGGGTGCGCATCTGCTCGATGTTCTGGCGCGTCCAGGCCGCCGGCGGCACGTGGTTCTGCATCGCCGCGTTCTCGGCCGGCAGGCCGAAGGCGTCCCAGCCCATCGGCTGCAGCACACTCCGCCCCTGCATGCGCTGGAAGCGCGCGATCACGTCGCCGATGGTGTAGTTGCGCACATGGCCCATGTGCAGCTTGCCCGAAGGATACGGGAACATGGACAGGCAGTAGAACGGCTCGCCGGCGGCATCCTCGCGCGCACGGAAGCAGTCGGCCTCCTCCCACTGGCGCTGCACCTGCGCCTCGATCATCTCCGGGGAATACTGCTCCTGCATGTGGCCCACCTGCCCTGTGTGTTCGCGTGAAACAAAGAACTGCGCAGAATACCAGTCGCCCCCACCCCCTCCAAGCGGCTGGGAAACGGCCCGGCCACCCCTCGCCACACGTCTTCGATGTGATATCCGTCACGCAACTCCGGGAACAGTACCCCCACCTGACTGCCACAAGACCTACATTCAAAGAAAGCGGTTGGCAAAACGTTCCAAGGAGGCAGGTTATGAGCGAAGAGAAAGACGTGGTCCCCATGCTCCAGCGCGCCTATCCCGAGGACTTGGGGGAAACGGTCCCCGAACACACGCCGGAGACGGATTCCCCGGCCATCCGCGAGATCGCGACGGAGGACCTGGGCACCTGGCTCGGCAAAGGCTGGCGGGACCTCTGGCAGATGCCAGTGGCCCTGGTGCACGGCCTGGTGATCACCCTGGCCGCGCTGATCCTGCTGGGCCTGTCCTGGAATCAGCCGTGGATGGCCTTCTCGCTTCTGGCCGGCATCCTGCTCCTCGGACCCGTACTCGCCGTCGGTGTGAACTACCTCGCGCTGCAGAAAGAGCGCGGCGAGCCGGGCGGTTCCGGCCTCGGCTGGCTGGGGCCGATGGGTGGCTCGATCTGGGCCTTTGCCGCGCTGCTGGCCATCCTGTTCGTGATCTGGGCCAGCTTTGTGTGGATGTGGATCGCGGTGCTTAACATCGGCGAAATCGCGGTCATGGGGCAGTTGCATCACCTGGTGGGCGCGATGCTCAGCAGCGGCGCCGGCATTATCTCGCTGGTCGGGGTGGTGGTGGCCGCCATTGTGTTCGGCCTCGCGGTATTCGCCCTCAGCCTGGTCACGATCCCGGCCCTGCTGGATCACCGGATACGCGATGATGCCCCGCAAAAGAGCCTGATCGAATCGATCGGGGTCAGCCTGAAGGCCTTCAGCCACAACCCGGGTACGCTGATCCTGTGGGGTCTGATCATCACCGCGCTGTTCATGGTCTCGGTGGCAACCGCGCTGCTGGCGCTGATCGTGATCTTCCCCTGGCTGGGCTTTGCCATGTGGCACGGCTACCGGGATCTGGTCGACGCCCGTTAATCCCCAGCGACGCCCCACGCGATGGGTCCGACCCCGCGTCGGGCCCATGCCAGTCCACCTCGCGCTCCATCTCGGGTCGGCGGACGGAAGCCCCGGGGGACACCAATTGATGCCCCCTCAGGCACCCTCCCCGGAGGGGCCGCCCGGCGTGGCTTCCGCATCGTCATCGCGGGACCCGCGCCGATGGCTCAAGCGCGCAAACGCCGCCAGGCGATCGGCGACCACGCGGTTGAAGCTGCCCGCCGGGAACCCCCCCCACGCGCCGCGTTCACCCGCCGTCATCCCGGTCAGGAGCTCGATGGCCTCGTCCACCGTGGCTACGGGGTAGACATGGAATCGTCCCTCCGCGATCGCCTCGCGGACGTCGTGGCGCAGCATCAGGTTCTCGACATTACTCCCCGGCAACAGCACACCGTGACCATCCAGTTCGCCGGCCTCGCGACAGACGTCGAAGAAGCCCTCGATCTTCTCGTTGACCCCACCCACGGCCTGGACCTCGCCATGCTGGTTGAGCGAGCCGGTAACCGCCAGCGACTGGTGCAACGGGATCCGCGCGATCGCCGACAACAACGCGCAGGTCTCGGCCACCGAGGCGGAATCCCCCTCGATGTCGCCATACGACTGCTCGAAGGCCAGGCTGGCGGACAGCGAGAGCTCGCTGTCCTCGGCATAGTGGCTGGCGATGAACCGGGACAGGATCATCACCGCCTTGCTGTGCACCGGGCCACCCAGCTTGGCCTCGCGTTCGATGTCGACCACATGGCCCTTGCCCGAGCGCGCGGTCGCGGTGATCCGGATTGGCCGCCCGAACATCGCGTCGCCCAGCTGCAGCAGCGACAGCCCGTTGACCTGGGCAATCTGCGCCCCGCTGGTGGCGATCAGCACCACCCCGCGACGGATCTGCTCCAGGCTGCGGCGCTGTAGCCGCGCACCGCGCTCCTGGCGTTCCCGGATGGCCTGTTCGACATGCCCGGCGCCGACGACGTCCGCGCCGGCCTTCCTCGCCCAGTGGTCGGCCTCCAGCAGCAGGTCGCGCAGGGTGCGATCGTGGGCCGACAGCTTGCACTGGTCGCCGGCCAGACGGCTGGCATGCTCGATCACGCGCGCCACCGCCTCGCGGTTCAGCGGCCGTAGTTCGACACGCCGCGCCATCGTGGCCAGCATGCGCGCATACAGCACATGACTGGCGTCGCTGCGGTCCAAGTCGTCCTCGAAGTCGGCCTCGACCTTGAACAACTCAAGGAAGTCCGGATCGAACGCGGACAGCAGGTAGTACAACAGGCGATCACCGATCAGCACCACCTTCGGGGCCACCGGAATGGGATCCGGCTCCAGCCCCACCGCACTCACCAGCCCGAACAGGCGCTCCAGGGACTCGATGCGGATCTCGCCGGAAAACAGGACCCGTTTGAGGCTCTCCCAGGCCAGCGGCTGCGTCAGCACACGCCGGGCATCCACGATCAGGTAACCGCCACTGGCCCGGTGCAGGGCCCCGGCGCGCACCAGCGAGAAATCGGTAACCAGGGCCCCCTCGTGCACCTGGTGCTCGATCAGGCCGGTCAAGTGCTGATGATTCGGCAGGTCCTCGTAGATCACCGGGGCGCCCCGCGTGTCCGCGTGATCCACCAGCAGGTTGATGCGAAACCGTTCCAGCAGCCCCTCGGGCGGGGCATGGCTACGGCCGCCGCGAAACGCCTCCGCGTGTCTCACCACCTCGTCGAGGATCGCCTCCAGATGCTCGACCACCGCCGGCCGGTGTGACCATTTCTCCTTCAGCTCGTGGATCGGGCCGCCCAGGGCCCATTGCAGCATCTCCGCATTCAGGGCCCGAATCTTCTCCTGCAGCTCCTTGCGCAGGCGAGGCACCTGGTGCATGACCTGCTGCAACTTCTCCTGCAGCTCCTCGACCTTCTCGTCGATGCGCCCGCGTTCCTCCTCGGACAGTGCGTCGTATTCCTCCGGCTTGAGGATCTCCCCATCGCGCATCGGCGCGAACGAGAAGGTGTGTGGCGCGCTGATCAGGGCAATGTCGTGCGCCTCGGCCTCTTCCTGCACCTTGCGCGCGCCCTCGGTCTGGGCCTCTTCAGACGCATCCTTCAGCTCCTGCAGGCGCCGCTGGTATTCCTCGCTCTCGAACGCGGCCGGGATACTGGCATGCAGGTCTTCGATCAGACGGTCCAGGTCCGCCTGAAGGGTCCGGCCCTCGCCGGCCGCTAGACGAACGGCCCGCGGACACTCCGGCTGCTGAAAGTTGAACACGTAGCCCCAGTCCGGCGGGGCAGACTCGTCGGCCGCGCGGCGCTCCAGAAAGCGTCGCACCAGGTCGTGCCGCCCGCTGCCTGCCGGCCCCAGCACGAACAGGTTGAAACCATTGCCACGCATCGACGCACCGAATTCGAGCGCACGCAGCACGCGTTCCTGGCCACAGGGCAACTCGAGCGCCTCCAGCGTCTCGGTGGTCTCGAAATCCAGATGCTCTGGCGGGCACCGCTGGTAGACCTGCTCCGCGGTCAGGGATGCGGGTCGCGTCATATCCGTCTCCACTGTTGTTAGCCCCTACCTTGCGGGAGATGCAGCTCAATATGCACCCCCTGATTGCCGGTAACCAACGAAACCCGCTCCCGTGACGCTGGTGCGGCCCGGCCATCGTGCTACCTTGGACGCATTGACCATCCGAAACGTCCCCGAGCGGGACACACAGCCACATATCGATCAGCGAGGAGCAGCGCATGAGCGACAAACCCAGGGATACGGCCCCGGAACACGACCAGGAACGCGAGCACCGGTTGAGCGATGCGTACCACCGCATGCTGAACGAGGTCACCGAGGATCTCGAAAAGCTGGAGGACAAGACCAGCAAGGCGATCACCGAGGCTCTGGAGAACGCCCGCGACCGCGTGCAGAAGGCCAGTGACCTGACCCGCGAAGAGGCTCACGAGGTGATGGACTACCTGCGCCGCGACCTGCAGGATCTGGGCGCCTACCTCGACAACCGCAGCTCCGACTGGCGTGGCTGGCTGCAGATCGATCTGGGTCTGATCGAGGCCAGCATCAAGAACGCCCTGGAACGCATCGCCGACCGCACCCGGGTCGAGATCACCGAACTGACCGCGCGCGCCCAGGTGATGGGCGAGTGGCACACCGGCGAGATCACCGGCCCCGGCGAATTGCTCTGCAAGCAATGCGGCCATCCCGTGCACATGACGAAGGTCGGCCGCATCCCGCCGTGCTCCAACTGCCACAACACGACGTTCCGTCGCGGCCCCGGCGGGACCGAGGCCGAATAACCCGTCAGCGTCGGCGGCGACGGCCGACCGCGGCACCGGCAACCACCAGCACCAGCGCGGCCAGCACGGCCGGCCCCGCCCCGGTGGCGGTTGCCGGCGTCACGCCGTGGCGAGGCTGCAGCGTGCCCGTGACTACCTCGCGGGTGAAGATTCCCGAACGCTCGAGTATCCGGCCATCGGCATCAATCAGGGCCGAGATGCCGGTATTGGTTGCCCGGATCATCGGGCGCCCGGTCTCCACCGCCCGTACCCGGGCAATCTGCAGATGCTGGGCCGGGGCGAGGCTGTCGCCAAACCAGGCGTCGTTGGAGACGTTGACCAGGAACCCGGCCTCTGGCAGCGCGGCGCGGATGTGGCGCGAATATGCCGCTTCGTAGCAGATGCTGACCCCGGCGGTCTGACCGGCCACCCGCATGCGCCCGTCGCCGGTGCCCGGGGAAAGGTCGGACATCGGGATCGCCAGCAACCGGTCCAGCCAGTCGAGCTGGCCGCGCAACGGGATGTACTCGCCGAAGGGGACCAGCTGGCGCTTGTTGTAGCCGGCCCCGGTGGTCACGTTGACCACCGAGTTGTACACATGGCGTCCGGCCGAAGCATGGTCGAAGACCCCAGTCACCAGTTCGCTGTCATGCTCCGCCAGCGACTGGGCGAGCTGCCCGAGTGGCTGCTGGACCTCGACATAGAACGCGGGGATCGCGGTCTCCGGCCAGACCACCAGGTCCACCTCACCCGCCTCGCGGGTCAGTTCCTCGTAGACCCCCAGCGAATACTCGATGCCATCGGCATCCCACTTGCGCGCCTGATCGATGTTGCCCTGGACCATGGCCACCGAGATCGTCTCGCCGCCCGGCTCCACCCAGCGCGCGAGCCCCAGCGACAACGAGGCGATCACCAGTGCCCCCACCAGGCCCGCGCCCAGCCAGCGCTGCCGGGTCAGAAACACCAGGACCAGCGCCACGGCCAGCAGGGCCACCACCAGCCCCGCCCCCAGCTCGCCGACCAGCGGCAGCCAGGGCTGTAGCGGCGTGTCGAGCACGGTGTGGCCGAACAGCAGCCAGGGGAAGCCGGAGAACAGCCAGGAACGCGCCAGCTCCATCAGCACCAGGCCACCGGCCAGCGCCAGCAAGCCGGCCGGACGCCCCAGTGGCAGGAAGCGCGCCGCCAATCCGGCCAGCAACGCCGGATAGCCCGCCAGGGCCAGTACGAATAGCACGGTAATCAGCGAGGCGACCACCAGTGGCGCCTGCCCGAACACCAACAGGCTATTGAAGATCCAGCTCACCCCCATCCCGAAGAATCCGAGGCCGAAGGCATAGCCCGTCCACGCGGCGCGGCGCGGTCGGGCACCCGGCAACAGGGCGAACCACACGGCCAGGGCCAACGGGGCGGCCAGGAACCAGCCAACCGGGGCAAAGGCCAGGGTTGCACCCGCCCCGGCCAGCAGGGCAACGAGCCCGGAGGCCCAGGGCGGCAGGCGTTCGACAAGGGTCTGCATGCCGATCAGGGGATGTGGCGGTCGTCCGGCTCCCGGGCCGGACCATCGAACGGCTGCGAGCCTTCACCGGTGGCAGCCTGCATGTCCGGCTCCGGCAGGCGCATCTCCAGCAGGTGCAGGCGCCGGTTGTCAGCGCGCAGGACGCGGAACTGCATACCATCCACGACGATCTGTTCGCCACGACGCGGGACATGCCCGAAATGCGACAGCACCAGGCCCCCGATGGTGTCGAAGTCGTCCTCGCTGTAGGCGGTCTGGAAGTAGGCGTTGAACTCCTCCATCGGGGTCAGCGCCTTGATGGTGTAACGCCCGCCGGGGTGCTGCATGATCTGGGTCAGGTAGTCCTCGACATCGTGCTCGTCCTCGATCTCGCCGACGATCTGCTCCAGAACGTCCTCGATGGTCACCAGGCCGGCCACGCCGCCATACTCGTCCACCACGATCGCCATGTGGTTGCGGCTCAGGCGAAATTCCTTCAGCAACACGTTCAGCCGCTTGCTCTCCGGCACGAACACCGCCGGGCGCAGGATCTCCTGCATATCGAAGGCGGCATCGTCCGGCTCGCCAAAGAAGCGCAGCAGGTCCTTGGCGAGCAGGACGCCGACCACCTCGTCGCGGTGATCCCCCACCACCGGCAGGCGCGAATGCGCGGAAGCGACCACGTCCGGGAGGAACTCGGAGAGCCCGGCGTCGCGGCGCACCACTTCCATCTGCGCGCGCGGGATCATGATGTCGCGCACCTGCATGTCCGCGACGTTGAGCACCCCCTCCAGCATGGTCAGGGCCTCGGGATCGACCAGCTCGCGGGCGTGGGCACCGCGCAGGCACTCGATCAGCTCGTGTCGGGTCGCCGGCTCGCGGCGCGGGCGCAGGATCTCGCCGGCGCGGATCAGCCAGCGCCGCCAGATCGGTTGTTCGTCGGGTTCGGGTTCAGGCATCGGGGGCGGTTCCGGCAGGATGCGGCGACAGGACGCGGGCCGGAGGGTCGGCATCGTAGGGGTTGGGATAGCCTAACCCGGCCAGGATCGAGGACTCAATTGCCTCCATCCGCGCGGCCTCGTCCGGCGTCTGGTGATCCATGCCCTGCAGGTGCAACATCCCGTGCACCACCATGTGGTGGTAATGGGCCGCCAGTGTCTTGCCCTGTTCCGCCGCCTCGCGCGCCAGCACCGGCACGCACAGGACGATATCACCGAGATAGGCGCTCGCCTCGGGCGGCAAGCCCGGCGGCAGCGCCGGCGCCGGGAATGACAGCACATTGGTCGCGTAGTCGCGTCCCCGGAAGGTGTGATTCAGCGACTGTCCCTCCTCGGCCTCCACCAGGCGCAGAGTGACTGTGGCCGCGCCCGCCCCGCGCCAGGCGGCGCGGGCCGCCCGGTGCAAGGTGGTGGGGCCGGGCAGACCGGCACGCGGAACAGCGTATTGCACCGCGATTTCAAGCGCCATCGGCACTCCGCCCGGAACCGGGCTCCGACTCCCCAGCCGGCTTGCCAGACGCATGGTCGTGGGCCTCGTAGGCCTCGACGATGCGCTGCACCAGCGGGTGTCGCACCACGTCACCGGCCTGGAAACGGGTGATATGCACCCCCTCCACGCCCTGCAGGATCTGCATCGCGTGCTTGAGGCCCGATCCCTGCCCCCGCGGCAGGTCCACCTGGGTGATGTCGCCGTTGACCACCGCAGTGGAGCCGAAGCCGATGCGGGTCAGGAACATCTTCATCTGCTCGAGGGTGGTGTTCTGCGCCTCGTCGAGGATGATGAAGGCCTCGTTCAGGGTGCGCCCGCGCATGTAGGCCAGCGGCGCGACTTCGATCACCTGGCGTTCCATCAAGCGTGCGGTCTGATCGAAGCCCATCAGTTCGTACAGGGCGTCGTACATCGGCCGCAGGTAAGGGTCGATCTTCTGCGCCAGATCGCCGGGCAAGAAGCCCAGGCGCTCGCCGGCCTCCACCGCCGGACGCACGAGCACCAGGCGCTGCACGCGGTCCTGCTCCAGTGCGGCGACCGCGGCGGCCACCGCAAGGTAGGTCTTGCCGGTCCCGGCCGGGCCGATGCCAAAACTGAGATCGTGCCGCGCGATCGCGGACAGGTATTTCGCCTGACGCGGGCCGCGACCCCGGATCACCGCGCGTTTGAGCCGCAACGCGGGATCGTCGCCCGTGCCCTCGGGCTCCGCCAACCCCTCAACATGGGCGGTCTGCAACGCGGTATGCACCTGCTCCAGGCTGACCGGTTCTTCCTGCGCCATCCGGTGCAGGTCGTGGATCAAGGCCCCGGCCGCCTTCACGGCACCGCCCGGCCCGGTGAGATTGAAGCGCGGCCCGCGATTGTGCACGGCCACGCCCAGGCGCGACTCGATCAGGCGCAGGTGGGCATCCAGCGGCCCGGAGATCCGCGCGAGCGTCTCCTGGTCACCAGGCTCCAGGGTGAAATCCAGACGATTGGCCATGCGTCGGTTTCCCTAGGCGCCGACGGCGGCGGGCATTGTCCGCTCCACCGTGCGCCCGCGCAGGGAATGTGCCAGGGCCTCGGTAATCTCGACCGGTATCAACTGCCCGATCAGGCCGGGGTCCCCGGCGAAGTTGACGATGCGGTTGTTCGCCGTGCGCGCGGCCAGTTCGCCGGGGTTGCGCTTGGCCGGACCTTCTACCAGTACCGGCTCGATGTTGCCCACCATGGACTCGTTTCGCGCGCGGCCGTTCTGCTCGATCAGGGCCTGCAACTCGGCCAGACGGGCCTTCTTGGTCGCCATCGGCACGTCATCCGGCAGCGATGCGGCCGGGGTGCCCGGACGCGCGCTGTAGATAAAGCTGAAGGAGAAATCAAAATGCAGCTCCTCGATCAGCTTCATCGTCGCGGCGTGGTCGGCGTCGGTCTCGCCGGGGAAGCCGACGATGAAGTCCGAGGAGAGATCCAGGTCCGGGCGCGCCTCGCGCAGGCGGCGGATCTTGGACTTGTATTCCAGGATCGTGTGACCGCGCTTCATCTGCGCCAGGATGCGGTCGGAGCCGCTTTGCACCGGCAGGTGCAGGTGACTGACCAGCTTCGGTTCGTCGGCAAAGGCCTGGATCAGCGAATCGGAAAACTCCACCGGGTGCGAGGTAGTGAAGCGGATGCGCTCGATCCCGTCGACCGCCGCAACATAGTGGATCAGCAGGGCCAGGTCCGCAGTGTCGCCGTCATCCATCGGCCCGCGGTAGGCATTCACGTTCTGCCCCAGCAGGTTGATCTCCCTGACCCCCTGCGCGGCCAGCGCGACCACCTCGGCAATCACGTCGTCGAACGGGCGGCTGATCTCGTCGCCGCGCGTGTAGGGCACCACGCAGAAGCTGCAGTACTTGGAGCAGCCTTCCATCACCGAGACGAACGCACTCGGACCGTCGGCCTTCGGCTCCGGCAGGCGGTCGAATTTCTCGATCTCGGGGAAGGAGATATCCACCACCGGGGCGCGCTCACGGCGCACCGACTGGATCATCGCCGGCAGGCGATGCAGGGTCTGCGGGCCGAACACCAGATCCACGTACGGGGCCCGGGCGCGCAGGGCATCGCCCTCCTGACTGGCGACACAACCGCCCACACCGATGATCACCTCCGGCCGGCGTTCCTTGATCTGCCGCCAGCGTCCCAGTAGCGAGAAAACCTTCTCTTGCGCCTTCTCGCGAATGGAGCAGGTGTTCATCAGCAGCAGGTCGGCCTGCTCCGGATCATCGGTACGCTCCGCCCCGTGCAGCTCACGCAGTGCGTCGAGCATGCGATCGGAGTCGTACTCGTTCATCTGACAGCCGTGCGTCTGGATGTAGACCTTGCGGATCATGCTCTCGGTACTTCGCTAGTGGGTGAACAGTGACTTATGTGTTTTCTAGAAAGGGACGTCGTCGTCATCGAAGCCGCCGCCGGAGGCCGGCGCGTTGCTGCGGTTGCCGCCTTGCTGGCCACCGCCGCCGTAGGCATTGCCGCCGCCATAACCCGGGTCCTGGTCGAAACCGCCACCACCACCGCCGCCACTGCCACCGCGACCGCCGATCAGCTGCATCTCGTTGGCCACGACCTCGGTGCTGTAACGATCGTTACCGGATTGGTCCTGCCATTTGCGGGTCTGGATCTTGCCTTCGACATAGACCTGCGAGCCCTTGGACAGGTACTGCGCGGCGATATCCGCCAGGCGCCCGAACATCACCACCCGGTGCCATTCGGTATTTTCGCGCTTCTCGCCGGAGTTCTTGTCGGTCCACTGCTCCGACGTCGCCAGACGCAGATTGGTGACGGTAACCCCGTTCGGGGTCTCGCGCTTTTCCGGGTCGGCCCCGAGGTTGCCGAGCAGGATGACTTTGTTGACGCCGCGGGCCATGGGGCCTCCTTGTGTCCAGCATGGAGAAACAGATTCGGTAGTGTAGCAGCCCACCCCGGCCGCGACAGTGCACCGGTCCGGGATGTGGACAGATTCGCGCGGCCAGCCGGGGGAGGCATTGCGCGCGTTCTACGCGCCTGGCTTGCGCGCCAACCAGGCCGTCAGCTCGGGGGTGTCCGGGCCTCCTGGCTCCACCTTCAGGTACAAGGAACCGGCATCCGGCGACAGGTCCGCCTCGTGCACGCCGGGCCATGCGGCAAGCGCCCGCAGCAGTTCCGCGTCACGACCGGACCAGTGGTCGGGTACCGCGACCACCCGGTTTGACCGGTAGCGCGGATGCATCCCGCGGGCGATCCACCACCAGGCCAGCAGCAACGGCACCCCAGCAAGGAACACCCCGACCGGCCCGACCAGTGTCAGCAGGACACCTCCCAGCACGCCGCCGGCGAAGATCCCAAGGAACTGCCCGGTGGCAAAGCCGCCCATCGCCGTGCCCTTGTGGGCGACCGGCGCCACGCGCGCAACCAGCGACGGCAGTCCCGCCTCAAGCAGGTTGAAGGCGGCAAAGAACAGGACCATCAGCGCCGCCAGCGTCCACAGACCGCCGCCGTCGAGCACCAGCAGGGCCAGCAGGACCTGCACCCCGGCCAGCAGGGCGATCGCCCCGCGCAGCACGCTGTGCACGCGCCGGCGGCGCTCCCCGAAGATGATCCCCGGGAGCATCAGCGCGAACCCTGCCAGCAGCACCGGCACATAGAACTTCCAGTGGCTGGCACCCGCTAGCCCGAGCGTCTCCACCAGCAGCACCGGGATAACCAGAAAGTTCGCGGCCAGGACCAGGTGCAGCACGAAGATGCCGAGGTTCAGGCGCAACAGGTCCGGGGCGCGCAGCACGCGGGGCAGTGCCGACCAGACCGGCACCATGTCCGGGTGTGCCCGCGCCCGTGCCGGGGTTGGCACCCAAAGGAACAGGATCACGATCGCAACCAGCCCGAGCAATGCCGACAGGCCGAAGATCCCGGACAATCCCGCCGCCTGGTCCACCACCGGGCCCAGGGCCATCGCTGCGGTGAAGGTCAGGCCGATGGTCAGCCCGATCACGGCGAGGGCCCGCATACGCCGTTCCTCGCCGACCAGGTCCGCTGTCAGGGCCAGGATCACCGCTGCCACCGCACCCGCCCCCTGCAGGGCACGCCCGAGGATGATGCCGTGGATGGTCTCGGCGACTGCGGCGAGCACACTGCCAGCAACGAACAGCAACAGCCCGGCGAGGATCAGCGGCTTGCGGCCGACCCGGTCCGACAAGAGACCGAACGGGATCTGCAGCACGGCCTGGGTGAGTCCGTAGATCCCGAGCGCCAGGCCCATCAGCAGCGGGGTTGCGCCGGGGATACGGTCGGCATGCAGCATGAACACCGGCAGGACCATGAACAGGCCGGCCATGCGCACGCCATAAATCGCCGCCAGCCCAGTGGTGGCGCGCAGCTCGCGGGGATTCATGGCGTCCGGGACCGACGCGGGCAAGAAGAGCTCTTCATGTCCGGGGAGTTTACCGGCAAGCGCGGCGGGGAAACCATGGCGAGCGCGGCCCGGGTGTTACCATGGATGGTTTGCGGCGCCCCAATGGAAACACTGATCCGTGTTTTCGCCAGCGCGCCGCGCGACGTAACCCAGTGGAGTCGATCCAGCCCCATGGACAGCATCAGCATTCGCGGCGCCCGCACCCATAACCTGAAGAACGTGGACCTCGACCTGCCGCGCGAACGGCTGATCGTGATTACCGGCGTTTCCGGTTCGGGCAAATCCTCGCTGGCCTTCGACACCCTGTTCGCCGAGGGCCAGCGCCGCTACGTGGAGAGCCTGTCGACCTACGCCCGGCAGTTCCTTTCGATGATGGAAAAGCCCGACGTCGACCAGATCGAGGGTCTGTCGCCGGCGATCTCCATCGAGCAGAAGAGCACCTCGCACAACCCGCGCTCCACCGTCGGGACCATCACCGAGATCTACGACTACCTGCGCCTGCTGTTCGCGCGCGCCGGCGAGCCGCGCTGCCCGGAACACGGCGAGACCCTGGCCGCCCAGACCATCTCGCAGATGGTCGACCAGGTACTCGATCTGCCAGAGGGCGACAAGGTCATGCTGTTGTCGCCGGTGGTCCGCGGCCGCAAGGGCGAACACCACAAGATGCTCGAGGCCATGCGCTCCCAGGGCTACCTGCGCGCGCGTATCAATGGCGAGATCCACGACCTCGACGCCCTCCCGGCGCTGGACCCCAAGCGCAAGCACAACATCGAGATCGTGATCGACCGCTTCCGCGTGCGCGAGGACCTGCGCCAGCGCCTGGCCGAGTCCTTCGAAACCGCCACCGAACTGGCCGATGGCCTGGCGCTGATCGCGTGGATGGACGAGCCGGAACGCGAGCCGATGATCTTCTCGGCGCGCTACGCCTGTCCGATTTGCGGCTATGCCCTGCGCGAGCTGGAGCCCCGGCTGTTCTCGTTCAACAACCCGGCAGGCGCCTGCCCCACCTGCGACGGCCTCGGTGTGCACCAGTTCTTCGACCCCGAACGGGTCGTGTCGCAGCCCGAGCTAAGCCTTGGTGGCGGGGCCGTGCGGGGCTGGGATCGGCGCAACGCCTGGTACTTCAGCCTGCTGACCAGTCTCGCCCGGCATTACGACTTCGACGTGGAGGCCCCTTGGCAGGAATTGCCGGCCGAGGTCCGTGCGGTGGTCCTGCATGGTTCGGGCACGGAGAAGGTCAAGCTGTCGACCCCGGCCGCCAACGGCCAACTGCGCACCGACGAACGCGTGTTCGAGGGTGTGATCCCGAACCTGGAGCGGCGCTACCGCGAGACCGACTCCGCGGCAGTGCGCGAGGAACTGGGCCGCTACCAGGCGGAACAGCCCTGCCCCGACTGCCACGGCACGCGCCTCAACTCGGCCGCACGCAACGTCTTTGTCAGCGACATGACCCTGCCCGAGGTCACGCACATGAGCGTGGCCAACGCGCAGGCCTTTTTCGACGACCTCCGCCTGCCGGGGCGCTTCGCCCAGATCGCCGAGAAGATCGTGCGCGAGATCTCCGCGCGCCTGGGGTTCCTCAACGATGTCGGCCTCGACTACCTGACCCTGGACCGCTCCGCCGACACGCTTTCCGGCGGCGAGGCCCAGCGTATCCGCCTGGCCTCGCAGATCGGCTCGGCCCTGGTCGGGGTGATGTACATCCTCGACGAGCCATCAATCGGGCTGCACCAGCGCGACAACGCACGCCTGCTGAAGACCCTGAGCCACCTGCGCGACCTCGGCAACACGGTCATCGTGGTGGAGCATGACGAGGATGCCATCCGCCAAGCCGATTATGTCGTGGACATCGGCCCCGGCGCGGGTCGCCACGGCGGCCGCATTGTGGCGTCGGGCACCCCGGAGGCGGTCGCGAATCATCCCGATTCCCTCACCGGCGCATACCTGCGCGGCACCCGCTCCATCCCGGTGCCGGACCAGCGGACCCAGCCCGACGCGGAGCGCGAGATCCGCGTAATCGGCGCGCGTGGCAACAACCTGAAGGGCGGTGATTTCGCCTTCCCCACCGGGCTGTTCACCTGCGTGACCGGGGTCTCGGGCTCCGGCAAGTCCACCCTGGTCAACAACACCCTGTACCCGGCCGTCGCCACCGCCCTCCATGGCGGGCGCCACCACATCGAGGATCACGACCGCATCGACGGGATGGAGTTGATCGACAAAGTGGTCGACATCGACCAGAGCCCGATCGGGCGTACCCCGCGCTCCAACCCGGCCACCTATACCGGCCTGTTTACGCCCATACGCGAACTGTTTGCCGCAACCGGCGAGGCCCGCTCGCGCGGCTACAAGCCCGGGCGCTTCTCGTTCAACGTCCGTGGCGGGCGCTGCGAGGCCTGCCAGGGCGATGGCGTGATCAAGGTGGAAATGCACTTCCTCCCGGACGTCTTCGTCCCCTGCGACGTCTGCAAGGGCCATCGCTATAACCGCGAGACCCTGGACGTGCGCTACAAGGGCAAGAATATCCACGAAGTCCTGGAGATGACCGTCGAAGAGGCCCTCGACTTCTTCCAGCCGGTACCGGTGATCCACCGCAAGCTCGAGATGCTGATGGAGGTGGGCCTGTCGTACATCCAGCTGGGGCAGAATGCCACCACCCTTTCCGGTGGCGAGGCCCAGCGCATCAAGCTCGCCCGGGAGCTCTCCAAGCGCGATACCGGTCGTACGCTCTACATCCTCGACGAGCCGACCACCGGCCTCCATTTCGAGGATATCGCCCAGCTCCTGCGCGTGCTCCACCGCCTCCGCGACCATGGCAATACCATCGTCGTGATCGAGCACAACCTCGACGTCATCAAGACCGCCGACTGGCTGATCGATATCGGCCCGGAAGGCGGCAGCGGCGGCGGTGAACTCCTCGTGGCAGGCACCCCCGAAGCGGTGGCCGCCACAGCCCACAGCCACACCGGGCAGTTCCTTGCACCGCTGCTCCCCGCCGCAAGCTCTTCCCACGCCGCCAACGGTTAACGACCCGCGGCCCTTTCCATCTCCACGGGCTGCCCGCCTGCGCACCGTCCCCACAGACCGCGCTTCCCTCTCTCTTTCTAAATTCGCCGTTACCCAGACGCAAGAAAGCCGGCCCAAGGCCGGCTTTCCGAGCGCTCAACCTGCGAGCGCGCTTTCCTCTGGCGACGGACCCTCAGGCGGCTTCGCCTTCTCCGGCATCCAGTTCCGGACGATCCACGAGTTCAACGTAGGCCATCGGGGCATTATCACCCGCGCGGTTGCCGCACTTCAGGATCCGCAGGTAGCCACCGGGCCGCGCCTGGTAGCGCGGACCCAGTTCGGCGAACAGCTTGCCCACAATCTCCTTGTCGCGAAGACGGGCAAACGCCAGCCGACGACCGTGAACGCTGTCTTCCTTGGCCAGCGTGATCAGCGGTTCGGCGACGCGACGCAGCTCTTTCGCCTTGGGCAGCGTGGTCTTGATCAGTTCGTGCCGGAACAGGGCCACGGACATGGCCTGAAACGTGGCCTTGCGGTGCGAGCTGTTGCGGCCAAGCTGACGGCCGGAATGACGATGACGCATGAGAGGCTTCCTCTAAAAAACGATGGGCGCGGGGCGCCGTGATTACTCGTTGTCGTCGCGCAGACCCGGCGGCGGCCAGTTCTCGAGACGCATGCCGAGCGACAGCCCGTGGGTCGCCAGCGTGTCCTTGATTTCAGTCAGCGACTTCTTGCCGAGGTTCGGCGCACGCAGCAGCTCGACCTCGGTGCGCTGGACGAGATCCCCAATGTAGTACAGGTTCTCGGCCTTCAGGCAGTTGGCCGAACGCACCGTCAGTTCCAGCTCGTCCACCGGACGCAGCAGCACCGGATCGATCGCGCCACCCACGGCACCCGCCACTTCGGCCGACTCTTCTTGCAAGCCCACGAACGGCGCCAGCTGGCCCTGGAGGATCGTCGCGGCTTGCCGCACGGCGTCATCCGGGGCGATCGCACCATTGGTTTCGAGCTCTAGCACCAGGCGATCCATATCGGTCCGCTGGGCCAGACGCGCGCTTTCGACGCGATAGGACACGCGGCGAATCGGGCTGAAGCTGGCGTCCAGCAACAGTCGACCAATACCCGTGTCATCCCCACCCTCGGCTTGCCGACGCGTGCTGACGGGTTCGTACCCGCGACCCGCGCGAGCCGTCAGAGTGATGTCCAGATCCACGTTCTTGGTGATCGTCGCGATCACGTGTTCCGGGTTCACCACCTCGACATCATGGTCGACCTGAATGTCGCCGGCCGTCACCACGCTCGGACCCTTCTTCCTCAGGGTCAGCGTGGACTCGTCGCGGCTGTGCATACGCAGCGCAACACCCTTCAGGTTCAGCAGGATGTCGACGACATCTTCCTGTACCCCTTCGATGGTGGTGTACTCGTGCAGCACGCCTTCAATCCGGGCCTCGACAATGGCGGCACCCGGGATGGAAGACAGCAACACACGTCGCAGGGCATTGCCCAGGGTGTGGCCGAAGCCGCGTTCCAGCGGCTCGAGGGCGACCTTGGCCTGATTCCGATTCTCGGCCTCGACCTCGATCTGCTGTTTCTTGACCAGTTCGTTCGACTGCATTGTGACTCCTGGCGCCAGGCCGAAAAACGATTACTTCGAGTACAGCTCGACGACGAGCGACTCGTTGATGTCCGCAGGCAGATCCGAACGATCCGGGACCGCCTTGAACGTACCCTCGAACTTGCTGGTGTCCACTTCGATCCAGCTCGGGAACCCGGTCTGCTCGGCCAGCGTCATCGAGTCCTGGATGCGCACCTGCTTGCGCGCCTTCTCCCGGACCGTAACCACGTCGGACGGCTGCACCTGGTAGGCCGCAATGTTGACCACCTGGCCGTTCACCTGGATCGCACGATGCGCAACCAGCTGGCGCGCTTCGGAGCGGGTGGAGCCGAAGCCCATGCGGTACACCACGTTATCCAGACGACCTTCCAGCAGCTTCAGCAGGTTCTCACCCGTCGAGCCCTTGCGCTGAGCGGCCTTCTTGTAATAGTTGCGGAACTGCCTTTCCAGCACCCCGTAGATGCGGCGAAGCTTCTGCTTCTCGCGCAGCTGCACGGCGTAGTCCGACAGGCGAGTACGGCGTTCACCGTGCTGACCCGGCGGCTTGTCGAGCTTGCACTTTGTTTCCAGCGCACGGACCCCGCTCTTCAGGCCCAGGTCCACGCCTTCACGGCGACTCAACTTGCATTTCGGTCCAATGTAACGAGCCATTCTTCAACTCCAGCCTTAAACGCGGCGTTTCTTGGGCGGCCGGCAGCCGTTGTGAGGGATCGGGGTTACATCACTGATGTTCGTGATCTTGAACCCGGCATTGTTCAGCGCACGTACCGCCGACTCGCGACCCGGACCCGGGCCCCGCACCATCACGTCGAGATTCTTCACGCCGTGTTCGGCCGCTGT
The DNA here is from genome assembly GCF_000377925.1 of Thioalkalivibrio sp. AKL12. Taxonomy (NCBI): domain Bacteria; kingdom Pseudomonadati; phylum Pseudomonadota; class Gammaproteobacteria; order Chromatiales; family Ectothiorhodospiraceae; genus Thioalkalivibrio; species Thioalkalivibrio sp. AKL12. Next base: position 62,523 of record NZ_KB898901.1, read on the forward strand.
CGTCCCGGCGCGCTCGGCCGCGATCTGCGCGGCGAACGGTGTCGACTTGCGGGAACCACGGAAGCCCGAACCACCGGAGGTGGCCCAGCTGATCGTGTTCCCCTGCCGGTCGGTGATCGTGATGATCGTGTTGTTGAACGTGGCGTACACATGAGCCACGCCCTCGGCGATATTTTTGCGGACCTTTTTCTTGGTCCGTGTTTGCGCTTGTGCCATGTACCTGAGATCCCAGTCTGATTACTTGCGAATCGGGCGACGCGGGCCCTTTCGGGTGCGTGCATTCGTCTGCGTCTGCTGACCGCGCAGCGGCAGGCCGCGACGGTGGCGCACGCCACGGTAGCAGCCCAGATCCATCAATCGCTTGATGTTCATGCTGACTTCCCGGCGCAGATCCCCTTCCACGGGAATCTTGTCGATCTGGGCGCGCAGAGCATCCACTTCGGCATCCGTCAGATCCCGCACCTTGATGTCCCGACGCACACCCGCCCCATCGCAGATCAGCCCGGCCCGAGTCGGGCCAATGCCATAGATCGCGGTCAGCGCGATTACCGTGTGCTTCTGGTCAGGAATATTGATTCCAGCGACGCGAGCCATCCAACTTCTCCATCAAAATCCGGCAAAGCCGGCTATAGTAGCAATGATTATGCGTTACGCCAAGCTTCAGCCCTGACGCTGCTTGTGGCGGGCGTCGGAACAGATCACCCGGACCACGCCATTACGCCGAATGACTTTGCAGTTCCGGCACATCGGCTTTACAGATGCACGTACCTTCATGGTCTTTCTCCTGGTCTAGCGGATCCCGGTCCCGCCGAAACCCTTCAGATTCGCTTTCTTCATCAAGCCTTCGTACTGGTGGGACACCAGATGCGACTGCAACTGCGCCATGAAATCCATCACCACGATCACGATGATCAGAAGCGAGGTCCCGCCAAAGTAGAAGGGCACGTTCCAATACAGGATCAGGAACTCCGGCAGCAGGCACACTGCGGTGATGTACACCGCCCCCACCGCCGTCAGTCGAGTCATGACCCCGTCAATGAATCTCTCGGTCTGGACACCTGGCCGGATCCCCGGAATGAAGGCGCCCTGCTTCTTCAGATTTTCCGCCGTATCGCGTGAATTGAACACCAGCGCGGTATAGAAGAAGCAGAAGAAAATAATCGCGGCCGCATAGAACATCACGTACAGCGGCTGTCCCGGGGCCAGCGTCGTCGAGATCTCGCGCAGCCAGTCCATCCCTTCAGCCTGGCCGAACCACTGCCCCAACGTCGACGGGAACAGAATGATACTCGACGCGAAGATCGGCGGGATCACCCCGGCCATGTTCAGCTTCAGCGGCAGGTGCGAGGACTGGCCACCGACCATCTTCCTTCCAACCTGGCGCTTGGCGTAATTGATCGTCACTCGGCGTTGCCCGCGCTCGACGAACACCACGAAGGCAGTCACCGCCAGGGCCAGGACGATCAGAATCACCACGAATGCCGCGGCCAGTTCACCGGTACGGGCCAGCTCCAGGGTTCCGCCAATCGCACCCGGGAGCCCTGCGACGATACCGGCGAAGATGATGATCGAGATCCCGTTGCCAATGCCGCGCTCAGTAATCTGTTCACCCAGCCACATCAGGAACAGCGTCCCCGTCACCAGCGAGACCACAACGGTGAAGATGAAGATCGGGCCCGGGTTCAGGGCCATCGGCATCCCCTGGATGGTCTGACCATTCAAGGCAATCCCGATCCCGATACTCTGGAACAGCGCGAGCGCCACGGTCCCGTAGCGCGTGTACTGCGTAATCTTGCGCCGTCCCTGTTCGCCCTCTTTCTTCAACTGCTGGAGCGCCGGAACGGTCGCGGCCAGAAGCTGCATGATGATGGCGGCCGAGATGTACGGCATCACCCCCAGGGCGAAGATCGACAGGCGCTCCAGCGCCCCCCCGGAAAACATGTTGAACATGTCCAGGATGGTCCCGCTTTGCTGTTCGAAGAACTGCGAGACGGCCACCGGGTTAATACCGGGCACCGGAATGAATGTACCGATCCGGTACACCACCAGGGCACCCAGAACGAACAGCAGGCGTTGGCGTAACTCGGTAAAACCGGTGAGCCCGCCACCGGAACGTGCTGTCGCTCCACGTGCCATTATTTAGGCCTCAACGCTCCCGCCAGCGGCTTCGATCGCCGCCCGCGCGCCCTTGGTGACGCCCACGCCCTTCACGGCACAGGCCTTCGAGACTTCACCGGAGGCGAAGATCTTGGCGCTCTGCGCATCGCTGCGCACGACGCCCGCAGCCTTCAGGGTGTCCAGGGTCACGTCGCCGTCGACCTTGGCCAGTTCGCTGAGACGCACTTCGGCCGAATACTGTTGCTTGCGCGAGCGGAAGCCCACCTTGGGCAGGCGACGCTGCAGCGGCATCTGGCCGCCTTCGAACCCGACCTTCGTGTAACCACCCGAGCGAGACTTCTGGCCCTTGTGGCCGCGGCCGCCGGTCTTGCCCAGACCGGAGCCAATCCCCCGACCGACGCGCTTCGCCGGCTTGCGGGCACCGTCGGGGCTGGAAATGTTATTCAGTCGCATGATTAGACTTCCTCTACCTTCAGCAGGTACGAGACCTTCTTGACCATGCCCATGTTCTCGGGCGTGGCCTCGATGATCGCGCTGCTGTGGGTCTTGCGCAGCCCGAGTCCACGCACGCACGCCTTGTGCGTGGCGATACGGCCGGCGGTGCTGCGTACCAGTGTCAGTTTCAGCTTGCTCATGGCTTAGCTCTTCACTTCGTCGACGGACTTGCCGCGCTTGGCCGCAACCCGTTCCGGCGAGTTCACCATGGTGAGCCCGTCGATGGTCGCCTGCACGACGTTGATGGGGTTGCGCGAACCGACACACTTTGCCAGCACGTTACGCACGCCCGCTACTTCGAGCACTGCGCGCATCGCGCCCCCGGCGATGATCCCGGTACCCTCAGAAGCCGGCTGCATGTAGACGTTGGCCGCGCCATGATGCCCGTTCACCGCATAGTGCAGCGTGCCTTCGTTCAGCGACACATTGCGCATTTCCATGCGCGCCTGCTGCATTGCCTTCTGAATGGCCGCCGGCACCTCGCGCGCCTTCGCGTATCCGTATCCGACTCGTCCCTCGCCATCACCGACGACGGTCAGTGCGGCAAACCGGAACTGCCGGCCGCCCTTGACCACCTTCGCAACGCGGTTGACGCCAATCAGCTTTTCCTGGAGGCCGTCCTGCGCTTCGCTTACATCGTTACGTGCCATTTCTCTCTCCGCTCAATCGCGTTTGACTAGAACTGCAGGCCGCTTTCACGGGCGGCGTCGGCAAGTGCCTTCACCCGTCCGTGATAACGAAAACCCGCGCGGTCAAACGCGACCTGTTCGATCCCTGCTTTGCGCGCACGCTCCGCGATGGCCTGGCCCACGCGGGCGGCGGCCTCGGCGTTGCCGGTGGAACCCCCGGCATTCTTCAGATCCTTCTCCACGGTCGACGCCGCGGCAAGCACCGCGTCGCCCGAGGGGGCAATGATCTGCGCGTACATGTGGCGCGGCGTCCGGTGGATACAGAGACGATGCACCCCCAGCTCACGGATCTTGAACCGTGCGCGCCGCGCCCTCTTAAGTCTGGCCTCTTTCTTGTCCACTGGTGCCTACCTACTTCTTCTTGGCTTCTTTGCGCACGATGCGCTCGTCTTTGTACTTCACGCCCTTGCCCTTGTAGGGCTCCGGCGGGCGGAAGGCGCGAATATTCGCTGCCACCTGGCCCACCTTCTGGCGATCCGTTCCCTTGACCACGACCTCGGTCGGGGTCGGTGTCTCCACCGTCACGCCTTCCGGAATGTCGAAGTCGATCGGATGCGAATACCCGAGCGTCAGGTTCAGCTTCGCGCCCTGCATTTGGGCGCGATAGCCGACGCCGACCAACTCGAGCGCCCGGACGAACCCTTCGCTGACCCCGTGGACATGATTGCCCAGGAGTGCCCGAATAGTACCCGCCAACGCGACATTCTTCGCGTTCTCCGTGGCCTTCACTCGAACCACCCCGTCCTCGACGGTAACGATCACGGCTTCGGGGCAGGTGAGCTGTAGCTCGCCCTTCGGACCCTTGATCTTGATCTCGCTTTCCGACTGCTCGACGGAGACGCCGTTCGGCAGCTTGATCGGCAGATTTGCAATGCGCGACATGGCTGATTCCTCAGTAAATCTTGCAGAGGACTTCGCCGCCCTGGCCTGCGGCCCGGGCAGCGCGGTCACTCATGACACCCTGTGGCGTGGAGACCACGGCAACCCCGAGACCGGCGTTAATTCGCGGCAGCTCGTCCTTGCCGCGATAAATCCGCAGGCCCGGACGCGAGATGCGCTCGACGGTCTCGATGACCGGCCGTCCCTCGAAGTACTTCAGCTTCACCACCAGTTTCTTCTGGGCAACTTCACCCTCGACCAGGATGTCGCCTACGAAACCCTCATCGGCGAAGACCTTAAGGATACGCTCCTTGGCCTTGCTGAAAGGAATGGCGACCTGCTCCTTGTTCGCACGCTGGGCGTTGCGAACACGGGTGAGCATGTCGGAAATCGGATCGGTCATCATCGGTTCAAATCTCCTTACCAGCTCGCCTTGCGCAGGCCCGGAATCTCGCCCTTCATGGCGTGTTCGCGCAGCTTGTTGCGCCCCAGGCCAAACCGGCGGTAATAGCCTTTCGGCCGACCAGTGACGCCGCACCGGTTCGTCTGCCGAACGCGCGCGGAATCACGCGGCAGCTTTTGCAGCGCATGCATGGCCGCCAGGCGTTCTTCGGACGACTTGGTCTCGTCGACCAGGATCGCCTTCAGTTCGGCCCGCTTGGCCGCGTACTTGTTGACCAGTCGCTCGCGCTTTTTCTCGCGTTCGAGCATCGATGTCTTTGCCATGTGCGCCTACCTCGGTTACTGCCGGAACGGGAATCGGAAGGCCTCCAAAAGGGCCTTGGCTTCCGCGTCCGTTCTTGCACTGGTGGTAATCGTGATGTCCATGCCGCGCAATTTGTCGACACGGTCGTAATCGATCTCCGGGAAGATGATCTGTTCCTTGATGCCCATGCTGTAGTTGCCACGGCCATCGAAGGCTTTCGCGGAAAACCCGCGGAAGTCCCGCACGCGCGGCAGCGCTACGCTGATCAGGCGATCCAGGAACTCGTACATCTGCCGCCGGCGCAAGGTGACCTTGCAGCCGATCGGATAGTCATCGCGGATCTTGAACCCGGCGATCGACTTGCGCGCCTTGGTCACGACCGGCTTCTGCCCGGCAATGGCCGTCATGTCGCTGACCGCGTGCTCGATCACCTTCTTGTCCGCGACGGCATCACCCAGACCCATATTCAGGGTCACCTTGGTGACACGCGGGATTTCCATCACGTTGGCATAGCTGAACTGCTCGCGCAGGGCCTGCTTCACCGTGGATTCGTATTCTTCTCTCAAGCGTTCCATAAAACCGTCCGTCCCGCGTTATGCGTCCACGACTTCGCCGTTCGAGCGGAAGACCCGCACCTTACGGCCGTCTTCCAGGGTCTTGAACGACACGCGATCACCCTTGTCGGTTGCTGGGTTGAAGACCATCACGTTGGACACATCGATCGGCATTTCCTTCTCGATGATCCCACCGCCGACGCCCTGTTGCGGGTTCGGCTTCTGATGCTTCTTCACCATGTTGATGTTCTGAACCAGAACCTTGCCATCGAGGACCTTGATAATGGTGCCCCGGCGACCCTTGTCCTTGCCAGAAATCACGACGACATCGTCGCCTTTGCGAATCTTGTTCATCACGTCCTCACAGCACTTCCGGGGCGAGGGAGATAATCTTCATGTACTTCTCCCCTCGCAGTTCACGCGTCACCGGCCCGAAGATACGGGTGCCGATCGGCTGGTGCTGGTTGTTCAGCAGGACCGCGGCGTTGCGGTCGAAGCGGATCAGCGATCCATCCGCACGGCGCACGCCCGCGGCCGTGCGCACCACGACGGCGTCATAGACATCGCCCTTCTTCACCTTGCCTCGCGGGATCGCATCCTTGACGCTCACCTTGATGACGTCGCCCACCCGGGCGTACCGGCGGTGCGACCCGCCCAGCACCTTGATGCACTGGATGCGTCGGGCACCGCTGTTATCGGCGGCCTCGAGCACGGTCTGCATTTGAATCATGACTTATCTCCTGGCAGCCGATTCAGAGAGCGTCCTGCCCGACCACTTCGATCAGGGCATGATGCTTCTGCTTGGAAATCGGCCGGCATTCACGGATACGAACCCGATCGCCCATGCGCGATACATTTTCTTCGTCATGGACGTGCAGTTTCGTGCTGCGACGAATGAACTTCCCGTACAGCGGATGACGGACGCGACGCTCGACAAGAACCGTGCGGGTCTTGTCCGTCCTGTCGCTAATCACGCGCCCGACGACGGAACGCTGAGTCCTGGAACCTTCTTCGGTCATTGTCTTAACCTGCCCTTCTACGTTCATTCATCAGCGTCTTGATCTGCGCGATCTCGCGCCGCACCTTGCCGACACGATCCGGGCGCGCAAGCTGCCCGACCGACTTCTGCATGCGAAGGCCGAACTGTTCCTTGTAGAGCGCTTCCAGCTCCTGGTCCAGATCGCCGTCCGACTTCTTTCTGAGCTCTTCTGCTTTCATCACATCACCTGCCGACGGGTAAACACCGTCTTGACCGGGAGCTTGGCGGCGGCCAGACGCATTGCCTCACGCGCAACGTCTTCATGCACACCTTCCATCTCGTAGAGCACGCGGCCGGGCTGGATCTTGCAGACCCAGTACTCGACACCGCCCTTGCCCTTGCCCATGCGCACTTCAAGCGGCTTCTTGGTGACCGGGACGTCCGGGAATACCCGGATCCAGATCTTCCCGCCACGCTTGATGTGACGCACCATCGCACGCCGCGCCGCCTCGATCTGGCGCGCGGTAATGCGACCGCGTTCCACGGCCTGAAGGCCGTACTCGCCGAAGCTGACCTTGGCGCCGGTGGAGGCCATGCCCCGGTTCCGGCCCTTGAACTGCTTGCGGAATTTGGTTCTTTTTGGCTGCAACATGGTCTATGTCCTAGCTCGCGTTGGCCGCAGCGCGCGTCCCTTCGACCGGTTCCAGGCCGAAAACTTCGCCCTTGAAGATCCACACCTTGACGCCGATGATCCCGTAGGTCGTACGCGCCTCGGCGAAACCGTAATCGATGTCCGCACGCAGGGTGTGCAGCGGCACGCGGCCTTCGCGGTACCACTCGGAACGCGCGATCTCGGCGCCATTGAGACGACCGGCCACGTGCACCTTGATGCCCTGGGCACCCAGGCGCATCGCATTACCCACGGCGCGCTTCATCGCACGACGGAACATAATCCGGCGTTCAAGCTGCTGGGCGATACCTTCCGCGACCAGCTGGGCTTCGATCTCGGGCTTGCGCACCTCTTCGATATTGATCTTGACGTTGCCCTGCTCCAGGCCCGTCTCGGCTGCCACTTCGCGGCGCAGCTTCTCGATGTCCTCGCCCTTCTTGCCAATCACAATCCCCGGACGTGCCGTGTGAATCGTGATGTGCGCGGCCTTGGCGGGACGCTCGATGGTGATTCGGCTGACCGACGCGTGGGCAAGTTTCTTCTGCAGAAACGTGCGCAGCTTGATGTCGTTGTTCAGCGTTTCACCAAACTCGCGACCGTCTGCGTACCAGGTCGCCGACCACGGGCGAGAAATGCCCAGCCGGATGCCGGTTGGATGTACTTTCTGACCCATGGTTAGTTCGCTCCCTTCTCGCTCACGCCCACTACAATGTGGCTAGTGCGCTTCATGATGCGGTTGCCGCGACCCTTGGCTCGCGCCTGCATGCGCTTGAGAACCGGGCCTTCGTCGATCTGGATGCGCGAGATGCGCAGCTCGTCGATGTCTGCACCGTCATTGTTCTCCGCATTGGCAATCGCGGACTCCAGCACCTTTTTTACAATCGCTGCCGGCTTTTTGGGGCTGAAAGTCAACTCGTTCAGAGCCTCTTCCACCCGCATACCACGAACCTGGTCGGCGACCAGCCGCGTCTTCTGCGGCGAGATGCGCGCGTAGCGCAGTTTTGCAATCGTCTCCATCGTTCGTCCTCAGCGCGACTTCTTGTTGGCGATGTGACCCTTGAAGGTCCGCGTCAACGCAAACTCGCCCAGCTTGTGGCCGACCATGTTTTCGTTGACCAGCACCGGAATATGCTGACGCCCGTTGTGTACCGCGAGGGTGAGACCCACCATCTGCGGGATGATCATCGAGCGGCGCGACCAGGTCTTGATCGGACGCCGATCGTTCTTCTCGAGCGCCTCATCCACCTTCTTGCGAAGGTGATGATCGACGAACGGGCCTTTCTTCAGTGAACGCGGCATGCTGGCACTCCGTTACTTCTTGCGCCGACGCACGATCATGCCGTCGGTACGTTTGTTGTTGCGGGTCTTGTAACCCTTGGTCGGGCGGCCCCACGGGGTCACCGGGTGACGCCCGAAGTTGCGACCTTCACCACCACCATGCGGGTGGTCGACCGGGTTCATCGCGGTGCCACGCACGGTTGGGCGGACACCCATCCAGCGTTTGGCACCGGCCTTCCCGAATTTCTTGAGGCTGTGCTCGCTGTGACCGACTTCGCCGATCGTGGCCCGGCACTCGGACTGGATGCGGCGCATCTCACCGGAGCGCAGGCGAATCGTCGCGTGTGCGCCTTCACGTGCCACGACCTGGGCCGAAGCGCCGGCGGACCGCGCAATCTGCGCTCCCTTCCCCGGCTTCATCTCGATGCAGTGAATCACCGTACCCACCGGAATGGAGCGCAGCGGCATCGCGTTACCCACGCGAATCGGCGCCTGCGAGCCGCTAGTCACGGCATCACCCTGCTTCAGCCCGCGGGGCGCAATAATGTACCGGCGTTCGCCGTCAGAGTACAGTACTAACGCCAAATGAGCGCTGCGGTTCGGATCATACTCCAGCCGCTCGACCTTGCCTGGAACGCCGTCCTTGTTCCGCTTGAAGTCAACGATGCGGTAGCGCTGCTTGTGGCCACCACCGACGTGCCGCGTGGTAATGCGGCCGGCGTTGTTGCGGCCGCCCGAGCGAGTCTGCTTTTCGAGCAGCGCCGCGTGCGGCGCCCCCTTGTGCAGACCCTCGCCGCGGATCTTCACCGCGTGACGGCGCCCGGCAGAGGTCGGATTGGTCTTGATAATCGCCATGACTAGACCTGTTCTCCTTCACCCATGTCGATGCTCTCGCCTTCAGCGAGGGCCACATAGGCCTTTTTCCAGTGGTTGCGACGCCCGAACATGCGACCGAAGCGCTTGTTCTTGCCCTGCTGGTTCAATGTGCGCACGTGCTCCACCCGAACCTCGAACAGCTTCTCGATCGCGGCCTTGATCTCGGCCTTGTCCGCATCCGGCAGCACACGGAACACGTATTGCCCCACTTCGCCGGCGTTGGTCGACTTCTCCGACACCACCGGACCCTGAATAATCTGCATCAGACGCGAATTCATGCCAGCCACTCCTCAAGCTTGCGGATGGCGCCTTCCGTAATCACGACCGTATCGGCCCCGACCAGGTTGGCGGGATTGACACCGCTCACATCGATCACATCCACGTGCGGGACGTTGCTCAACGCACGTTCGGTCATCGCGTCATCCTCGGCCAGCACCACCAGCCCCCGCTCCAGGCCGAGCTCGCCGAGCTTGGCAATGCCGTCACGGGTCTTGCCCGACTCGACGGCGAATGCAGCGACCACTTTCAGGCGATCCTGCCGCAGCAGTTCGGAGAGGATGGACGCCATAGCGGCGCGGTACATCTTCTTGTTCAGCTTCTGCGAGAAATCCTGAGTGCGCGCAGCGAACACCTTGCCGCCACCCGTCCACAGCGGGCTGCGAATCGTACCAGCGCGAGCGCGCCCAGTCCCTTTCTGGCGGAACGGCTTGATGCCGCCGCCACTGACCTGGGCCCGGGTCTTCTGGGCACGGGTCCCGCTGCGGGCGCCGGCCAGCTGAGCCACGACGCTCTGATGCACCAGCGGTTCATTGAAATCCCGCTCAAAGCAGGTGGCGGACAGCTCCACGCTGGCCCCGGTATCGGCAGTCGTAACTTGCATTGTTTTAACCCTTCGCCTTCACGGCCGGACGAATCATCACGTCGGTACTCGGCGCGCCCGGCACGGCACCCTGAACCAGGACCAGGCTGCGATCAGCGTCGACGCGCACCACCTTGAGGTTCTGGATGGTTTTGCGCTCGGCGCCCATGTGCCCGGCCATCTTCTTGCCCTTGAACACACGGCCCGGGCTCTGGTTCTGACCGATGGAACCCGGAGCGCGATGCGCCAGCGAGTTGCCATGGGTCGCATCCTGGGTGCGGAAGTTGTGACGCTTCACGGCACCCTGGAAACCCTTGCCCTTGCTCTGAGCGGTCACATCCACGATCTGCCCCTCCTCGAACCGGTCGACGGTGATTGCATCACCGGCAGCCAGGCCTTCGAGGTCGGTCTCGTCGACGCGAAACTCCCACAGACCGCGCCCGGGCTCCACCGACGCCGCGGCGTAGTGCCCAGCCTCCGGCTTGCTTACCCGGGACGGCTTGCGCGAGCCCGCCGTCACCTGGACCGCGTTGTAGCCGTCGCCTTCGGTGCGCTTGATCTGGACCACGCGATTGTTGTCCACCTGTAGCACCGTAACCGGCACAGAGACGCCATCGTCCGTAAAGACGCGCGACATGCCGAGCTTGCGACCGATGAGTCCAAGAGCCATTACAAAACCCCTTCCGTATCAGACGGCGCTAACAAGCGCCCTAAAGCCGTGGCCCGGCGAAAATTCCGCCGGGCCACGGAAAGCCCAATAGTATGGCAGAAAATTTAACGTTAGTTAAGCCTGATCTGAACATTTACGCCTGCAGCCAGATCCAGCTTCATCAGGGCATCCACGGTCTTGTCGGTCGGATCGAGGATATCCATCAGTCGCTTGTGCGTGCGCAGCTCGTACTGGTCCCGCGCGTCCTTGTTGACGTGCGGCGAAACCAGGACGGTATACGCCTCGCTCTTGGTCGGCAGGGGGATCGGGCCCTTGACTCGGGCGCCGGTCCGCTTCGCAGTCTCGACGATCTCGGCCGCGGAACGGTCGATCAGTCGATGATCAAAGGCCTTCAGACGAATTCGAATGCGCTGGTTAGCCATCTGGTTCACTCAATAATCTTGGAGACGACGCCGGCGCCCACAGTGCGGCCGCCTTCGCGGATCGCAAAGCGCAGACCGTCTTCCATCGCGATCGGATTGATCAGGGACACCGTCATCTTCACGTTGTCGCCCGGCATCACCATCTCGGTGCCTTCCGGCAGCTCCACCGAACCCGTCACGTCCGTCGTGCGGAAGTAAAACTGCGGACGATACCCGTTGAAAAACGGCGTGTGACGACCGCCCTCTTCCTTGCCCAGGATGTACACCTCGGCCTCGAAGTGGGTGTGCGGGGTGATCGAACCCGGCTTGCACAGCACCTGACCTCGCTGGACGTCGTCACGCTTGGTGCCGCGCAGCAGAATGCCGACGTTGTCGCCCGCTTCGCCCTGATCCAGCAGCTTGCGGAACATCTCGACACCGGTGACGGTGGTCTTCTGCGTGTCGCGAATGCCGACGATCTCGATCTCTTCGCCCACCTTCACCACGCCGCGCTCGATACGACCGGTCACCACGGTGCCGCGACCGGAGATCGAGAACACGTCTTCCACCGGCATCAGGTACGCGCCGTCCACGGCACGCTCCGGCTCCGGAATCCAGGTGTCCATCGC